>NZ_JBSGGG010000034.1:0-117642 GCF_053603795.1 Nocardia sp. NPDC004123
CACATCCACCCGAACACGGTCAACTACCGGGTCCGGCAGGCCGAGAGCATCCTCGGTCACGCGATCGGGAGCGGCGATCTCGATCTCCGCGTGGCCCTGGCGCTGCTGCCTGCCCTGCGCGGGCTCCCCTCCAGCTGACCCACCCGTGAGTTGCCGACTGTTGCGGCAGCACAGTGAGGCGGTCGAAGTCTGTTGCGGTTGACCGAGACGGCACATGCCCGCGGTTCGTAGTGTCCTGCGTCACAGGGCCGTGTGGCCCTGTGACGATCGCCCAGGAGGCTGCCATGACCGTTGAGTCATCCGTGTACATCGACCCGACCGAGCACCAGGTCGGTGCTCTGGTCGAGGCGGCCGGGCAGGCCAGTGGCCCGGTGATCATGGTGAACCTGCTGAAGTTCGACGACGAGGGGGGCCGCGACAGCTACCTGCGTTACGCCCGTGAGGTACAGCCGCATCTGGAGCGCGTGGGTGCCTCGATCGTGTACGTCGGCGACGCCGGCAGTGTCGTCATCGGCCACGAGGGCGACGCATGGTGGGACACGATCCTGCTGGTGCACTACCCCTCGCGGTCCGCGTTCTTGGACATGGTGATGGACCCGGGCTACCAGGAGGTCGGCCGGCACCGCACTGCCGCACTGACCACCTCGGCGCTGCTGGCCACCGACCCGTGGGCGGTCGACCTGTCGTGAGTACCGCGTTCGAGAATCGTCAGGTCGTCGTGGGCGATGTCAGATCGCCGGTGCTGGTGGGTGGTCCGCGCGAGGCCTCGCCCACCGAGGCCGTGGTGTTCGTACACGGCAACCCCGGCGGCGGCGCCGACTGGCTGTCCCTGATGGAGCCGGTCAGCGAGTTCGCCCAGGTCATCGCCCCCGACATGCCCGGCTTCGCCGGCGCCGAGAAACGAGCCGACCAGGACTACACCGTCGCCGGTTACGCCCGTCACCTCGACGGTGTGATCGCGGCCTTCGGCTTGGAGCGGGTGCATCTGGTGGCGCATGACTTCGGCGGTCCGTGGGCGTTGACGTGGGCCGCTGACCATCCCGAGAAGGTCGCCAGTATCACCCTGGTCAATACCGGGGTGATGCTCGACTACCGCTGGCACCGGCTGGCCCGGGTCTGGCGACTGCCTCTGGTGGGTGAGCTGTTCCAGCGCGGTGCCACCCCATGGTTGGTCCGGGGCCTGCTCGGACATGACAACCCCGGTCTGGACCGGCGGTGGGTGGCCCGAGTGGGTGCGCATCTTGGGCCGTGGGGGACCAAGCGGGCCGTTCTGCGCCTGTACCGGTCCACCTCGGTCTCCGCGATGCCGGCGCTGGCCGCGGCGCTGGCTCGTCACGACTTCGCCTGCCTGGTCGTCTGGGGCACCGCCGACGTCTATCTCCCCACGGACCTGGCCGATCGGCAGCGCGTGCCGTTCCCGTCGGCGCGGATCCACAAGATCGCCGGTGCCGGGCACTGGGTGTGGCTCGAAGAGCCCGACCGCGTCGCCCACCATGTCCTGCCGCACCTGCGCAGCCAGGTCGGCGCGACCCCACTGCACTCGCCCGAGTCCGGGAACGAGCTTCGCACCACCTACGGCAACGTCGACCGACCTGCCGCTGTCACCCCTCGAGAGGAACAGTCATGACACTCACCGCCGCACCGCAGTCTGCGACCACCAGCACAGGTACGCCGCTGCCGCTGGTCGCCCTGCCCCAGGGCGAGCTGCTCACCGTCAATTCCAACGACATCCCGCTGATCCGCGACGCTCTCGGTCCGGGCGTCCACTTCAAGCCGCTGCGCCTCGACCTCGAGACCGGCCAGTGGGTCGTGCTCGCGATCTTCGAGCCCGGCGCCGCGGTGCCACTGCACTACCACACCGGCATCGCACAGGGATACACCCTGGCGGGCCGCTGGCACTACCTGGAATACCCGGACCAGATGCAGACCGCGGGCTCCTACCTCTACGAGCCGGCCGGTTCGGTGCACACCTTCGTCTGCCCCGCCGACAACACCGAGGACACCGTGCTCCTGGCCTTCGTCGAGGGTGGCAATGTGAACTTCACCGAGGACGGCCACTTCCACTCCATCCTCGACGGCGTCACCATCCGGCACCTCACCGACACCCTCAGCCAAGCTCAGGGCCTCGACGGCGTGCATTACATCGGAGGCGGGGCCGCCGGGGTCGTCAGCGTCAACGCCTGAGACACACCACGACCACCTCGTGCGGCGCCGGCCACCGGGCCGGCGTTGCACGAGGAGTTGGCCGTCGCATCGACCACGATGACGGAGACCGGCTCCTGCGAGAGCACACCTAGCGCAGGTCGCGGAAGAACTCGCGGATGTCGGCGACCAGCAGCTCGGGTTCCTCCATGGCCGCGAAGTGCCCGCCGCGATCCACGTCGACCCAGCGGGTGATGGTGTTGGACTGCTCGCAGTAGCGGCGGATGCAGACGTCGTGGGCGAAGGCGATGACGGCGGTCGGCACACCGGAATTCACGCCGGGCACACCCCACTCCCCGGTGTTGGCGTACCCGACATAGGCCGCGGAACCCGCGGTGCCGGTGAGCCAGTAGAGCATGACGGTGGTGAGCAGGCGATCGCGGTCGATGATCTTGTCCGGGTCCACGCCGCGCGGATGCGTCCACTCCCGGAACTTGTCCATGATCCAGGCCAGCTGTCCCACCGGCGAATCCACCAGTCCGTATGCCAGGGCCTGGGGCCGGGTGGACTGAATCGCGACGTACCCGAACTCCTCTCGCATGAACGCCTGGATGCGCCGCACCCGGTCCCGCTCGAGCTCGGTGAGTTCGTCGATGTCGTCCGCGGCCGAGGGCGGCGGCAGGTTCGGGCCGCCGTTGACGTGCACGCCGATCACCCGATCCGGCGCCGTGCGGGCCACTTCGGGGCTGACCGCGCCGCCGATGTCGCCGCCCTGCACGGCGTAGCGCTCGTAGCCGAGCCGGTTCATCAGCTCCGCCCAGACCCGGCCGATACGGGCCCGGGTCCAACCGGAGTCGCCGACCGGTCCCGAGAATCCGAACCCGGGCAGCGAGGGAATGATCAGGTGGAAGGCATCGGCCGGATCGCCGCCGTGGGCGCGCGGATCGCTCAGGGGGCCGATGACGTCGAGGAAGTCGGCGATCGAACCGGGCCAGCCGTGGGTGAGCAGCAGCGGCACCGCGCCCGGTTCGGCGGAGCGGATGTGCAGGAAGTGGATGCGCTGCCCTTCGATCTCGGTGACGAATTGCGGATACCGGTTGAGCTCGGCCTCGGCAGCGCGCCAGTCGTATCCGGTCCGCCAGTGGTCGACCAGCGCGCGCAACCAGTGCACCGGAACGCCGGTGTCCCAGTCGTCGCCCGGCAGCGGGGCGGGCAGACGCGCGGCATCGAGTCGCCGGCGCAGGTCGTCGAGCTGCTCGGCGGGGATGTCGATGCGGAAGGGCGTGATCTGTTCGCTCATGAGAACCACGGTAGAAGGAAGTTAGGACAGGTTCTGCCCTAGCTGTGCGGCAGAATCGAATTCATGTTGGAAACCTCCGCCCGGCTGCTGCGCCTGCTGTCGCTGCTGCAGACCCCGCGCGAGTGGAGCGGCGCGGAACTGGCCGCCCAGCTCGCGGTCGACGTGCGCACCGTGCGCCGCGACATCGACAAGCTGCGCGCCCTCGGCTATCCGGTCGACGCCACCGCCGGCGCGGCCGGATATCGGCTGGGCGCGGGCGCACAGTTGCCGCCGCTGCTGCTCGACGACGACGAGGCAGTCGCCGTGGCCATGGGATTGCGCACGGCGGCGGGCGGGACGATCGCGGGCATCGAGGAGAGCTCGCTGCGGGCGCTGGCCAAACTCGAGCAGGTGCTGCCCTCGCGGCTACGGCATCGGGTGACGGCCTTGCAGGCCGCGACCGTGGCCGTCCCCGATGGCGGCCCGCGCGTCGACCCGGACACCCTGACCGCCATCGCCGCGGCCATCCGTGACCAGCATCGCCTCCGATTCGACTACCGCACCCACGAGGGCGAATCCTCGCGCCGGACAACCGAACCGCACCGCCTGGTGCACATCGGCCGCCGCTGGTACCTGACCGGCTGGGACGTGGACCGCGAGGACTGGCGCACCTACCGCGTCGACCGCCTCACCCCGCGCATCCCCACCGGCCCCCGCTTCACACCACGCGAGGCCCCCGACGCCGCCGCCCAGGTCTCTCGCGGCGTCACCACCGCGCCGTACCGCTATCAGGCCCGCATCACCCTGCTGACCTCCGCCGAACGGGCCGCCGAGCTGATCGCCCCGACCGTCGGCGTCCTCGAGGCCGTCGACCCGGACACCTGCATCCTGCACACCGGCGCCGATTCCCTCGACGCCATCGCCATCTACGTTGCGGGCTTCGGTTTCGAGTTCTGCGTCCTCGACCCCCCGGAACTGACCGCACGACTCCACGAGCTGGCCACCCTGCTGCATCGCGCGGCAGGCTGACCTGCGAAGCGTCCCACCAGATCCGGATTTCCCGACGAGACCGGGCAGTGGTTACCGCTGCGAGTTGTCGTAGAGCATGAGCGGCCCGGCACTGATCCAGTGCCGAGCCGGGCTGGTGACGCAGTCCGCGTCGAGATGATCGAGGTCGGGCATGGATTGCACGAACGAAACATAGTGGTATGCGCCGACATTGCCCTCCAGGTCGTTCTCCGCGCCGACCGAGATGTACCAGGCGGGGCCCTGGTCAGCCGGCCAGGGCGGTGCGGGTGGCGGAACGGATTGCGGCCGTGACGGTTTCGGGTTGTTCCAGCATGACCAGGTGGCCGCAGTCGGGGAGTTCGATGGATTCGGACGGGCACAGCGTCGCATTGAGGCGGGCGCCGGCGGCGGCGGAGAGGATGTGGTTCTTGGCGCCCCAGACGGTGGTGATGGGCGGGAAGCCGGGGGCGGGACGGAAGTCGTCGAGGACGGCCAGCTTCGGGAGGTCGCGGGCGATGGCCGCGGGTGGGAGCAGGCGGCGGGGTTCGCTCCAGCGGTGGCGCAGGCCGGTGAAGGGGGAGGCGCCCATGCCGCGGCCGCGCGGGCCGAGCTGTTCGCGGACGACGAGATTCGCGGCGAAACCGGGCAGCCGGATCGCGCCCGCGACCGAGTCGAGCGGGAGCTGGGCGGCCGCGCGCGCGGTCCATCCGGTGGGGGTGGGCCGTAGGGTGGCGGCGGTCAGCGGGCTGCACAGCACCAGGGCACGCACATTCTGCGGGTTGCGGCGTGCGTACAGCAGGGAGAGCGCGCTGCCGAAGCAGTTGCCGACCATCGTGACATTGGTGAGCCCGTGGGTGTCGATGAACTCCGACACCATGCGCACGTAGTTGTCGACGGTGTAGCCGTCCGCGGGTGAGTCGGAGTCGCCGTAGCCGAACAGGTCCAGCGCGTACACGGTGTTGGTGGCCGCCAGCGCGCGCGTCTGGTTCACCCAGATGCGCCGGTCACCGCCGATATTGTGCAGGAACAGGATCGGATCCCCGGACCCGGCGCGATCGTAGGCGACGGATACGCCGTGATAGTCGAACTCCGGCATCGGGCGCTCTCCTCATTGAGTAGCGGTGCTGCACTGCTTCTGCGGCCTCGAGGGCCGTCAGCACCGACTCACCCTCGCGCGGTACCAGCCATGTTAGCCGGTACCGCGCGTAACACAAGTTTTGAGGGGAGCGTCCGAGCGCTGGTCAGCGGGTGGATCCGGCGATCACCTCCCCGCTGCGGATCCAGGATTTCAGTTCGGTCATGCCGGTGTCGCGATCCATGACGGGCCGGTATCCGAAATCACGGGTGGCCGCGGAGGTGTCGTAGGTGCCCGAGCGGGTCATCACCGCCACCGAGTACCGCGACAGCGGCGGCGTCCAGTGTTCGGCGAGATACGGTACCCGCCTGAGGTTTTCGATCACCGACACCACCAGCGCCACCACGCGCGGATCGAGCCTGCGGCCGGGCCGCGGATAACCGAGGTCCGCGGCGACGTCACCGAGGAACCCCCACACGTCGGTCCGCTCCGCATCGGCGATGAAATACGGCTTGCCGCCGACATTCTCGCTGGCAGCGGCCCTGACCGCGGCCTCGGCGATATTGTCGACATGGCACAGCGAGGCGTATACCTCGCGCCCGGCCGACAGATCCGGCAGGGTCCCGGCCGCTGCCCGTTCGAGCAGCCGCACAATGGGACCGGATCGATCGCCCGCACCCCAGATGGCCCGCGGCCGCAGCGCGCAGGTGATGAATCCGGGCGTATTCGCCTTCAGCACCAGGCGTTCGGCGGCGGCCTTGGTCTCGCAGTAGTGGTTGAGGTAGCGGCGGGGATACGGAACCGACTCGTCGATATCGATCTGGTCGCCGCCGTCACGGTCCATGAGCGCGCTCGGACTCGAGATGAACACGAACCGCTGCGCGCCCGCCGCCCGGGCAGCGGCCAGCAATCGCGCGGTGGCGGCGACGTTCTCGGTCCAGAAGCGGGCGCGGGTGCCGCGCTCGTCCACGCGGGCGGCGCTGTGGAACACGACATCGACCCCGGCGACGGCGCGTTCCAGCGAGTCGGGGTCGCCGAGATCGCCCACCACCCGCTGCACCCGGTCGAGCACCGGGGCCAGGTCCCGCAGATTGCTGGTGCGCCGCACCAGAATCGCCACCTCGTGGTCCCCGTCGCGCACCAGCCGGCGCGTGAGCGCGCCGCCCAGGAAGCCGGAGGCCCCCGTCACCAATGCCCTCACGATGCTGCTGCTTTCACGATGCCTCCAGAAGTGTGTGGTCGCGTCGCCGGGCGCGGCCGAGGAGCGGCGTCAGCGCCGCGGTGTCCCAGCCGATCCGGCTGGCCAGTTCGTCGGCGGCCATGCTGACCGGTATGCGGGTGGCCGGATCCGCGGCGCACAGTGCGGCGCCGGCCCACCACAGCAGCCGCAGCGCCGGATTCGACGGGGCACGCCCGGCCACCGCGGCGATCAGTCCGGCCACCAGATACAACCGGGCGGCGATCCCGGCCAGGAAGTACAACCGCGTGACCAGCGGAACCACCTGCGGCGCCGGGCTTCTCATGCTGTGGCCCTACCCGTCGAGCTGTTTGGCCGCCCAGACCGCCAGCTTCTCGCGGCCGATCTTGGCATTGTGGCGGATGTCGACCGGGAACCGCGGATGGAACAGGAACTCCGCCACCGGCTTGGTGATGTCGAATTCGTCGCGCCGCCCGCGCAATCGGTCCTCGACCGCGGCCCGGTCGGCTCCCGGCGCCAGCTCCACGCACAGCACCGGCTGCTGGTCCCCGCGCGCACCCACGCCCACCAGCGCGGTGCGGGCCACGCCCTCGACGGTGTTGAACACCTGCTCGACCTGCACGGTGAACATCGGCCCGCTCGCCGTCTCCAGCCGTTGACTCTTGCGCCCGCAGAAGCGGATTCGCCCGGCATCGTCGATCCAGGCCAGGTCTCCGGTGCGGTGCCAGATCACCTCGCCGTCGGCGATCTTGCCGGTCCGGTTGGCCGCCTGCGGCCAGAAGTAGCGGGGGCTGACATTCGGCCCCGACACCACCAGCTCGCCGATCCCGCGCGACGCCGCCAGATCGGCTGCCCGCGCCTCCGCCTCCGCCCAGTCCGGCAGCGGATCGTCGGTGATGGCGATGATGCGCGCCTGCACGTGGAGCGCGGGCGTGCCCACGCACACCCCGTACCCGGTGTGCGCCTGCTCCACCAGATCGCCCAGCAGCTCGCGGGATTCGATGGTCGCCATGGGCAGCGCCTCGGTCGCGCCGTAGCCGGAGTACACCTTCGCCGGCTCGGGCAGCACCTGCCGCAGCGCCGCGATGCACCAGTCCGGGACGGGTGCTCCGCCGGAGTAGATGCTCTGGATGCTCGGCAGCGCTGCCCCGGTCTGCTCGATGTGCCGCAGCAGCGGGATCAGCACGGCGGGGGAGGCGAACATGGTCTTCACCTGGTACCGCCGCACCGCGTCGACGACGTGCGCCGGATCGGTCGCCCCGACCTTGGAGGGAATCAGCGGCGGTAGCACGCACCGGGATCCGAGCAGCAGCTCCAGGATGCCCGCCACCGGCGCGGTGATGAGCGAGGTGCCCGGCGCGACGTGCTCGCGCGCGGCGTCCACCTGGTCGATCATGGCGCTGAGATTGCCGTGGGTGAGCACCACCGCCTTGGCGGGCCCGGTGCTGCCGGTGGTGTACGCGATGAGCAGCGGTTCGTCATCGGGCGCGGGCTCGCGTTCGGGCAGCGCGGAAGCCGGTGTGCGGCCCCAGCTTTCGAGGGTGGGCCCCTGCCACCACGAGCGCCCGACCGTGACCGCCATCCGCACCTTGCGGAAGTAGGCGCGGAACACGATGCGCAGTGCCTGCGCCTCGGTGACGCCCACGAAGGCTTCGGCGTCGGCGGCTTGCAGGCAGCGGAGCATCTTGAACATGCCCATGCCCGGGTCGATCACCACCGGCACCGCGCCGATCTTGAACAGCCCGTAGAGGACGGCGTACAGCTCGGGTCCCGGCCGCACCAGCACGATGGTGCGCACGCCGCGGGTGACGCCGGCCTCGGCGAACCGCTCGGCAATGGTGTCCGACCACGCGTCGAGTTCGGCGTAGGTGAGGTGACGGTAATCGGGCAGGCCGTCCCGATTCCTGCCGTCGGCATAGATCACCGCCTCCCGTTCGGGATGGGCGGCGACGATATCGCTGAAACGATCGAGAGCGCGCCAATAAATGGTGGGCAAGGAATGCGACACACTTCCCCCAGTGAATTGTCGAGGAATGCGAGGAATGTATCGGTGAGGCTACACGGGGTGATGTCGGACCGCTAGACGTGGCGCTCCGTATTCGTTTGATATACAACAGTTTTAGTGTGTCCCCGGGTACCGACACCGGTTCTTCGCAACCCCCTATTCCACCCCTACGGGGTGACGCGGCGACCATTCGCCGATCGGCGTGCGCACCACTTCCTTCCAGCGATTACGCCGTGAAAATCGCTTGAGCGCACTGTGATTGGTGAGGCGCGTGGGACACTCGTCTACCGGTGGGTACGGTAGCGTTTCACTTGGCATCGGGGCTACGGGATTATCAGCGGGGCCGGCTCGGGGGACACCGAATTGCGGCCGCCGCAGCCACATTCGACCGGACACGCTCAGTCCAGAGAGCAGGGGGCCACATGCGTACACGCTTCGAATCGATCGGTGCGTACACACCCACGACCATCCGTTCCACCGAGGACGTGATCAACAGCCTTTCGGTACCCAGGGCATTGGACCTGGAACGAATTACCGGAATCAAGAACCGGCGCGTGCACAATAGCGATCCGGAGAATTACGAATCGTCGTTCGCGCTGGCGCGCCACGCCATCGAGGACTGCCTGGCCCGCTCCGGCTACGACGCCGCGGACCTGGACGTCATCATCTCGGTGTCGATCACCCGCTTCACCGGGCCCGGGCAGTACTGTTTCGCACCGTCTTTCGCCGCCCAGCTGGGTGCGGCCATCGGCGCGGGCCGGGCGCTGCACTTCGACCTGTCCAATGCCTGCGCGGGCATGATCACGGGCGTGCTGGTGCTGGACCGCATGATCAAGTCCGGTGTGGTGCGCCGCGGCCTGGTGGTCAGCGGCGAGCAGATCACCCCCATCGCCGAGACCGCCACCCGCGAGATCTCCCAGCCCTACGACCCGCAGTTCGCCGCCCTGACCGTGGGCGACGCGGCCGTGGCCGTGGTGGTCGACGACCAGGGCGACGACGCGGACGAGATCCACTACATCGAGCTCATGACCACCTCGGCCGGCGCCGAGCACTGCATCGGCATGCCCAGCGACAAGACCACCGGCATCGCCATGTACACCGACAACCGCGCGCTGGCCAGCGAATCCCGCTTCCTGCAGGGCATTTCGCGCATGGCCGACTTCCTGCTGGAGACCGGCCGGGCCTGGGAGAGCGAGAAGTACGACTACTGGATCCACCACCAGTTCAGCGGCCCGGCCATCGACTACATCAGCTCGCTGACCGAGCGGCACTTCGACACCCCGATGCCGCAGGCGCTCAATGTCTACGCCGAATACGGCAACACCGCGTCCACCTCGCACTTCCTGGTGCTGCGCGAACACCTGGCACAGGGCCGGATTCCGCGCGGCTCCAAGGTGCTGCTGATCCCCGAGGCGTCCGGCGTGGTCTCCGGGCACCTCGCCGCGACCATCTCCCGGCTGGAGGCCTGAATCCATGAGCACCGCAATCGTTTCCGCGGCCGTCTGCACCGACGCCGACACCGGCAGCTACTTCGAGCTGGCCGCCCGCGCCGGCGCGCAGGCGCTGGCGGCGGCGGAGGTCTCCGCCGACCGGGTCGGCCTGGTGGTCAATGCCGGGGTGTTCCGGGACAGCAATATCGCCGAACCCGCGGTGGCCGCGCTGATCCAGAAGCGCCTCGAGGTGGGCCTGGAGTACGCGACCGGGCGGGTACCCGCGTTCTCCTTCGACCTGCTCAACGGCGGCACCGGGGTGGTGCACGCGCTCATGGCCGCGCAGTGCTTCACCGGTCTCGGCGATGTCGAGTACGCGCTCATCGTGGCCGGCGACACCCACCCGTCCACCGAGCGTGACCGCGAGGACTTCCCGTACGCCGCCAGCGGTGCGGCCATCCTGCTGCATTCCTCCGACAGCGCGGGCGGTTTCGGCCGCATCTACACCACCGAGACCCCGGGCGCGCTCGCCCCGACCGCGTGGGCCGACCTGGATACGGCCGGCACCGGCGGCCGCACCGCGCTGACCGTGCGCACCGAGACCGGGGACCCGCTCGCGCTGGCCGAGGCCGCGCTGCGCGAATGCCTGGCCGGTGAAGGACTGGAGCCCGGTGTCTTCGCCACCGGCGGCGCGGTACTGCTGGCCCCGGCCCCCGCCCCCGGCTTCCGCGAGCGGGTGGCCTACCGGATCGGGGTGCCCTCGGCCGCGGTCGCCGGAATCGACCCCTTCGTCGGCGACCCGTATTCCGCGGGCCCGGTGCACGCGTATCTGAGCGCGGCCACCCAGGGCATGCTCGACGAGGCGCGCGCGGTGGTGTTCCTGGCGGTGGACGACACGTCGGCGGCCGCCCTGGTCTATCGCCCGCACGCGCTCGTCACCACCTCTTAGGCGGATGTGAAATACACTGTTTGGCAGTACATTTCGAAACCGTTGTGCCCCGGCTGATCCTGGGCGCCCATGCGCCCTCGCTGCAATGATGCCGCTCCAGCACACCGAAGCTCGCCGTGCCACGCCTGTCAGTCGGGCGCATCCCGATCGGTGAAAGGGACGTCAGATGGCACGGTCGGTCGCTCGGGACCGAGGGGATATGCCGGTGGGGGCCGGCGCCAGGACGAGCTGGGCGGTCGCCACCCAGGTGAGCGCGGCGGACGCGGAGCGGCTGCGGGTCGCGCGCGCGGTGGCGGTGCTGGGGACCGCCGCGGGGGTGGGCCGGGTCGCGGCGCTGTTGGACACGGAACTCGACGAGATCCGGGCGGTGGTCGCGGAATTGGCGGCGGCCGGGCTGATCGTGGGGGAGTGCCGCCCGCACCCGGAGCTGGCGGCCCCGGTGCTGCGGGACCTGCCCGACGAGGATCGGCGCGCCCTGCACACCGGGGCCGCCGAACTGCTCTTCCGGGAGGGCCTGCCCGCGGCGACGGTAGCCCGGCACCTGGTCGAGGCGGGCGACGCCCGCGGCTCGTGGGCGGCGCAGGTGCTCCTGGAGGTCGCCGACCGCGACTTCGACGCCGATGAATTGGACAGCGCCGGAACCTATCTGGAGCTGGCCTATCGGGCCAGCAGACGCGCCGACGAGCGGGCCGCCATCGCGACCCGGCTGGTGGCGGTGGAGTGGCGGATCAACCCGTCGTGCCGCACCCGCAATTTCGGCCGGCTCAAGGCGGCCCTGCGCACCGGGCGGGTGCCGCATCCGGAGCTGCCCATGACCGTGCTGCAGATGCTGTGGCACGGTCATGTCCTGCACGCCGATCACGCGCTGGTTCAGCTGCGTCGCAGCACGGACGCGGCGGCGGCCGATCGGCTCGAATTCGTCGGGGCGTGGCTGCGCTACACGCATCCGGTGCAGGCGCAACGGCATCCGTGGCTGGCCCGCGCCCGCTCCGGCCCGGAATCGCCGTCGCCGGACCGGGATTCACCCCACCGGCAGGCCGCCGCACTGCTGGCGGGACTGTGGGAGCAGCGCTCGCCCGCCGAGACCGCCGCCGCGGCCCAGCGCATCCTGGCACACCACCGGCTGACCCCCGCCACCGTCGAGGTGCTGGTGGCGGCGGTCGACTGCCTGCTGCACACCGATCGCCTCGACGCCGCCGACGCCTGGTGTACCGCCCTGCTGGCCGAGGCCACCGCGCGCCGCGCCCCGACCTGGCAGGCGCTGTTCGCCTCGGCGCGCGCGGAGACGCTGCTGCGCAAGGGAAATCCGGTCGAGGCGGCCGGGCACGCCCTGGCGGCACTCAATCTGCTGCCCGCCGAACAGCTCGGGGTGTGGCTGGGCCGGGCGGTCGCGGTGCTGGTGCGCGCGCTCACCGCACAGGGCAGGCACGCCGAGGCCGCCGCGCAGCTGGAGCGGCCGATGCCGCGCGCCATGTTCGAATCCCGTTTCGCGCTGGGCTATCTGCGTGCCTGCGGCGAGCACTGCCTGGCCACCGGCCGGCCCGAGGAGGCGCTGCGGCACTTCCGCCGGTGCGGGCGGCTGATGGACGAGTGGGACATGGACTTCGCCTGGCTGGCGCCGTGGCGCAATGACCTGGCCGCGGCCGGCCTGGTATCCGGGCAGCAGCGGCAGGTGCGGAATCTGGTGACCCGGCACCTCGACCTGATCGGCGGAGCCGAGCAGCACCACACCGGCGGGGTGTCGCTGCGCCTGCTCGCCGCGACCAGCGATCCGCTGCGGCGGGTGACGCTGCTGCGCCGCTCGGCGGCGCTGGCCCGCTCGGGTGGCGACGAACTCGAATTGGCCACGGTGCTCGCCGATCTCGGGAACGCCTACCGGGCGCTGGGGGAGTCGGACCGGGCCCGGCCCCCGCTGCGGGAGGCGGCGCGACTCGCCGAGATCTGCGGGGCCGAACCGCTCCTGGCGCGGCTGCAGGTCGACCCGGTGCCGGCCGCGCGAGAAACCCTGGTCGACACCGGTTTCGACGCCTTGAGCCCGGCCGAGCGGCGGGTGGCCGAACTGGCCGCGATCGGTCAGCGCAATCGCGATATCGCCGAGGCCCTGAACATCACCACCAGTACGGTGGAGCAGCACCTGACGCGGGTGTACCGCAAACTCGCGGTCGCCCGCCGCAGCGAACTGCGGTTCGCGCTGGCGTCCCGGACCGAGACGAGCGCGCGGACCGCTACCGGATAACCGTCGGCCGAAAGGGGATTGGCATGATCGCGTATCCAACCGGGGCGCCGCGGGACGACCATCCGCAACCGCTGCTGCCCGAGCACGACCCGTTCTACCGGCGTCCGCGCGGACTCGACCGGGTCGCGCCCGGGGTCGTCCTGCGTTCGCGTCCGGTGGAACTCGCTCTGCTGGGCCGCATTCCGCAACGCGTCACGGCCACCCAGCTGCTGTACCGCAGCACCGACCTGCACGGCCGCGCCGAGGCGGCGGTCACCACGGTGCTGCTGCCGTCCGGTGCGGACCCGGCCGCCGACCGGCCGCTCGTCTCCTTCCAGTGCGCCATCGACGCCGTCGCCTCGAAGTGCCTGCCGTCGTACGCGTTCCGTCGCGGTGCGCGGGCGCTGGGCTCGGTTCCGCAGTTCGAGCTGCTGCTCATCGAGCACGCCCTGACCCGCGGCTGGGTGGTGTCGGTGCCCGACCACACCGGGACCGCGGGGCGGTTCGGGGCCCCGCGCGAGCCCGGTCACCGCACCCTGGACGGCCTGCGCGCCACCCTGAATTTTCTGGCGCGGCCCGGTGATTCGCCGGTGGCGTTGTGGGGGTACTCGGGCGGCGGCCTGGCTACGGTATGGGCCGCCGAGCTCGCGGCGAGCTATGCCCCGGAGCTGAATATCCTTGCCGCGGTGCTGGGTTCGCCGGTGGGAGACCTCGAATCGACCTTCTTCCGGCTCAACGGCTCGACCTTCGCCGGGCTGGCCACCCTGTGCCTGGCCGGACTGCGCCGCACCTACCCGGCCCTGGACCGCACCCTGCGCGAGCACCTCGACGCCGCGTCCCTCGACCTGCTCGACCGCGCCGAAACCAGCGCCACGATTCCACTCCTGCTGCGCAGCGGCCGGTCCCGGCTCCAGGATCGCGACGGTTCGGGCCTGGCCACGCTGCGGACCCTGCCGCAGGTGCGGGCCGTCCTGGCCGATGTCGAACCGGGTGCGCGAGCGCCGCGGTTCCCGGTGCTCGTGGTGCAGGGCGTGCACGATCTGGTCATTGCGTGCGGCAATGTGGATCGGCTGGTCGATCGCTACCGGGCCGAGGGCGCCTCGGTCCGCTATCTGCGCGATGTGCTGGGCGGTCACGCCATCCTGGGACTGCTGGCCGCGCCCCTGTGCGAGAACTGGCTCGCCGATCGATTCGCCGGTCGCCCGCTCCCGGCCGGAACCACGCAAACCGTAGTCTCCCTGGCACTTTCGATCCCCGCGCTGCGCGGCTACCTGGGCCTGGCGTCGATCCTGGCGAGGGCGGTGGCGGCCCGGCCGATGCGCGCCGCACCGCCCGCGCGGACCGCCGCGCAGCCGGGCACGCCGGGCACGCCGGCGTCGGATATCGCGCCCGCACTGCCGGTCAGGTGATGCGCACGCCGCCCGCGCCTCTGAGCGCGCCCGCAGCGAGGCACTACCGCAGCGAATCGGCCTTGCTGATCCAGCCCACCACCGCCCGGGTCAGGAAGGGTGGGGACAGGCGGGTGGCGAGGCCGGTGAGTTTGGTCTGCAGGCCGACCAGGACGTGCGGGCCGGCCAGCGGGCGGCGTCCGATCGCGGTGTGCCACACCGCTTCCGCGACATCGTCGGGGGTAAGGTGGACGCCCAGCGTGGTCGCGGATTTCGAGCCGCGGCTCACCTCGGTCATCATGTCGGTCGCGACGAACAGGGGCAGCAGGTCGCTGACCGTGATGCCGTAGTGCCGCCATTCGAGGTCGAGGGCCTCGGTCAGGCTGCGCACCGCGGCCTTGGTCGCGCCGTAGGTCGCCAGGCCGGGCTGACCGTAGAGCGCCGAGGCCGAGGCCAGGTTGATGACCCGGCTGCCGGAGGTGCGGCGCAGGTAGGGGAGGGCGGCGTGGCAGCCGTTGAGGACGCCCTTGACGTTCACGTCCACGAGACGGTGCTGGCGTTCCACCGGGATCTCGCCGAAGGGCCCGGAGACCAGAATGCCCGCATTGTTGACCAGCAGGTCCAGCCGGCCGGTCGCGTCGTCGAAGTCCTTCAGGGCCCGATCCCAGCCCGCCGGGTCGGTGACATCGAAGGCCCCCGTCACGGTCCGGCCGCCGATCTCGGCGGCGGTGCGGGCGACCGCGTCGGCGTCGATGTCGTACAGGCCGACGGTCCAGCCCTCCCGGGCGAATCGCGCGGCGATGGCGCGGCCGATACCGGCGGCCGCCCCGGTGACGAGGATCGCGGGCTGAGAAGCATGGGCGGACTGAGAAGCATTGGCGGGCTGGGACATCGGAGCCTCTCGGATCGGAGGGTCGGGACCGCCGGTGCGGATCAGGCGGCGCTGCGGCCGAGGCGACCTGGATCGATCATCGCACGGTGGAAATCGGCCGCGTCGCGGGCGGCGTCCCGGCCGTCCGCGAGCAGGTCCGCACCCAGGTGGATGAGGGTGTGCGGGGCGCTCGGCCGCACCTGCAGGCGCAGCGGGACACCCGCCGCCTCGGCGCGTTTCGCCACCGCCAGCGCGTCGGCGAGCAGCATCTCGCGGGAGCCGACCTGCAGCAGAATCGGCGGCAGACCGGTGAAGTCGTGGTTCACCACCGACCAGCTCGGATCCAGCTCGCCGTCCACGGCGATACCGCGGCGCACCACCATGTCGGGGCCGACCGCGGGCAGCACCGCGTCGTAGCGGGCATTGGGGTGCGCGAGGCGGGCGGCGGAGTCGAAATCCGCCCACGGCGAGGTCACCGACAGTGCCACGGGCAGCGGCAGACCCAGCTCGCGCAGTGTCAGCGCCAGCCGCAGCGCCAGTCCGCCGCCCGCGGAATCGCCCGCGACGACGATCTTCCCGGGCGGGAACCCCTCGGCCAGCAGGTGCCGGTAGGCGGTGAGCGCGTCGTCGAGGCTCTCGTTGGGGTGGGCGTCGGGCAGCTGCCGATAGTCGACGGTCAGCACCGGCAGCTCGCTCAGCGCGGCCAGGCGGGCGGTGTGGCGGCGGTAGCTGTTGAGCCCGCCCGCGATGAACGCGCCGCCGTGCAGGTACAGGATCGCGGCGTCGCGGTCCACCCGCGGATCGGGAACCGGTGCGCTCCACAGCCATTCGGCGTCGCAGTGCTCGAACCGCACCGGTTCGCGGCGGGTGCCGCGCGGGGTGCCGAGCACCCGGGCGGGCTGCTCGGACAGTCGCGTCATCCGGAACACCAGGTGCGCGGGGCGCGGGCCGAGGTCGGCGACCCAGGCTCCGGCGCGCAGGAACTGCTGCACGGTGGTGCGCAGCATCGGATGGGCGAGCCTGGTCCCGATGCGCGCCGGCCGGATCGTCTCCACGATCACCGATGAGACGGGGTCCGAGGTCTGCGGCGTCGCCACGGGCGCTCCTGTCCGCGCCGCGAAACACCGGGCGCTGCTGAGACAACGATGTCAGTTCTGGCCGAGGGCCGTTCAACATCTTGACGGTGAATGCGCGGATTGTCATGTCCGAGAACGAAATTCCCACGTAAGAGGGGGTGCCGGGCCGCCCGTCCGGCCGGGTGCGGCGGTAGGGCGTTGACTTATGCAGGTAAATGCCTGCATAATTTTCCTGTGCAACCCGAACCCGAGATGGACGCGGTCTTCAAGGCCCTGGCCGACTCCACCCGCCGCCTGCTGCTGGACCGGCTGCGGGAGAACAATGGCCAGACCCTGCGCGAGCTGTGCGAACGGGTCGAGATGGCCCGCCAGTCGGTGACCCAGCACCTCGACATCCTGGAGCGGGCCGGCCTCGTCACCGTGCTGCGGCGCGGTCGCGAACGGGTGCACTACATCAATCCGACCCCGATTCACGACATCGAACAGCGCTGGATCTCCGTCTTCGATCGCCCCCGGCTGGATGTCCTGCGCGCCGTCAAAAACCAGGCAGAGGAGTACGCCATGACCGCCACCGTGCCGAACTACGTCTACGTCACCTACATCCACGCCAGCGCCGAGCAGGTGTGGAAGGCCCTCACCGACGCCGACCTGACCGCGCGGTACTGGGGGCACGCGAATGTGTCCGACTGGCAGCCCGGTTCGGAATGGGAGCACCGCCGCGTCGACGGCTCGGACAAGATCGATGTCGTCGGCAAGGTCCTCGAGGTCGACGAGCCCCGCCGCCTCGTCCTCACCTTCGAGGATTCGATCGGAGCGGACCGCGCCCCGTCGGTGGTGACCTTCCTCATCGAGTCCCACCAGGACATCGTCCGGCTCACCGTCACCCACGAGAACCTGCCGAATCAGGAAATGCTACAGGGCATTTCGAGCGGCTGGCCCGCCGTGCTGGCCAACCTCAAGTCGCTGCTGGAGACCGGCGCCGTACTGCCGCAGGCGCCCTGGGAAATGTCGCAGGCCCACGCCTGATGTTCGACGCCACCGCGCTGCGCGAGGTCTACGACACCCTGCTGGAAGCCGCTGCCGCCGTGGCGGATTCGGGCCCGCCGCTGCCGCCTCCGCCGGGGGAGTGGAGCGCCGAGCGGATCCTGGCCCACGTCTCCCTCGTCACCGCCGCCACCATGGCCGCCGCGTCGGCGGTGGCGGCAGGGGAGCACGCCACCTACGACAATCGCCTCGCCCTCGACACCTGGACCATCGATCGCGTCGTCGATCTCGCGGGCGGTTTTCCCGGCCTGCGCGAACGCCTGCGCCGCCAGGCCGAGATGCTGTGCGGTTTCGGCGGGCCCGCGCTCAGCGACGCGGAACTGGACAGCCCGGTGCCGACCCGCCTGCTGTCCGCGGGCGCACTGCTGCTGGATCAGGCCATGCCCCTGCGGAATCTGTTCATCGGCCTGATCGATGTCGAAATCCCCGGCCACACCCGGCAGTTGCTCGCGCTGCGCGGAAACGGTGCCGGCACCGGGCGGGCGAGTGCCCGCGCCGGTGCCGTCACCAGGTGATCGACGCGGTGATCACCGTGTGGCCCTGCTGATTACCGCGGGGCCATGCGGATCGCGCCGTCGAGGCGGATGACCTCACCGTTGAGCATCGGGTTCTCCACGATGTGGCGGACCAGCGCCGCGTACTCGGCCGGGTCGCCCAGGCGCGACGGGTGCGGCACCTGCGCGCCGAGGGCGTCGATGGCCTGCTGCGGCAGGGTCGCGAACAGCGGGGTGTGGAACAGGCCCGGCGCGATGGTCATCACGCGGATCTTGTACGAAGCCAGGTCGCGGGCGACCGGCAGGGTCAGGCCCACGATGCCGCCCTTGGAGGCGGAGTACGCGGCCTGGCCGATCTGGCCGTCGTAGGCGGCGACCGACGCGGTGTTGACGATGACGCCGCGCTCGCCGTCGGCCTTCTCGACCGCCGAGATGCGCTCGGCGGCCAGGCGGATGACGTTGAACGTTCCGATCAGGTTAACGTTGATGATCTTGGAGAAGGACTCCAGCGGGAACGCGCCCTGCTTGCCGACCGTCTTGATGGCATTGCCGATTCCCGCGCAGTTCACCGCGATTCGCAGCGTGCCGAGCTCCTGGGCGGCGTCCAGCGCGGCGGTCACATCCGCTTCGCTGGTCACATCACCGGGCGAGAACACCACGCGCTCACCGAGTTCCTCGGCGATGGCCTTGCCGTCGGACGAGGGAAGATCGAGGATAACGACCTTCGCGCCGGCCGCGTGCAGTTCCCGCACGGTGGCCAGTCCGAGTCCCGACGCGCCACCGGTCACAACCGCGGCAATGTCTGCTGTCTTCACAAAACCTCCAAAATTCTTGGTCTTGTTAATGTAGATTCTGCGTCGTCCACAGGGAAGACCGCCCCGTCGGCGTGGCGTTCACACGATGTCGCGAACCCTGCTACTCGCACGCGCGCGCGGATTGAACGGAGTGTCGTCCGGCGCGTCGAGTCGTTGGAATCCTGTTCATGCGAGAGAATTTCCGATCGGGACCGTTTCGTGCGCGACGCCCGTGGCGACGCGACGACGGCGGGCTGCACAGTACCGACGATCACCGACGACAACACACCGTCAGCCACGACCGACCGCCGAGAGGGTCAGACGATGCCGAGCGACGTGCCCGCAGCGGGAATGTTGAAGTCGTACAAAAAAGTGTCGCGCTGGTACCCCGCCCTGGAACTCGACGCACAGGCCCCGGCCCCCGAACGGCCCGACGCCGACTCGGCGTTCGCCGACGAGCAGGGCCCGGCCCGCTACCCGCACTACATCCACGACGAACCCGAGCTCGAGATTCCGCCGGTGCCCGAATCGGTGCTGCGGCGCAACCACTTCGACGGGGCCTGGTCGGACTGGATGAGCGACTCCGGCGAGAGCGCCTCCTACGCACCGCCGCTGCGCTACCGCGGCAGCACCGTCGTCGAATTCCCCACGGGGAGTGGCGAAGCCGGTGTGGCATCGACGGGCGAGCGCGCCCAGAGAGCTGTCGACAGGGCCTCGCAACTGCTCGACGCGGTCGCCGACCGCGCGGCCGTGCCGAGCGGGCGCAGCACGGGGCGGCGGTTTTTCGCCGTCGCGTTCCTGATCGTTGCCATTGTTTTGCTAGCCATTGCCGGTGGAGTTGCTCTGTATGTGCTGAATTCCCACGGCGGCACTGCGCAATCCATCGGCACACTCGAGGCGGGACCCCGTTCCGGCCCGATCGCCGTCGTGGCGGCGTACAACGAAATGACGGCCCCCGCGATCATCGGCGACCATGGACCCGCCGCGGGCATTCCGGCCGGATAAGAGGAGAGCGGAGACAATGGATCAGGACTGGAGCCGCTGGCTCGACGAGAAACCCGAAGAGGGCGAATCGACGGGCCGTGCCGCGCGTTCCAAGGCTCCGGTGATGCGCTTGCGCAAGCGCCGCGGCGACTCCGGCGAGGCCGGTCCCGCGCCGCGCCCGATTCTGGTGGTGGGTGGTTGCGGCGGCGCGGGCACCACCACGACAACGCTCGGCATCGCGGGGGAGATGAGCGCCGCCGGCGCCGAAACCGTCGCTGTGGACGGCACTTTCGCGGGCAGCGATCTCGCGTTGCGGGGCGCTGACGAGCACCTGAGCCCGATCAGTCTGCAGGCCTGGCTCTACGGCCGCGGCGACGACGAGGCCGCGCCGCTCAAGGAATGTCTCTCCCGCGCCACCTCCGGCATCGGCCTGCTGTGGCGCGATCCCGCCCCGCTGCGCCGGCGCGCCACCTACCTGACCGTCGCCCGCGCGCTCGGCGAGACCGGGTACACCCCGGTTTACGACGGCGGCAATCCGATCGTGAGCCGGCATCTGCGCCCGCTGCTCGAGGACGCCGATATCGCTCTGGTGCTGTCGATTCCGGCGCGCGTGGATGCGGCCAACCGCTTGCGCGTGACGCTGGAGTGGCTCGACGATCAGTTCGGCGGGCAGGGCGAGGGTCAGGGCGACGGCATTGTCGGCGACACCACCATTGTCGTGTCACATCAGTTGCCGGGCAGTGATTCTCGGATCGCTGAGCATTTGCGAGAACATCTGGACGGCTGGGTCCGTGAGGTCGTCGAGATACCCTATGACGCACACCTCGCACGCGGAGAGTTGGTGCGGCACAGCAACCTGGCCGCAGAGACACGCCGCGCGTATCGCCGCCTGCTTGCTGGAGTGGCATCATGACCGCAGCCATGAAGGAACGCCGATCCGCCTCCGAGGCCGCGCTGGCGGCCGGTGTGGTGCCGCCGCCGGAATCCCGCCGCGCACCGATCTGGGACCGACCCGTACCCGGCGATGGCCGAGCGCCCCTGGTGTGGCTGCTCGGCGTGCACGGGGGCGCGGGCGCGACGACGCTCTCGCATGTGCTTGCGCCGGCGGCGGATTCGTATCGGCGCTGGCCGGGCGTGTTCGACCGGGAGTCCCCGTTCGTGGTGCTGGTGGCGCGCGAGACCATCGCCGGGCTCACCCGCGCCCACGATCTGCTGCGCCAGCATCACGCCGGGCTGGCCGGTCCGTGTGAGGTGCTGGGCCTGATCACCGTGGCCGCGCGGCCGGGCCGGCTGCCCGCCGAGATCCGCCGCTACCGCGATGTGGTCGGTTCGCTGGCGGGTCAGGTGTGGCAGGTGCCGTGGCACGAGGAATGGACCCTGGTCGAGGCCGATGAGCTGCCGGTGTGGTCGCCCGGCGACCCGGTGCCGCAGCAGCGCAAGCGCAAATCCGATCCGCTGGAAGAGATTACGCCCGACGTGCGGGAGCTCGGCGCCGGCATCGTGGCCGCCGTGCAGGACGCGCTCGACGCCCCCCGCCCCGAGTTCCCGGACTCGGAGGAGTGATCATGAACGCCGACGGATTGTGTTGTGCGGGAATGAGTTCCCGGTTGCGGGGACCTGCCCGGTCCCCAGGGAAGGTGGCAGGGCAGTCAGTAGAAGGAGTTGTCGTCGCCGGTTGGACGGCCGGGCCGTGCATCGGCGAGATTGTTACTAGCAGTTCGCTTTTGGATAAGGACAGACAATGAGCATGCTCCTCGCCGTACACGACGCGTACGGCCAGATCCTCGCCCAGGTCGGGAATCCGACCCCCGAGGCACCGCCCGCGTCGGACAAATTGCTGAAACTGGTTCGGTATTTCACCTGGTTCGTTCTGTTGTCGGGAATCCTGGGCATCACCTACGCCGGTGGCCGGTTCGCCTGGGAGAAATGGACAGGAGGCGGTTTGGAGTCGCCGAAGATGGTGGCAGGGGCCATGATCGGAGGAATCGTCGCCACGAGCGCGGGCACGATCATGAATGCAGTGATCACCTAATGTCCGCCGCGCTGGTTGCGCCAGCGATGGACACCGTGCTGGCCTACAAGCAGATGCCGCCGGATGTGATCCGGCCGATCATGCAGCTCATCGACTGGCTGCTGTGGTGTGTGCTGCTGTTCTGCCTGGCCTGGATGATCCTGGCCGCGGGCCGGCTCTGGTATGCCTTCCGCGACGACCTGGCCGCCAACGACGCGACGCACGGGGTGGTGATGAGCCTGCTGGGCGCGATCATGGCGACCTCGGCCAGCGGGATCGCGCTGGCCCTGCTGCCGACCTGACGGGCACGGGCAGCTGAATTGTCCACTGGCACACACACTTCGGAGGCCAAGCGATGAGCGAGAAGGAGTCGCCCGAGCGTGACCGCGTCTCGTTCGGCGTCATCGCCTCGGCCGCCCTGGTCGCGGTCATCCTGATCGCCGGCCTGGTGGTCTACTTCGGGCACGGCGACAGCAAGCCGAGCGCCAAGCCCGACGGGACCGTCCCGGCGGCCTCCGACTCCGGCGCCACCGGATTCGCCTCGCCCGAGGTGGATCTGTTCGGCCGCCGCGTCGACGTCCCCAACAACACGGCCGGCCAGCCGCTGCCGCAGGATCCGTCCAAGCAGCGCAAGGCCACCGACGCCGACTGGCTCACCGCCGCCCCGCTGGGGACCACCGATCCCCACGGCTGGCAGCGGGTCTACGGCGCGTCCGTGCCCTTCTCCACCTCCGACGGTCCGGCGCGCCTGGAAAACGGCCTGGCCGTCGGCTATTCGCACTCCCCGCAGGGCGCGGCGCTGGCCGCGGCCCAGATCACCTACCGGCTCAATGCCCGCCCGGCCGACCGGGAGCTCTACGTCCGGCAGGTGCGGGTGCCCGCCGAACAGCTCACCGCCTACGACCAGGCGCTGGCCGATCAACGGCTGCCGAAACAGCAGCCCGAGAAGGTGACTCGCTATCTGGTGGCCCCCGACGGCTTCCAGATCGAGAACTACGCCGACGACATGGCCATCGTGCGGCTGGCCGCGCGCGGGCCGGTGGTCGACAACCGGCAGCTGTGGGCGGCGGTGCGCCTGATCATGGTCTGGGACGCCGGCGACTGGCGGCTCAAACCTTCGACTTCCAAGACCGCGCAAACCGAATACGTCGATTCGCTTGCGGGGTGGACCCGATGGTGACAACAACAGAAATGGCATCGCGACCCATCGAGAGGTGGACCACATGCTGAGGCGGCTAGTCACGATCCTTGCGGTCGTCTTCACCGTCATGATCGCAACTCCGACGGTGGCCTACGGCCAGACGTACGGTTTCGATCAGGCCTGCAACGAATTACACGACTCCCTCGACGGGCTGGGCGTACCCGGCATCTCGCTCGGCGACGCGGCCTCGGCCGCGTGCAAGGCGGGCAATGTCGCGACCCACCCGACCGACGCCGCCGCCACCGTGCGCGACAAGGCGTGGGACTCCACCTTCGGCAAGGTGGTGGACTCGCTGATGAACGGTCTGGGCGAGGCGCTGATCCTGGCGTTGACGTTCTGGATGAAGATCCCGAACGAACGCGTCAGTGACGCGGGTGCGCTCTTCACGAAGATCAACGACTACACCTATCAGGTCCAGATCCTGTTACTGATGGCGTCGGTGATCCTCTCCGGCCTGAAACTGGCGCAGGCCAGACGCGGAGCCGCGGTCAGCGAGGCCACGGAATCGTTCTGGATGTTCGCCCGCGTGGTGTTCAGTTCCTGGATGCTGGGCGCGGTGATCGTGGCGGCCACCCAGGCCTCGGACAAGTTCTCCGAGTGGATCATCAACGACTCCACCGGCGGCAATGCCAAGGACCTCGCCGAGCTGATGGTGAAAACCTCTAAGCTGCAGGCGTTCTCGCCGGGTCTGGTGCTGATCATCGCGATCGTCGGCCTGCTCGGGGCGCTGGCCCAGATCGTGCTCGCCATCGTCCGCCAGGGCCTGCTGGTGGTGGCCGCGGGCGTGCTGCCACTGGCCGCGGCCGCGTCGGGCACCCAGATCGGGCGCACCTCGTACTCGAAGCTGCTGGGCTGGATCATCGCGTTCATGCTCTACAAGCCGGTGGCGGCGATCGTGTACATGATCGCGTTCACCACCGCGGGCAATACCGACGACCTGACCGGCACCGCGAACCTGCCCGACGCCGACGAGGCCCAGCGCATGCTGGTCGCCATCGTGCTGCTGTGCACCGTCGCTTTCGTGCTGCCGGCGCTCATGCGCCTGGTGACCCCGGCGGTCGCCATCGTCGGTTCCGGCGGTTCGGGTCTGGCCGCCACCACCGGCACCCTGGTCGGCATCGCCGCGCTCGGTGCGGTCGGTTCGCGCGCGGTGGCCCCGCGCGGCGCCGCCGGACCCGGCGCCGCCGGATTCGTCGGACCCGGTCGCGGCGGGCGTCCCCGTCCCGGTCCCGGGGGCGGCGGTCCCGGCGGTGCGCCACGCCCGACACCCACGCCACGCCCGGCGGGTGGAGGCGGCGGTGCGCCCGCCGCGAGTCCTGCCGCCCAAGGCGGTGGCGGCGCAGTACCGTCAGGCGCGTCCCGCGTGGCCAACCGGGTCGCGCAGGCGCGCGCGGCGACCGCCTCGCTGAGCAAGGCCGAGTCCACCGCGGGCGACCTGGCCGGTGACCGCTGGGCCAACCGTTCACCCGACCTCGGCAGGAGCACCATCCCGCGATGACGATGACCGAGACCTACGAGCGCCGCTCGTACGGACTGTGGCAGAAGCCCCGCAGCGCGGGCCTTTTCGGCCTGCGCTGGGGTGAGACCGTGGTCGGTTTCGCTGTCGTGATCACCGCGCTGCTGACGGCGCTGGCGGCCGGGCCGAAACCGGCCGCCGTGGTGGCGGGCATCGGCACGGTCGTGATGGTTCCACTGGTGTGGCGGACGGGGGGCCGCTCCGGCTACGAGAACGGATTGATGATGTTCCATTGGTTGCGCGGCCGTTCCAAGGGCGAGCACGTGTACCGGGGCGGGCGGTTCTCCCGGATCCCGGGCGGCGTCACCCGCCTGCCCGGACTGATGGCCCCGTCACGGCTCTACGAGGGCATCGACGCCGGCGGCTACAGCTTCGGCATGATCCACCTACCGCAATTCGCCCAGTACACAGTGGTTCTGCGCGCGTGGCCGCAGGGCCACGAGGCCGTCGACCAGCCGGTCATCGACCGCTGGGTGGGCGCCTGGGGCACGTTCCTGGCCTCGCTGGGGCAGACCTCCGACATCGTGGCCGTGGTCCCGGTCATCGACACCGTGCCCGAGACCGGAAACCGTTTGCTCACCGAGGTTTCCACCATCACCCGGCCCGAGGCCCCCGATCTCGCGCAGCAGGTCATGTACGAGCTGGCCACCGAACTGCCGCAGGAGCGGGTGCAGCTGCTACCCCGGGTCGCCATCACCTTCAAGGCGACCACCGCGGAGCGCCGCAAGAATCCGGCGGAGGAGGCGGTCGAGATCGGCCGCCGCCTGCCCGGCATCTGTGCGGCCCTGGCGGAGGCCGGAGTTCGCGCCCAGCCCATGGCCGCCGACGAGATCATCTCGTTCATCCGCCGCAGCTACGACCCGGCCGCCCAGGCCGATCTCGAGGTGGCCGCGGGCGAACCCGGTGGGCACGGCCTGGATTGGGCCGACGCGGGCCCGGTCTCGCACGAGGAGCGCTGGGACCACTTCATCCACGACGGCGGCCGCTCGGTCACCTGGGAGATGGACACCGCCCCCGAGGGCGCGGTCGACGAGCGGGTGCTGCAGCGGCTGCTCGCGCCGAATCCGGAGGTGCCGCGCAAGCGCATCACCATCGTCTACCGTCCGCACTCGGCCGGCGACGCCGCCCAGATCGTGGACGACGACTACAAGAACGCCCTGGTGGCACAGCAATCCGAGCGCGGCGTCGTGTCCGCCGCCGCCACCCTGCGCGTCGGCGCCACCCAGCAGGCCCGCGAGGAGCAGGCCCGCGGGCACGGCGTCACCCGCTTCGGCGCCCTGGTCACCATTACCGAACCCCTGCGCGGCGACCTGCCGCGCATCGAGGCCATCACCCGCGACCTGTCGACCCAGGCCCGCCTCAAGATCCGCCGCTGCTACCGCTACCAGGCGGCGGCGTTCGCGGCCTCGCTCGGCTGCGGGGTGATCCTCCCCGAACACGCCACCATTCCGAAAGCGCTTGCGGGGTAACCCATGCCACGTGACTTCGACCCCTCGGTCCGCGAACGCGACGCCGCGCCGCCCACCCGGCGCGGCTCCCGCCGCGACCCGGCTCCCGTCGACCCCTACGCCGAGCCGGATCCGTACCCGCCCCCGTCCTCCCGCGTCATGCGCGACGAGCACCGGCCCCGGCGCGGCACCCTCCCGGACCGCCGCATGCTCCGCCGCGACCCCATCGAGCCGCCCGACCAGGATCGGCCGGCCGAGGTTGTGAGCGAGCACGAGGGTGGAGCGGTGCGCGCCGAGCCGGAGATCATCACGGATCCCGCTGCGCCCCAGCATGATCCGGAGGCGATAGCGCTGCCGGAACCGCCGGTCGGTGCGCGGCCGGTGGAGGAGTGCGGCGCCTCGGTTCCGATGCCCGAGGCCGCGCCCGAGCGGGCCGAGACGCACGCGGAGATCACGAGCCGGGAGCCGGTCGAGGTCGGCCCGGCACCGCAGCTCAGTGAGACGGTGGTCGAGCCGATCGGAGTTCCCGAAGCGGACAGCAGCGTGGAGCCGGTCAAGAAGGCGGCCCGGCGACGGCTTCCGGCGGTGCCCGCCCTCGAACCCACCGGTGGCACCGGCGAATCGGGCTCGGCTCAGGGTGTCGCCGCCGAGGTCCTGGCGACCGGGCGAGAGCCGGCGGTACGCGCGGAAGCCGGTTCGGGGGATGCAGTGGGGGCCGCGGTCGATGTGCCGGGGGAGCCCACGGCGGGATCGGCCGGGCGTCCCGGTGGGACCGAGCGGTCGGAACACGTGCTGGACAAGAGATCCGGCCGGAGTGGCGCGGGGGCGCGGTCCGGCGGTGTGCGCGAGGGCGAGGCTCGGTCACGGGCACGCGGGCCGGAACGGACCGAGGGGGATCGCATGGAGCGCAGGCGGAGTCGCGAGACCACACCCGAGGGGGATGCGGTGCGCCGCGGGGAGCCCGGTGAACGGCGCCGCGAACGACCGCGTGCCGAGGGCGAACCCGGACGTGAGCGGCGCAGTGACGGTGAATCCGGGCGCGAACGGCGTGCGGCGGACGGCGGGCGTGAGCGCCGTGCCGACCCGGAGCGGGATGCCCGGCGCGGCAATGGCTCCGAGGGCCGCGGCCGGTCCACGGACCCGGATCGGGTGCATCTGGGCGGACGGGCCGGCGCACCCGGCCGGACCCGTGCGGCGCGTCCGGAGGGTGAGGCGGGGGAGCGGCCGGTGCGCAACCGGCCCGCGCGCGACGGACGGCCCGAGCGATCCGGCACCGAGGAACGTGGCCGCGGCGCCCGTAAGGACAAGCGGGACAAGGTCGCCGACCTGGCCGAGCGCGACGCGGCCGCCAAGCGCGCCGCCGCGCGCAAGGCCGCGGCCAAGAAGAAGCAGTCCGGTCCCAAGCTGCTCGACGACACCATGCGGGCCAAGCTCGAGGTCACCGCGCGCGAGGGCACTGGCATCAGGGCGGCCTGGGCCACCTTCCGCCTGCACACCGACGATCTGCGCCGGCGCAACTTCGCGGCGCGCGCCGAGCGCATGGAGTACGGCAGCTTCGACGAATTCGACCGCACCACAGCACAACTCACCGATCGCGGCTACAACGGCGCGGGCGGCGGGCGGATGAACGTGATCGGCCGCCCGGTCGAGTACCGCGCCACCACCGCGCAGGTCGCGGGCCTGTGGCCGTGGTCGGTCGGCGCGGGTGCGCCGCTCATCGGCACCCCGCTGGGCTCGCACCTGCACACCGGCGCTCCGGTCTGCTTCGACCCGATGAACTGGTTCATGCGCGGCAGCTTCATCACCGCGCCCAGCCTGTTCGTGCTGGGCCTCAATGGTTTCGGCAAGTCCTCGCTGGTGCGCCGCATCGTGCTGGGCGGTGTCGCGCAGGGCATCACCCCGCTGGTGCTGGCCGACGTCAAGCCCGACTACCGCAAGCTGGTGGAGCTGGTCGGCGGCCAGGTCATCGACCTGGGTTACGGCCACGGCAAGCTCAACCCGCTGGCCGCCGGTGTGCTGGGCTCGATCGTCCCGATGCTCGGTGAGTTCCCCGAACTGCAGACCCAGGTCATGCAGGAGATGCGCGCCCGCCAGGTCACTTTGGTGGCCGGTCTGGTGGAACTGGTGCGCGGCGCACGCGTGCGCGACTTCGAGGAGACCCTCATCTCCACCGCGCTGCGCATCCTCTATCGCGAGGGCAGCAGCTTCACCCCGGACCACCCGCCGATCATCGAGGACCTGCTCGATGTGGTCGTGGCGGGCGGCGACGAACTGCAACTCGATGCGGGCGCGGACAATCCGGACGAATACCAGGAGGCCATCAAGGGTCTGCGCCGCTCCCTGCGCGCCCTCACCCAGGGCCCGTTCGGCGCGATCTTCAACGGCCACACCACGACTCCCATCGACACCAACTCCACCGCCGTCTGCATCGACGTCTCCCACATCCCCAACGGCGACAAGAAACTCAAGGCCGCCGTCATGCTGGCCTGCTGGGCCGACGGTTTCGCCTCCGTCGAGGCCGCGCACGTGCTGGCCGACGCGGATCTGGGCCCGCAGCGCTACTTCCAGGTGGTGATGGACGAGCTGTGGCAGGTGCTGGGCCTGGGCGACTTCATGGTCGACCGCGTCGACGAGCTCACCCGTCTGCAGCGCGGCATCGCCACCTCGCTCATCATGATCAGCCACACCATCAAGGACCTGCAGGCCCTGGGCTCCGAGGCGGCCATCGCCAAGGCCCTCGGCTTCCTGGAACGCGCCCGCGCCAAGATCTTCGGCGCGCTCCCGGCCGAGGAGATCGCGCGCCTGGATTCCACCGTGCCGTTCACCGCCGCCGAGGAGGAGATGGTGACCAGCTGGTCCGCGCCGCAGGCGCTCACCGGTGAGGCGCTCAAACCGGGCCAGCAGCGGCCGCCCGCGCCCGGCACCGGTAAGTTCCTGCTCAAGATCGGCGAGGACCGCCGGCCCGGCATCCCGTTCCACATGGAGTTCACGCTCTCGGAACGGGAGAGCGGAATCCACGACACCAACCAGCGTTTCAGCGAATTCACCGAGACCACCGCGAGCCGCGGCTCGGACGAGGGGAGCGCCGCATGATGCCGCACCGGTCGTATCGAAGAGTGTCGCCGGAGGTCCGGCAGGCCGCCGTCGAACAGGTCATCGCCCTCACCGGCAAACTCCGCTCGGAATCCGAGGCCTGCCGGGTGGTCGCCGAACAGATCGGCGTGCACACCAATTCGGTGCGCAACTGGGTGCGTGCCGCCGAGAGCCCCGGCCTGGAACGCATGGATGCGATCGCGTTGCGCCGCAAGGTGGCTCTGCTGCAGCAGCAGCTCGCGGCCGCCGCCGAGATGAATCGCACGCTGGTGGAAACCCTCCACGACGCCAAGCGCGGCACATGATCCGCTGCCGCGAGAACGAACACGCCGACTCGGGAAACCCGCTGGTATGGCCCGGATATACCGCGCAGCGACTAGCCTGGAAGGGTGGTCCGGTGCTGCGCCGCCGGCGCGGGCCGGTGAGCGCGAGCACGGGTGTGCACGGTGCGAGCGCAGGCATGCGTCCCGCGATTGGGGTGGTGATGCTGGTAGTGAGCGTCGCAGTGCTGGCCACCGCATGCGGCGGCAGCTCGACCGGCGGCGGCTCGAATCCGTCTGCCGGGCAAGCGCCCACGTCCACCACCCGGTTGCTGGAGGATGCCCCGGCCCCCGACCCGACCACGCCCGACGGTGTCGCGGTGACCGCGCTGGAGCAGATCTACACCTGGTACCCGGCGACCGAGTCCGAGGGTGACGCGCTGCGCCGGGCGCGGAAATGGCTGGGACCCAGCCTGATCCGTACACTGGACAACCCGTCCACCGGCGTGGAAACCCCGAGACCGTCACTGCGCTGGGCCGATTGGGCCAAGGCGGGCGCTCACGTCGAGGCATTCGCGTTCGCCTCCGGTGAGAAGGCCCCCGCCGGCGCCGACCCGAACCGGCAGCAGTACAAGATCGGCATCGAGCAGACGGTCGTCTATCCGGACGGCAGGCGGGAATCGCTACCCCCGGCCACGGTCGTCGCCACCGTCGTGCGCGGCCCTGCCGGTGGCTGGTTGCTGGACGAATTCCGTTGAGCGGTAACGACTCACAGGTCATCCCAGGAGGTTAGAGATGGCGAAGAAACCGATTGCGGACCCGGCCGACCCGGGTCCCGATCGTGTCCTGCACCTCGTCTACGCGGGTTTCTACATCTTCGGAACCGTGTGGCTGGCGGTGCAATTGGGCAACCTGCTGAGCTCGCCGCGCCAGCACGTGCCGATCAACCCGATCGCCATCGTGGTCGACCTGCTCGAGGGCAAGCTGCGCTGGCCGGCCGCCGCCACCGCCATCATCGTGCTCGTCTTCGGGGGGACGCTGGGCTGGGTGCTGTACCGGCGCCGCCGCGAGCTGAACGCCAAGAAGGGCCGACTGGCGATCGACGACAAGGCCGATCACATGGGCAGCGGCGGGGCCATCAAGGCGCTCACGCTGGCCGGCGTCCGCGAGAAGGCCGGCCAGATCGGCGTGCCGCTGCACCGGCACCTCACCGGGGACATGCTCATTCCCGGTTCGCTGATGCGGCCCGGGGACATGCTGGTTCCGGGTATCCCGATCGGCATGTCGGTCGCCGACGGCGAAATGATGTACGGCTCCTACGAGGATCTGCAGGTCGACATCTGGGGCCCGCGCCAGGGCAAGACCACCTCCCGGGTGATCCCGGCCGTGCTCGCCGCCATCGGCCCGGTGGTCGTCACCTCCAACAAGCGTGACGTCGTCGACGCCACCCGGGATGTGCGCGCGGGCAAGGGCAGTCGGATCTTCGTCTTCGATCCGCAAGGCGTGGCCCCGGATTCGCACGACCTGCAGGCGCAGCAGGAACCCGGCTGGTACTGGGATCCGCTGGCATGGGTCGACGTGCACCGGCCCGGCTGCGAGGTGCGAGCGGTCAGCCTGGCGGGTCATTTCTCGGACGCGGAGGGCAGTCCCTCGGCCGGCCAGGGCGCGGACTCGTACTTCGACCCCGAGGCCGAGGATCTGCTCGCGGCACTGTTCCTGGCCGCGGGTTTCGAGGGCAGCAACATCCTGCGCGCCTGGGAATGGGTGAACAACCCGATGGACACCACCCCCATCGAGATCCTGCGCGCGCATTCCAAGCACTACATGGCCGAGGGTCTCGCCGGCCAGTACAACCTCGACATCCGCACGCGCGACGGCATCTTCGGTGGCGCGAAGGCGATGATCAGGTGCCTGAAGTTCCCGCACATCCAGCCGTGGGTCATCCCCAACGGCGGCCGGACGCCCTTCGACGAACTGGAATTCCTCGAGCGCAACGGCACCCTCTACTGCCTGTCGCTGGAGGGCCGGGGTTCGGCGGCGCCGCTGGTGAGCGCCCTGACCGCGGCGGTCATCGACGTGGCCTCCCGCGAGGCGTCACGGTCGCCGGGCGGGCGACTGCCGGTGCCACTGCTGGCCGCCCTCGACGAGGCCGCCAATGTCGTGCGCTGGAAGGATCTGCCGAAGCAGTACAGCCACTTCGGTTCTCGCGGCATCGTGGTGATGACGGTGCTGCAGTCCTGGGCGCAGGGCGCGCGCTGCTGGGGACCCGATGGCATGGAGGCGCTCTGGGGCGCCGCGAACATCAAGGTCATCGGCAGCGGCATCGACGACATGACCTTCCTGCAACAGCGCTCCGAGGCCATCGGTGACTACGACAGCATCTCGCAATCGGTGTCGGAATCGAAGGGCGGCAAGAGTTATTCGCGCTCCCTGAGCTCATCGCGGACATTCAACGCCCATGCCCTGGCGACCCTGCCGCGCGGCCGCGCCATCCTGTTCGCCTCGGGCACACCGGCCGTGCTGCTGCGCACGGTGCCGTGGTGGGAGGGCCCCGACGCCGCCGCGGTCGAGCGGTCGATCGAAGCCCACGACCCGTCACCGACGCGCAAGACCGAGATTTCCGATCTGATCAGCCCCGCGCTGATCAAAGAGACACTGCCGGATGTTTCGGCGCCCAAGGAGGTTCGACCGCTGTGAGCGAAGAGTCAACACCCATGGTCTACGCGAGCGTGGTCGAGTTCGTGGAGAACTACCTCAGCCTCGTGTACCGCCGGCAGGTGACCGATATCAGCGACACCGTGTGGTGCCCCGAATGGTGGAAGCACGCCGAGGCGGTGGCGCGACTGGATGCCATGTGGCGGGCGTGGGAGCACTTCCGCCACGACGGCAAGACCGGGCTGAGCATCTGGTTCCTCGACCACGCCGACCCGCACATGGCGAAACTGTTCGATCCCAAGGGCCCGTTCAAGTACTGCAGTGTGCGCAACGGCCACAAGGACATGCTCACGCCGCTGCCGTTGAAGTCCCCCCAGCAGGGCTTGTTCAGCAATCCCACGATGGGGGAGTTCCCGCTCTGAGATGAACCGTGGGCGCCGGTACGGTGCCGGCGCCGAAACGGAAAGTGGCGGATCGGGTTGCGATCCGCCACGGTTCGAAGTTATTGCTGCTCAGACTCGTTCACGCGAGCGAGCGCGTTCGCGATCCCGCTCGTGCGCTTCCTGCTCCCGCACCCGCCGCTGCGCCGCCTCCTGCTCCCGCAGCCGCACGGCGTCCTGTGCCGACTGGGCCTGTCCGACCTCCATCAGCAGCCGTACCGATTGCAGCTCGGGCGAGATGCCCATACGCGAAAGGTGTTGTGCCAGAGCGGTTCGCCGTTCCACCGAGTCGTATCGCACGGAGCCGCGGCTGGCTTGCTGCGCGGCCATCCGAGATGCCTCCGCCTGCGCGGAGAATCGATCCTTTTCGAGAGATACGCCCCGTTCACGCGTCGGGCGCTCCAAGATTCGCGAGAGTTCGCGGTTACGCGGATCACGTGCCTTGGCATCCGCTGCCTCACGCAGCCGACGCTCGCGGCCCTCCTTCTGGCGGGCCTCGGTGACCCTGACGCGTGCTTCCGCTTCCTTCTGGCCACGTTCCCGGGTGCGCAGCGCGACAAGTGTCGCGAGCTGCAACATTTGCCTCATCATCGCCGCTGTTTCGCGGCCGATGTCGTCGAGTTCCTCGGCCATTGCCTGCTCCCCGATGCTGCAGTTAGATCACTATGGATGATTGTGGTGCTTCGTCACGGACATCGCCACCCGAACGGTGGTTGCGCGTAGCCATATCCCGCCTGCAAACGTGGACACCCGGAGCCCATCAGGCGTCGCAGCGGCCCGGTGGGGATTGCCCGGTGGGCTTTACTACGCCTTGGTACTCCGTTCTACGAGGTTACCAGCGAAAACTCCGAAACCACCGTACGCGCGCGTCGCGATCCAGCATATATCGCACAATTCCGGCAGGTCGTGGAAAAGTCAGGATTTTCTTTGGTTAGGGAAGCCTTACGCAAGAGGTTCAACGGGACCTTCCCGAGACCTTCGCCGGAAAAGAATCGGGCCCGGCGCGGGAAGCGCCGGGCCCGAAAAACCATGCTGGTCAGTTGATTTGGACCGATTGGATGTTCACGTCCGCGGCCGGCTTGCCGTCCTGGCCACCGCCCTGGACACCCGCCTTGGCGATCTTGTCGAGGGTGGCGAGACCGGCGTCGTCGACCGTGCCGAAGATGGTGTACTGCGGCGGCAGCTGGGAATCGCCGTAGACCAGGAAGAACTGGCTGCCATTGGTGCCCGGCCCGGCGTTGGCCATGGCGAGCACGCCGCGCTTGTAGGCGACCGGGTACTGGGCGGCTTGATCATTCGGGTCGTACTGGTCGGTCGGGTACTCGTTGTCGAACTCGTAACCGGGACCGCCCATTCCGCTGCCGGTCGGGTCGCCGCACTGCAGCACCTCCAGGCCCTTGCCCGTGGTGATGCGATGGCAGCTGGTGTTGTCGAAGAACTTCTGCTTGGCCAGGCTCTCGAAACTGTTGACCGTGCAGGGGGATTCACTCGGGGTCAGGGTCATGGAGATCGGACCCTGGCTGGTGTCCATGGTGGCCTTGACATCACCGGCGGTGGAGATGTTGGCCGTGCTCGGCGGATTCACCGGCTTGTCGGCCGGCTTCTGCGACGGACGGTAGGTACAGCTGACCGAGGCCGGCTTGGCCTTGGCGGCCGGCGGGGGAGCGGCGGTCAGCGAGGCGTCCGGAGTCTCCGAGGCCTTGGCGCTGGTGCTGTTGTCATCGCCCTTGGTGAGGAAGTAGATGCCGACACCGGCCGCGACCGCGACTACAACACCCAGGGCCGAGGCCGCGATGGTGAGTTGCTTGCGCTTACGCGCCCGCTGGGCCCGATTCTCCAGTTGACGCTCCAGCTTCCGCTTCGCCGCAGCGCGTCGCTGTTCATTGCTCGGCACTAACTGTCCCTCCGTGAACGGTCGGTATCTGATGTCTGTACAGACTGCGGCCGTCAGCCCAGCGGCCGCGGCAGACATTACCTGCATTCGCTGAGAAAAACCTACATATGGCAGGCCCTCGTCACCGTCGGCCGGTAACCGGTTGGACTTGGCGGACGGGCGTGGTGAAAACTGGGCATCGTGACCAAGACCAGCAGCTTCCGTGCCCCGAGGGGGGTCCCCGACTATCTGCCACCCACGTCCGCCGAGTTCGTCGCCGTCCGCGACGCCCTCGTGGGGACGGCGCGATTGGCCGGATACGGGCATGTCGAGCTGCCGATCTTCGAAGAGACCGCCCTGTTCGCGCGGGGTGTGGGCGAATCCACCGACGTCGTCACCAAGGAGATGTGGACCTTCGCCGACCGCAATGGCGAGAGCTTCACCCTGCGCCCCGAAGGCACCGCCGGCGTCATGCGGGCGGTCATCGAGAACGGCCTCGACCGCGGGGCGCTGCCCGTCAAACTCTGCTACGCCGGGCCGTTCTTCCGGTACGAGCGCCCGCAGAAGGGCCGCTACCGGCAGCTGCAGCAGGTCGGCGTGGAGGCCATCGGCGTCGACGATCCGGCGCTGGACGCCGAGGTGATCGCCATCGCCGACGCCGGATTCCGGGGGCTCGGACTGGAGGGTTTCCGGCTCGAGATCACCTCGCTCGGCGACGAGACCTGCCGGCCGCAATATCGAGAACTGTTGCAGGACTTCCTGTTCAAGCTGCCGCTGGACGAGGAGACCAAGCGCCGGGCGCTGATCAACCCGCTGCGGGTGCTCGACGACAAGCGTCCCGAGGTCAAGGAGATGACCGTCGACGCGCCGCTCATGATCGACCACCTGTCGGAGTCGGCCAAGGCGCACTTCGAGCAGGTGCTCGGCCTCCTCGACGCGCTGGGCGTGCCGTACGTGGTCAACCCGCGCATGGTGCGCGGGCTCGACTACTACACGAAGACCACCTTCGAATTCGTGCACGACGGGCTGGGCGCGCAGTCCGGCATCGGCGGCGGCGGCCGTTACGACGGGCTGATGGCCGAGCTCGGCGGGCAGCCGCTGTCGGGTATCGGCTTCGGCATCGGCGTCGACCGGACGGTGCTGGCGCTCGAGGCCGAGGGCAAGTCCGCCGTCGACGGTCCCCGCGTCCAGGTGTTCGGCGTCCCGCTCGGTGAAATGGCCAAGCAGCGCCTGGTGGTGCTCGCGGCCGAGTTGCGCCGGGCCGGTATCCGCGTCGACCTCGCCTACGGCGGCCGCGGGATGAAGGGCGCGATGAAGGCGGCCGACAAGTCCGGCGCGCAGCTGGCCCTGGTGCTCGGTGACCGCGAGGTCGCCGAGGGGCAGATCGGGCTCAAGGATCTGAGCACCGGCGAACAGCGCGAGATCCCCCTGGACGAGGCCGTCGCCCAGGTCGCGGCCGTACTCGCGGGCGAGCGGAACTGATCCGTCGGCCGAGCCGGACAGCGCCGCTGTCCGGCCCGCCCGGCAGCCGCCGCGCCGATGGGGGCTTGGGGTGGGGCAAATCGGGGTACGGGGTTAGGACCTGCTGGTACCGTGCGGTGCGTCCCGCGGGGGCGGTGCGTGCCGCCGGCCGGCCCGACCCATCGAGACTTGGACGAATACGCTGCTGTGACTGATGAATCGAAACCGGGGTCCGACGGCGAAATCGGCCTCGACCTGGTCGCCCCCGAACTGCTGGCCCCGGCCCTGCGCAGGCTCACCCTGGCCGCGCTCGGCATCGGCATCGGGGTCGGACTGCTGATGGCGCTGTTCGTGCACTGGCCGATCGCCCTCGCCACCGGCCTCGTGCTCGGCGCACCCACCGCCCTCTACGCCGTGGCCGTACAGCGGCGGCGAATCACGGTGTGCGGCACCGTCATCCGTGCCCGCACCTGGCGCGGCGAGCGCCGCCTCGACCTGGCCGGGGCCACCGCCGCCGAACTCCTGGTCTACCCGGGCAAGATCAGCCGCATCGTGCTGCGCGTCACCGCGGGCGCCGACACCCAGGTCGTGCCGCTGGCCATCTACAGCGACTCCGGCAGCGGCCGCGAACTCCACATTCTGGGCCTGCGCAAACTCGCCGACGCCCTGGCCGGTTGCCCCCTCGCGGCCGCCCTCGCCATCTCCGGACTGCTCGTCCAGCAACTGCGCGCCGAGGCCCGCGACGCTGTTGCCGAGCAACGGCCCCTGTACCGGGCCGTCCGCATGGTCCGCGACCGCGACCAGGTCGCCCCGGTCGTCCTCAGCGACTCCGACATCGCCGACCTCGCCCACTGAGCGGTCAATTCGCCGATCCCCGAGCCGGATTCACCGGCCGGTGCCGGTGTCTGTTTGCTCACGTGCTGCTCACGGGGCGGGACGCGGAGGAGTGAGCCTGGCTAGGGTGAAGACGGACCTACCCGCCATCGCGAGGAGATCGTCGTGAGCACCACCGCGCCAGTGACCGTCACCGTGACCGGAGCCGCCGGGCAGATCGCCTACGGATTGCTCTTCCGCATCGCGTCGGGGGCGCTACTGGGGTCCGAGACGCCGGTGCGGTTGCGGCTGCTGGAGATTCCGGCCGCCGTCGGATCGCTCGAGGGCGTGGCGATGGAACTCGAGGACGGGGCGTTCCCGCTGCTGGCGGGCATCGATATCGCCGATGACCCGTGGATCGGGTTCGACGGGGCCAATATCGCGATTCTGGTGGGGGCGCGGCCGCGGACCGCGGGCATGGAACGGTCGGATCTGCTGGCGGCCAACGGGCCGATCTTCACCGATCAGGGCGCGGCCATCAATGCCAATGCGGCCGAGGACATCCGGGTGCTGGTGGTCGGGAATCCGGCCAATACCAATGCCTTCATCGCCATGAGCAATGCGCCCGACGTGCCCGCCGGACGGTTCACCGCGCTCACCCGGCTCGACCACAATCGCGCGATCGCGCAGGTGGCGAAGAAGACCGGGGCGGCGGCCGCCGACATCGCGCGGATCACGGTGTGGGGCAATCACTCCGCGACGCAGTACCCGGACCTCGCCCACGCGACGGTCGGCGGGCGCGGCGCGCTCGAGCTGATCGCCGACGATGCCTGGGTCACCGGCGACTTCATCCCGACCGTGCAGCAGCGCGGCACCGCCATCATCAAGGCGCGCGGCGCGTCCTCGGCGGCGAGCGCGGCCAGCGCCGCCATCGACCACATCCACGACTGGGTGCTGGGCACCGCGCCGGGCGACTGGACCTCGATGGCGGTGCCCTCGGACGGCTCCTACGGCGTGCCCGAGGGACTGATCAGCTCGTTCCCGGTGACCTGCGCCGATGGCGAGTACACCATCGTGCCGGACCTGGAGATCGGCGAGTTCGCCCGCACCCGGATCGACCACAGCGTCGCGGAGCTGGTGAGCGAGCGCGACGCCGTGATCGACCTGGGGTACGCCAAGCGGCCCTGATCAGCCCCGGCGGGCGGAGGTGATCAGCTGAGCTTGCTGATCACGTTCTCGCCGTACCACTTGATCTTGACGATCTTCTCCTCCAGCGACTCCGTGTCGGGCTCCATCGCGTACGAGTTGCGGAAGCCGACGATCAGATCGGTGATGCCCTTCTCCTCGAGGCGCTTCACCCCGTCGGTGGTGTAGCCGTCGCGGGAGACCGCGTGGATCTCGAACTCGCCCGGATTGTCGCGCTCACTGCGCAATTCGTTGATCCGCGCCAGGTACTTGTCCAGGTCGTCGCCCTTGCCGCCGGCGTGCATCCAGCCGTCGCACAGCCGCACCGCGCGGCGCAGCGCGGCATCGCTGTGCCCGCCGACCAGGATCGGCAGCGGCTGGGTCGGGGCGGGGGTGAGCTTGATCTTCGGAATGTCGTAGAACTCGCCGTGGTACTCGAAGTACTCGCCGGTGGACAGGCCACGCACGATCTCGATGCACTCGTCCAGGCGCTTACCGCGCTTCTCGAACGGGACGCCCATCATCTGGAAGTCCTCCGGCCACGGGCTGATGCCCACGCCCAGGGCGAAGCGGTTGTTGCTCAGGCGGGCCAGCGAACTGGCCTGCTTGGCCACCAGCACCGGCGGGCGGATGGGCAGCTTGAGCACGAACGGGGTCATGCGCAGCGTGGTGGTGGCCGCGGCGAGGGCGGCCGACAGCACGAAGGTCTCGATGAACGGCTTGCCGTCCAGGAACTCGCGATTGCCGTCGGCGGTGTACGGGTACGTGGAATCCGACTCGGCCGGGTAGGCGATGCTGTCGGCCACGGTGATGCTGTGGAACCCGGCGGCCTCGGCGGCCTGCGCGAGGGGGATGTAGTAGTCCGGGTTGGTCATCGCCTCCGCGTAGGTGAAGCGCATCGATCGTCCTCTCGACAGTGAGCCAGTACAAAAAAACTAGAACCGATTCTAGTTCTGTGAGTGATGCTAGCGGGAGGCTCGCGGGAAAGGCAGTCGAACGAGCGATCCGCACCCTCGGCACCCGATGCTGCTGGAGGTGCTCACCTGTCGTATCGCAGCGGCAGACCGCCCGGTCGTAGCCGTCCCGGTGGCTGAGATGCCCGTCCCGGTGGGCTTGTCCGGATTCCTGGATCTTGTTCTAATCGCGTCATGACGATCGCCATCACCGGCTCCGGCTCGGGCATCGGCGCGGCCACCGCCGCCGCCCTGCGCGCCGCCGGGCACGACATCATCGGGATCGACCTGCGCAACGCCGACATCACCGTCGACCTCACCGACGCCGCGGCGCGCGCGGCCGCGGTCGAGGAGATCGTGGAGCGATCCGGGGGAGTGCTGGACGGCGTGGTGCTGTGTGCCGGTGTCGGCCCGCAGGTGCCCGACCCGAATCTGGTGGTGGAGATCAACTACCGGGCCACCGTGGCCCTGCTCGACGCTCTGCTGCCCGCGCTGCGCAAGGGCGAAAACCCTGCGGCCGTAGTGGTTTCGTCGGTGGCCTCCACCCAGATCAAGTGGGAGGACAATCCGATCCGCACCGGCACCGAGGCCGAGGCCTTCGCCCGGGCCGGGGATCTCGCGGGCCACTACGCCTACGCGTCCTCCAAGAACGCCGTCACCGTGGCCGTGCGCGAACGCGCCGTCGAGTGGGGCGCCGCCGGCGTGCGACTGAACACCGTCGCCCCCGGCAGTGTCGAAACCCCGCTGCTGCAGGCCGGTCTGGACGATCCGCGCTACGGCGACGCCATTCGCAACTTCGTGGCACCCATCGGCCGCAACGGCAAGCCCGAGGAGATCGCCTCCCTCATCGCCTACCTGGTCGGCCCGCAGGCCGGCTTCATCCACGGCGCCCAGTTCGTCATCGACGGCGGAATCGACGCGCAGACGCGGCCGACCGCGGTGTAATCCACCGCGGCGCGCCGACCGCGCGCCCTGAACGGTGGCCGAGCCCGCGGGGTGTACAGCCGCATTTCGGCCTCCACCGATGCCGCGGTGACCGGGGTACCCGACCCGATCGCCGCGGCATTCTGCTGTCCGGAGACGACCGTGCCGCCACGAAAGCGGCTGTGCCGCACTCGGATCAGGCGGGATCGGTCTCGGCTGCGTCCGTGCTTGCTGCCGGCTCGCCGATGACACCGGGGGCGAAGGTGCCCAGATTGCCGGTGAGTTCGCTTTCGGCGGTGTGGCTCTGGTGCGGCCGCACGGTGCGGCCGTGCTTGGCATCGGCCACATCGCCCTGGCCCGTGCCCGCCGCGGCACGGGAGCCCATGAAGCCTGGACCGGCCGGGCCACCGAGGCCGGGAATGTCGGCCGCGCCCGCGCCGAACGGATTGGCGGGGTTGGTGACCTTGCCACCGGGGATCGAGGACCCGGGGGCGCCGGGGGGCGACGGCGGGCCGCCTCCGAGACCGCCAACCCGGGCTCCGATCCCGCCGGTCCCTGCGGCAGTGGTGTTCGGGAGACCACTGACCGGATCGGACTTCCGAGGTGCGCCGGGCATGCGAGTGGCGTCCTGCAGGCCGCTTTCGAACAGGCTCTTGGCCTGCTCCAGGATCGGCCGGCCGACATTCTGTGCCAGCGACTGCGCGAACTCGGCCGGGTTCGGGCCGCCGCCCTGGCCGATCAGCTGACCGATGATGCCGTGCACCTGCGCGGTGTAGACCGAGAGTTCGCCGCGCGTGGCGTTCACGACCGCGACGGCCTCGCCGAGATGCCGGGTGGCCGAGGCGATCAGCGTGGTCTGGCCGATCGGGGTCAGGATCAGCGGGGCCAGCGCCGTGGCCTCGGCGGCGAACGCCTCTGCGATGGCGGTGAGCTGGATATTGCCCCGCTGCACCACGGCCGCGGCCTGCGTGGTGATAGACGACAGATCGAACCCGCGCTGGGCGGTCTCCCGGCCGTGGTTCCCGGCCTGCCGGCCCGACTCCTGCGCACGCTGGGAAGCCTGGCCCTGCCACAGGGATTCGACGGTTTCGAGTGCGCCCCCGCCTATCTGGATCGCGGCCTCGATGACCCGCGACCCGGTGTTGAGCAGGGTCGCCGGATTCAGCCGGCCGAGGATGCCGGTGCCGAAGCTCTGCAACAGGTCCAGGAACGGCTCGAAGAGCGTGTCCAGTCCGGGAATCGCGGGGAGCGCCAGGCCCTTCACGAGATCGCCGACCGGATCGGCGGGCAGCGGCGGCAACGCGGCCGCTGGATCGGCGGCGGCCCGGGTCGGCGCGGTCTGGGCGGCATTGAGCGCGGCGGCCACCGCGTTCGGGGCGGCGTCCGCGGAACCGGGCACAGCCTCGGCGCTGCCGAGTGCGTCCTGCGCGCCCGAGAGCGCATCGTGGGCACCGTGCAGCGCGGGTGCGACCGTGGCGCCGAACGTGCCGGTCCGTGACTCCGCAGCAGCACCACCCGGTCCGGCGAGTGGCGAGCTGACCTGCTCGAATTCCTTGCGCGCGAGCATGAATTCCGGCGGTTGGAACGGCGGCATGTCGGCGGGCAGGGTGCCCAGCGGCAGATCCGGGATCGCACCGATGACGCTCACGTTGTCGGCTCCCCTCGCACTGGTGTCCGGATCCGCCGGGCGGAGGGCATCGATGACGCCGGAGTCGATCGGCCTCATGCCGGTTCGCCGATCTGCCCGGCGGCCGTGCCGAGGCCCCCGGCGAATTCGGCGTCGGTGGTGTCGTAGGTGGCGGCCGAGCCGAAGGCGGCCCGGCCGAGCGCGCCGAAGCGGGCCGAGAGGGCGGCGATGTCGCGATCGTGCAGGAGTTCGGCGACCGCGAAGCCGGCCAGGAAGTCCGCGCCGATGAGTCCGAAGACCGGTGTCATGGCCGCGACGTGGGACACCGTGTCGAGGCCGCCCTGGGCGGCGATGTCGGCGGCGACGCCGTCCTGTGCGGCGGCGAATGTGCGCACCGCACCGGTGTCGACCCAGAGATCGGCCATGGCAGTACCCCCTGATCGTCATGGACATGCGGATGGCGAATATATCCCGTCGATCGTCCAGACCGGCGTGGCGTGCGCGGCCACACCGCAACCGCACCGTTGTTGCAAATTAGAACAAGTTCTATATTCTCGTCACCATGAAGGTCGCAGTCACCGGCGCCGCCGGGTTCCTTGGCACCAATTTGCTTCGCCTGCTTACCGATCGCGGTCACGAAGTGACTGCCATCGACCGGGTCGCGGGCGCGAGCCAGCCCGGTGTCACCTGGGTCAACGGTGACGTGCTGGACCCGGCGTCCATGCGCGCGGCACTGGACGGGGCCGAGGTGGTCTACCACCTGGTCGCGCTCATCACCCTGGCCCACAAGAACGACGTGGCCTGGCGGGTCAACACCGAGGGCGTGCGCATCGTCGCGGACGCCGCGCGCGAGGTCGGCGTGCGGCGGATGGTGCACACCAGCTCCATTCACGCGTTCAACCAGTACAGCTGTGGCGGCCGGATCAACGAGCGCTCGCCGCGGTCCATCGATCCCGAGCTGCCGGTGTACGACCGCTCCAAGTGGCAGGGCGAGATCGAGCTGCGCAAGATCATCGACAAGGGCCTGGACGCGGTGGTGTGCAACCCGACCGGTGTGTACGGCCCGATCGACAACACCGCCTCGCGCATCAACACCACGCTGTGGGACGCCGCGCGCGGGCGGGTGCCGGTCATGATCAGCGGCGGCTTCGACCTGGTCGACGTGCGCGATGTGGCCCAGGGCCTGGTGCTCGCGAGCGAGCGCGGCCGCACCGGTGAGAACTACCTGCTCGGCGGGCACTTCACCGACATGTTCCAGGCCACCCGCACCGCCGCCGAGGTGAACGGGAAGATGAAGCCCGCCTTCGCGATTCCGGCCAAGGTCATCAACGCGTGCATGCCGGTCATGGAGCCCGTCGCCCGGGCGCTGGGCAGTGACCGCATCTCCAAGGCGGCCATGGGCGCGCTGCTGTCGGCGCCGATCGTCGAGCACACCAAGGCCACCGAGGAACTCGGCTACCGGCCGCGGCCCGCCGAGCAGACCATTCGGGATCTGGTCGCCTTCTACAACGGGCAGCCGATCGAGTCCGACACGCAGAAGATTGCTTGACAGTCGTTAGAACACATGTTCGACTTGGGTGGTGCGTTGGCAAAGGCAAACCCTCGGCGCCGATGACGGCGCGCTACCCGGGCTCGAACGTGCGGGTTTCGTACGCAGCGTACAGACGCCCGAGTTCGAGGGCATCACGTTTCACGAGGTGCTCTGCAAGAGTGCCCTGAACCGGGTGCCCGACAGCAATCTGCCCTTCAGCTGGACCATCAATCCCATGCGGGGCTGCTCGCATGCGTGCCGCTACTGCTTCGCCCGCGGCACGCACGAGTACCTCGACCTGGATGCGGGGGCCGATTTCGACTCCCAGATCGTGGTCAAGACCAATGTGGTCCCGGTGCTGCGGCGCGAACTGCACAAGCGGTCGTGGCGGCGGGAATCGGTTGCGCTGGGCACGAATACCGACCCCTATCAGCGCGCCGAGGGCCGGTATCGGCTCATGCCCGGCATCATCTCCGCGCTCGCCGACTCCGGCACCGGGTTCTCCATTCTCACCAAGGGCACGCTGCTGCGGCGAGATCTGCCGCTGCTGGTCCAGGCCGCCGGGCAGGTGCCGGTGCACCTCGCCGTCTCCATCGCCATCCTGGATCCGGAGCTGCACCGCGGCCTCGAGCCCGGCACGCCCTCGCCGCGGGCGCGGCTGGAACTGGTGCGCGCCCTGGCCGACGCCGGATTCGCGGTGAATGTCATGGTGGCGCCGGTCATTCCGTACCTCACCGACTCCCAGGCGCATCTCGACGCGCTCTTCGCCGCCATTGGCGAGGCCGGGGCCGCCGGTGTCACGGCGTTCCCCATGCATCTGCGCGGCTCCACGCGCGGCTGGTTCCTCAATTGGCTGGCCGAAGCCCACCCGGCGCTGCTGCGGCGCTACCGGCAACTGTATGGTCGGGGTGCTTCGGTGACACCGGAGTATTCTGCGTGGCTACGCGGCCGAATCGAGCCGTTGCTGGAGAAACACCGTTTGAACCGCGATCGGCCGGCCGAACCCGAGGTCCGCGTCGCCGAATCGCACACGCCCGATCCGCAGCTGGCGTTGTTCGCCTGACGGCGGTTCTTTGATCGAAACCATTGCGCTTCACGGGTGTGTCGCGAATATTGCGGAGTAGTTTGGCGTTGGTACCTCACACCTGACGAGGAAGTGATGCACGCGCATGGTTTCGCAGCATGACGACCCTGCGGCGCTGCCGCACAAAGATACTGTGGCCCCGCTGCCCGACAGCACTGTGAAAGCTCCGTCCGACGGCGGGGTTGTGGCGGCCGGAAACGGCCGCGCCACAGCGAAATTGGCGGTCGAGAAATTGGAAAGAGTCGTCATCCGCTTCGCGGGTGACTCCGGTGACGGTATGCAGCTCACCGGTGACCGTTTCACCCACGAGGCCGCCGCCTTCGGCAATGACCTTGCCACCCAACCGAACTTCCCCGCCGAGATCCGCGCGCCCCAGGGCACGCTGCCGGGCGTGTCGTCGTTCCAGATCCAGATCGCGGACTACGACATCCTCACCGCCGGGGACCAGCCCGACGTATTGGTTGCCATGAATCCTGCTGCGCTGAAGGCGAATCTGGAGGATTTGGCCCGCGGGGCGACGGTGATCGTGAATACTGACGAATTCACCAAACGGAATCTGACCAAGGTCGGCTATACCGGTGATCCGCTCACCGATGACACGCTGACCGATTTCGTGGTGCACCGGGTGCCCATGACATCCCTGACGCTCGGAGCAACCGAACCGACCGGTGTGGGCAAGAAAGATGGGCAGCGCGCGAAGAATATGTTCGCGCTCGGCTTGCTGTCGTGGATGTACGGGCGGCCCATCGGCGGCACCGAACAGTTCATGCGGGAGAAATTCGCGGCCACACCGGATGTCGCCGAAGCGAATATCCTCGCATTCCGGACAGGCTGGAATTACGGCGAAACCACCGAGGCCTTCGCCACCACCTACGAGATAGCCCCCGCTACGCTGCCGCCCGGCACCTACCGGCAGATCACCGGCAACACCGCGCTCGCCTACGGAATCGTCACCGCCGGGCAGCTGTCCGGGCTGCCGGTCTTCCTGGGCACCTACCCGATCACCCCGGCCTCGGACATCCTGCACGAACTGAGCAAGCACAAGAACTTCGGCGTCACCACCTTCCAGGCCGAGGACGAGATCGCCGGCATCGGCGCGGCGCTGGGCGCCGCACTCGGCGGCGCGCTCGGGGTGACCAGTACGTCCGGGCCGGGGCTGGCGCTCAAGAGCGAGACCATCGGCCTGGCCGTCATGACCGAGCTGCCGCTGGTGATCATCGACGTGCAACGCGGCGGGCCCTCCACCGGCCTGCCCACCAAGACCGAACAGGCCGACCTGCTGCAGGCGCTCTACGGGCGCAACGGCGAGTCGCCGGTGGCCATCGTCGCGCCGCGCTCACCGGCGGATTGCTTCGACGCCGCGGTCGACGCGGCCCGCATCGCGCTGACCTACCGCACGCCGGTGCTGCTACTGTCCGACGGCGCCATCGCCAATGGTTCCGAGCCGTGGGCGATTCCGCAGGTCACCGAGCTGGCCCCGATCGATCCGGGCTTCGAACCCGATGGCGCGGAGGGCGATTCGTTCCAGCCCTACGCGCGCGATCCGGAGACCCTGGCCCGGCCGCTGGCGGTGCCCGGCACCGTGGGCCGCGCCCACCGCATCGGCGGGCTCGAAAAGGCCGACGGCAGCGGCAATATCTCCTACGACCCGGCCAATCACGAGCTGATGGTGCGGATCCGGCAGGCCAAGATCGACGGCATCGCGGTGCCCGACCTCGAGGTGGACGATCCGGGGGACCGCGCCGAACTGCTGCTCATCGGCTGGGGCAGCTCCTACGGGCCGATCGGCGAGGCGTGCCGGCGGGCGCGGCGGCGCGGGGTACCGGTGGCGCAGGCGCATCTGCGGAACCTGAACCCCTTCCCGCCCAACCTCGGTGAGGTGCTGCGCCGCTACCGCACCGTGGTCTGCCCGGAGATGAACGGCGGCCAGCTGGCCATGCTGCTGCGCGCCCGCTACCTGGTCGACGTGCAGCCGTGGACCAAGATCGCCGGCACTGCCTTCCAAGCACAGGAACTGGTCGGCGTCATCGACGCGGCCCTGGACGGTTCCATCGCGGAGATGGAACAGGCCAAGGCCTTCGCCGCACGCGCGCGGGCGACCTACCGCACCCCAGGGGGCAACTGATGACCATTCTCGAAAACCCGCTCGTGGGCACCGATCTCGGCCTCACCGGACTGTCCGGCGTGCCGCGGGCCGACCGGCCGCAGAAGGCGAAGGACTTCACCTCCGATCAGGAGGTGCGCTGGTGCCCCGGGTGCGGCGACTACGTCATTCTGGCCACCGTGCGCGGCTTCCTGGCCGATCTGGGTCTCGAGCGCGAGAACCTCATGTTCGTGTCCGGTATCGGCTGCTCGAGCCGGTTCCCGTACTACCTGGAGGCGTACGGGATCCACTCCATCCACGGCCGCGCGCCGGCCATTGCCACCGGCATGGCGGTGACCCGGCCCGACCTGTCGGTCTGGGTGGTGACCGGGGACGGCGATGCGCTGTCCATCGGCGGCAATCACCTCATCCACGCGCTGCGCCGCAATGTGAACATGACGATCCTGTTGTTCAACAACCGGATCTACGGCCTCACCAAGGGCCAGTACTCACCGACCTCGGAGACCGGCAAGGTCACCAAGTCCACCCCGATGGGCTCGGTCGACCATCCGTTCAACACCCTGTCGGTGGCGCTGGGCGCCGAGGCCACCTTCGCCGCCCGCGCGCTGGACTCGGATCGGGCCGGGCTCACCGAGGTGCTGCGCGCCGCCGCCGAACACCGCGGCACCTCGTTCGTGGAGATCCTGCAGGACTGCCCGATCTTCAATGACGGCTCCTTCGACGCGTTGCGCCGGGAGAACGCCGAATCCCATCTGGTCCGGTTGCGGCACGGTGAGCCCATCCGGTTCGGCGCGGACGGTGAATTCGCCGTGGTCCGTGCGGGTTTCGGCCTGCGGGTGGCGCGCGCCGACAGTGTCGCCGAAGCCGAGATCGTGGTCCACGACGCCTATACCGACCACCCCGAATACGCCTACGCTCTGTCCCGCCTGTCCGACCAGGACCTCACCCATGTGGTGACCGGCATCTTCCGCAGCGTCTCCCGCCCCACCTACGACGACGGCGTCCGCGCCCAGCTGAACACCGCCGTCGAACGCAAACCGGTGAGCGAGAACTCGCTGCAGGAGCTGCTCACCGGCCGCGAAACCTGGACGGTCGGCTGATCTTTCGCCGCTAGGCCGGAACGAAGGCGTTCAGCAAGCGCTGGAACAGATCGTCGAAGCGCTTGCGGGACGCCTTCTGGTCATCGTTGAGCCCGTCGCCGAGCTCGGGCGCGTACACGATCAGGTGCACGTCCTGATCCGGCGACTGCGGCATGTAGTCGATGATGGAGGTGCCCTTGTCGGCCTGTTCCGGTGTCCCCATGTCCACGGCCGCCAGCGCCTTCACCTCGGCCGCCGCGGCCCCGATGACATCGGCGGGCACGGTCCCGGTCACCGGCTGCGCGCCGCTGTCGGCGCGCTTCACCGCCCGCCCGTCGGGCTGAATCTCCAGCGACGGATGCAGATCCGTCCGCGTCTGCCATCCCGCGGGCATGGCGGTCAGCGTGAACAGCGCCACGCCGGATGCCGGTGCCGGGTCCGCCATCGCGAATACCCCTGTGCCCGTGAGCATCACCACGGCCAGCGTGGCCACCGCCCCCGCCCGCCACCCACGCCGCCGCGCCACCCGGCCGAGTCGCGCCTCGCCGAAAAGTACTGCCGCCCTGGCTGTCCGCATCGCATTCCTCCGAATTCCCTTGCGGGCACCCACCCGCCGCCGCCGATTCTGCCGCCAACCGCACGCCGCACCCGCGCTGCCACGCCGACCCCACCCGGATGCCGCTGTTGCCCTGAGCGAAAACGGGTGGAGGGCCGGAAATAGCAAGGTCCCCAGCCTGTTCGAGGCTGGGGACCGTCGGGAGGCCGGGTCAGCGGAGAGCGGGCGGGTTGTTCAGGTCCTGGGCCGAGTAGGTGTCGCAGGCCTTGACCTGGCCGGTCTTGTAGCCGGTCAGGAACCACTTCTGGCGTTCCTCCGACGAGCCGTGGGTCCAGGCTTCCGGGTTGACGCGGCCGGTGGCGGCCTTCTGGATGCGGTCGTCGCCGACGGCGGACGCGGCGGAGAGCGCGTCGCGGATGTCGTTGTCGGTCAACGGCTTCAGGAACGGGGTGTTGGAGCCGGGCGCGGGGAGCTTGTCGGCGTAGTTGGCCCAGACCCCGGCGTAGCAGTCGGCCTGGAGTTCGGTGCGGACCGCGCCGGAGGTGGCGCCCTGGGGGTCGCGCTGGGCGCGGTTGATGTCGCCGAGCAGGTTCTGGATGTGGTGGCCGAACTCGTGGGCGACCACGTACTCCTGGGCGAGCGGACCGCCGCTGGAGCCGAAGCGGTCGACCAGTTCCTGGAAGAAGCTGGTGTCGAAGTAGGCGGTCTGATCGGCGGGGCAGTAGAACGGGCCGACCGCCGAGGAGGCGCGGCCGCAGCCGGTGCTGACCGCGCCGGAGAAGAGGTTGAGCTTCGGGACCACGTACTTGCGGTTGGTCTGCTTGGGCAGTTCGGTGCCCCAGATCGCGTCGAGGCTCTGGGCGGTGAGGATGACGCGGCAGTCGACGTACTTGTTGGCGTCGGCGCCGGTCTTGCAGTGCGTGGGCAGGGTCGCGGTGCCCGACTTGGCATTGCTGTCCGCGCCCGTGAACTGGCCGAGAATGCTGCCCGGGTCGCCGCCGAAGATCAGTGCCGCGATCACCGCGATGATGCCCAGCGCACCGCCGCCGAGAGCCAATCCGCCGCCCATACCCGGTCCGCCACCGCCACCACTCGCCCGGTTCGGGTCGATTTGCAGGCCCTCGTTGAAGGTCATGGCTATCACTGTGACACGGGCGAGTCGATATCGGTTTCCACTCGCTGAACGTGTCTCTCTACGATGGGTCTGCACCTGGTCACACCTCACCGGTGCTTCGAGCCCGTCGAAAGGAATCCCGTGCTGCGCACCCACTTGGCTGGTTCGCTGCGAAGCGAGCACGCCGGTCAGACCGTCACCCTCACCGGCTGGGTGGCCCGGCGGCGAGACCACGGTGGCGTGATCTTCATCGATCTGCGCGATGCGTCGGGTGTTGCCCAGGCCGTCTTCCGTGAAGGCGAACCCGCGGCGGCCGCCCACAAGCTGCGCAACGAGTTCGTGGTGAAGGTCGTCGGCGTGGTCGAGAACCGCCCGGCCGGTAGCGAGAACCCGAACCTGCCGACCGGCGCCATCGAGGTCAATGTGACCGAGCTCGAGGTGCTGAACGAGGCCGCGCCGCTGCCGTTCCAGCTCGACGACGAGCCGGGCGAGGAAGCCCGCCTCAAGTACCGCTACCTGGACCTGCGCCGCGAAGGCCCGGCGCACACGATCCGCCTGCGGTCCAAGGTGAACGCCGCCGCCCGCGCCGTGCTGGCCAAGCACGCGTTCGTCGAGGTCGAGACCCCGACCATGACCCGCTCCACTCCCGAGGGCGCGCGCGACTTCCTGGTTCCGGCCCGCCTGCAGCCCGGCAAGTTCTACGCCCTGCCGCAGTCGCCGCAGCTGTTCAAGCAGCTGCTCATGGTCGGCGGCATCGAGCGCTACTACCAGATCGCGCGCTGCTACCGCGACGAGGACTTCCGCGCCGACCGCCAGCCCGAGTTCACCCAGCTCGACATCGAGATGAGCTTCGTCGAGCAGGAGGATGTCATCCTGCTGGCCGAGGACGTCCTGGCCGCGCTGTGGCAGCTGGTCGGCTACGAGATCCCGACCCCGATCCCGCACATGACCTACGCCGAGGCCATGCGCCGCTACGGCTCGGACAAGCCGGACCTGCGCTTCGAGGTCGAGATCACCGAGATGATGGAGTACTTCGAGGAGACGCAGTTCCGCGTGTTCCAGGCTCCCTACGTCGGCGCGGTCGTCATGCCGGGCGGCGCGTCGCAGCCCCGCCGCCAGTTCGACGCCTGGCAGGAGTGGGCCAAGCAGCGCGGCGCCAAGGGCCTGGCCTACATCACCTTCAACGAGGACGGCACCCTCGGCGGCCCGGTCGCCAAGAACCTCACCGACGCCGAGCGCGAGGGTCTGGCCAAGCAGGTCGGCGCCGAGCCCGGCGACTGTGTGTTCTTCGCGGCCGGCGACATGAAGTCCAGCCGCGCGCTGCTGGGCGCGGCCCGCGGCGAGATCGCCCGCAAGTGCGGCCTCATCGACGAGAACGCCTGGGCCTTCGTGTGGATCGTGGACGCCCCGATGTTCGAGCCCACCGCCGACGCCACCGCGAGTGGCGATGTGGCCCTGGGCTATTCGGCCTGGACGGCCGTGCACCACGCCTTCACCTCGCCCAAGCCCGAGCACCTGGACACCTTCGACACCGATCCGGGCTCGGCGCTGGCCTACGCCTACGACATCGTCTGCAACGGCAACGAGATCGGCGGTGGCTCCATCCGTATCCACCGCCGGGACGTGCAGGAGCGGGTGTTCCAGGTGATGGGCATCGGCGAGGAGGAGGCCCAGGAGAAGTTCGGCTTCCTGCTCGACGCCTTCTCCTACGGCGCGCCGCCCATGGGCGGCATCGCCTTCGGCTGGGACCGCATCACCGCGCTGCTGGCCGGCGTGGACTCGATCCGCGAGGTCATCGCCTTCCCGAAGTCGGGTGGCGGCGTCGACCCGCTCACCGACGCGCCCACCCCGATCACCCTGCAGCAGCGGCAGGAGGCCGGCCTCAACGCCAAGCTCGACGCGAACGGCAACCCGGTCAAGGACGACGCCAAGTAAGGGCGCGCCCGGATCGTCGAGAGCCCGCCGGTATCAGCGATACCGGCGGGCTCCGTCGTCGACAGCGGCTCGCGCGTGCGGGCGGATCGAGCTCAGACCACCAGCCCGTTGGTGAGCGAGCGGTAGGCGTAGGTGGTGGCGATGGCGGTGACCGGTCCGGCCACCAGCAGGCCCAATCCGCACAGCAGCGTGCCGATCACGGTCATGATCAGCACCCCCAGCGCCAGCAGGGTCACCTGCAGGGCATTGGCGATCACCAGCCGCACGCTGGATTGGATTGCGGCGATCGGGTTCTGGTCCTGGTCGATCACGAAGTGCAGCGCGAACATACACAGCACGCCCACGATGATCGCCGGGAACACGCACGCGATCGAGGCCACGAGGCACAGCGCGAACACGATGAGCGCGGTGATCAGCACATTCCCGGCATTCACGAAGCCGAAGAAGGCCGGGAAATCCGGTGGCGTCCCGTCGGTTTCGTACAGTGCGCCGCGGATCATGGCGGCCTGCAGCAACCACACCACCAGCGACGCCACCGCGAACAGCAGGACGACGGCCGACAGCGACTGCACGTCAACCATATTCACCAGCAAGGTGACCACCAGCCAGGCGATCATGCCGATCAGCACCATGCCCACCCAGGGAATGGGGTTGAGCCGGAACCGATCCCACCCGTAGGTGAGGGCCGCGCCGACGTCGAGGGTCTCGCGCGGGGGTGTATAGCCCTGTTTCGGCGCCGGCTCGGCGGGCGGCGGCATCGCACCCGGTGGGAGTCCGCCCGGTGGAGGCGGATTCGCGTCGGGCGGCATGCCGGCCGGTGGCAACTGCTGTGGCGTGCCCGGGCCGTAGCCGGCCGGCGGCTGCGGCGCGCCCGGCTGCGGGGTGAAGGCCGGCGGGGGTTCCACGGGCTCGCTGCCGTACTGTGCGGCGCCGGGGCCGTCGAATTGCGGGTACCCGGCGAGGCCGGGCAGTTGGTGGCGGCCGGGCACGTGGCCCGGCTCGGGCGCGCCGGAAACCGGTGCGGGCTCGGGGTTTTGGTGCTGCCCGGCGTGGGACGGATACTGCTCGCCGCCCCCTGCGACGGGACGGTCGCCGGAGGGCTCGTACGGTGCTGAGGGCGGCGTGCCAGTCATGGTCGCAAGCCTTTCACATTTCCCGGTTTACGGTGTGGCGCACAGCAAGTGACCATGAGACAACTAGACGGTCCTGGTTGTGTCAAGCAACCAGCGCCGCGTGGGCAAACCCAGCACAGAGACACGCCGTCCGACGCGCGAAAGGTTGCGCAACCGCTCGCTGAAAGTGACCTGACGGGAGTAACTTGGGTTCCGATGACCGCACTATTGGCCGAACGCGCCGCCGAAGTCGTGTCCGCGGCACAACAGTTGCTCACGAAGCGAATGGGTGCTCCGGTAAAGCTGAGCGATCCGCTGGAACTCAGCGGCAGTGGTAGGACGACGGTACTCCGTGTCCGCGTTGCAGAGAACGCCTTTTCGCTACCTCGCACACTGATTGTGAAGCAGGTAGCGGGCACGGCGACGCAGCGGCGCACCGGCGGCATGGCTCCCGGTGTCGCCAGCATCGACTCCGCATTCCTGCGCGAGGCGGTCTCCTACCAATTCACCACCGCCCTCGGCCGTGACCACCGGCCCGGCGCCTACCTGCTCGGCTACAGCCTGCCGGACCGCCTGCTCATACTCAGCGATCTCGGCGAGAACACCTCCCTGACCGCGGTCCTGCAGTCCGGCGTGGAACCGAGCGGGCGCAATGCGCTCATGGCATTCGCTCAGGCACTGGGCCGCATGCACGCCGCGACCGTGGGCCGCGAGGCGGACTTCGTGGCGCTGCTGCGGCGCGTCGATGTGGTGCACCGCGTGGACGGCATTGCGCAGCAAGCCGAATCCGCGGTCGCCGAGGTGCCGATCATGTTGCAGCGCGAGCTGGGCATCGAGGTGCCGGGCGAGATCGCCGAGCGCATCGTGCGCGGCAACCGGCTCTTCTCCGCCGGGCGCTACCGCGCCTTCAGCCCCTCGGACCTGTGCCCCGACAATGTCATCCTCAATGACGAGGGCGCGCGGTTCCTGGACTACGAGTGGGGCGGCTTCCGTGACGCCACCCTCGACATCGCCTATGCTCTGGTCTCCTTCCCGGGCTGCCTGTGCGATTTCGAGCTGTCGCGCGAACGCGCCCGCCAGATGGTGGAGGCGTGGCGCTCCGAGGTGGTGGCGGTGTGGCCGGCCCTCGCCGACGACGAGGTGCTCGCCGAACGCATCCTCGAGGCGCGGCTCATCTGGGTGTGGCTGTCGACCTACTGGTTCCTGCCCGCCGACCACGCCCGCATTGCCGCCGCGCGCGAGCACGGCCTGTCCATCCCGCGTTCGGCGGCCCTCATCAACCGCTGGGCCGCCCTCGCCGAGGACGCCCGCTGCACCGGCGACGACACCCTCGGCGACTTCGCCGAACACGTCTCGGCCACGCTGGAAGAGCACTGGGAGGAGTGATCCTCCGCGCGCTGTCCGGGGATGGCGTCGTGGTCGGCGAGTGTGTCGGAGCCGGTCGGTAGGGTCGGGGCGTGAGTGATGGGCTGTTCGATGCGCCGGGCACGCAGGCCGTAGTCGACGACTTCGAGGCGGGAGCCGCGCGCATTCCCAGCGGGGACGACCGATTCGCGCCGCTGGCCGTGCGGATGCGACCGCGCACCCTCGACGAGGTGGTCGGGCAGCAGCATCTGCTCGGGCCCGGGTCGCCGCTGCGGCGGTTGATCGAAGGGTCCGGAGCGGCTTCGGTGCTGCTGTACGGACCGCCCGGGACCGGCAAGACCACCCTCGCCTCGCTGCTGTCGCAGGCCACCGGACGGCGGTTCGAAGCGCTGTCGGCGCTGTCGGCGGGCGTCAAGGAGGTGCGGGCGGTCATCGATCTGGCCCGCCGCCGCCTCACCGTGGGTGAACAGACCGTGCTGTTCATCGATGAGGTGCACCGGTTTTCGAAGACCCAGCAGGACGCGCTGCTGGCGGCGGTGGAGAACCGGATCGTGCTGCTGGTCGCGGCGACCACGGAGAATCCGTCGTTCTCGGTGGTGTCGCCGCTGCTGTCCCGCTCGCTGGTGCTGCAGCTGCAGTCCCTGTCGGAGGCCGACATTCGCTCGGTGCTCACCCGGGCCATCGCCGACCCGCGCGGGCTGGCGGGGGAGTACACGGTCACGGACGCGGCGCTCGACCACATCGTGCGGATCGCGGGCGGTGACGCGCGGCGTTCGCTCACCGCATTGGAGGCGTCGGCCGAATCCTCCCTGGACGGCACCGTCGATGTGGAGTTGGTCGAGGCCAGCGTCGACAAGGCGGCGGTGCGCTACGACCGCGCCGGTGACCAGCACTACGACGTCATCAGCGCCTTCATCAAATCCCTGCGCGGCTCCGATGTCGATGCCGCGCTGCACTACCTGGCCCGCATGATCAGCGCGGGTGAGGATCCGCGATTCATCGCCCGCCGCTTGATGATCCAGGCCAGCGAGGAGGTCGGCATGGCCGACCCGACCGCCCTGCAGACCGCGGTCGCGGCCGCCCAGGTCGTCCAGCTGGTCGGGATGCCGGAGGCCCAATTGGCGTTGACCCAGGCCACGATTCACATCGCCACGGCCCCGAAATCGGGCGGGGTGGTCAAGAGCCTCGCGGCCGCCATGGCCGATGTGCGCGCGGGCAAGGCGGGCGCGGTGCCCGCCCACCTGCGCGACGGTCACTACGCCGGCGCCGCCGCCCTCGGCAATGCCCAGGGCTACAAATACCCGCACGACCACCCGGACGGCGTTCTCTCCCAGCAATATCCACCGGACGAGCTGGTCGGCGTCGACTACTACCAGCCGACCGATCACGGCTACGAACGTGAAGTCGGTCCTCGCGTCACCAAGCTGCGCCGCATCGTCCGGGGCAGATAGCGCCGAGTGCGCGGATGCGTCACGCGCCGAATTGCAGCGACTGCCGGAAACAGTCGCTCGGCGTGCCGCGAATGCGCTTGCGGCGCTGGTCAGTCCGCCAGCAGCCCCTCGTGGATGGCGATGCGTTCGATGTCGGCGGGGGTGCCGGCCATGATCACGCGCACGTGCTCGGTGACCAGTTCGAGCGGCCAGTTCCACCAGGCGGCGCGCAGCAGGCGCGCCACGTCCTGGTCCGGGAAACGCTGCTTGACCACCTGCGCCGGGTTGCCGCCGACGATCGTGTACGGCGGCACGTCGGAGGTCACGACGGCGCCGGTGGCGATGATCGCGCCGTCGCCGATGTGCACGCCCGGCATGATCAGCGAGTTGTAGCCGATCCACACGTCGTTGCCGACCACGGTGTCGCCCCTGGACGGAATCGCGGTGATGATGTCCATCGTCTCCTCGGCCCAGGTGCCGCCGAAGATGGTGAACGGGAAGGTCGACACGCCCGAGGTGGCATGGTTGGCGCCGGCCATGATGAAGCGGGTGTTGCTCGCGATGGCGCAGTATTTGCCGATGATCAGTTTCTCGGGGCCGAAGGCGTAGAGCACATTGTTGGTCTCGAAGGCGGTCGCCGCGTCCGGATCGTCGAAGTAGCTGAAGTCGCCGACCTCGATGTTCGGCGAGGTGACGTGCGGTTTCAGGAAGACGGTGCGGCGCGCGTGGGGGAGGGGGAAGCGCTGGGATGGGTCCGGGATCACAGTCACCCCGGCGATGGTAGCTATCGCCCGGTGGTGGGTGGAAACTCCCTGGACCCGGACCGGTAGGCTGGATGGTTGTGCAGACCCACGAGATTCGACGGCGCTTCCTGGAGCATTTCGTAAAGGCCGGACATACCGAGGTACCGAGTGCCTCGCTGATCCTGGCCGACCCCAACCTGCTGTTCGTCAACGCAGGCATGGTCCAGTTCGTGCCGTATTTCCTCGGTCAGCAGACCCCGCCCTTCGATACCGCGACCAGCGTGCAGAAGTGTGTCCGGACCGGCGATATCGAGAACGTCGGCGTCACCACCCGCCACAACACCTTCTTCCAGATGGCGGGCAACTTCTCCTTCGGCGACTACTTCAAGCGCGGGGCCATGGAGCTGGCCTGGTCGCTGCTCACCAACCCGGTCGAGGACGGCGGCTACGGCTTCGATCCGGAAAAGCTCTGGGTCACCGTGTATCTCGACGACGACGAGGCCGAGCAGATCTGGCGTGAGCTCGGCGTGCCGGACGAGCGCATCCAGCGCCGCGGCATGGCCGACAACTACTGGTCCATGGGCATCCCCGGACCGTGCGGCCCGTGCTCGGAGATCTACTTCGACCGCGGCCCCGCATATGGCATCGAGGGCGGCCCCGAGGCCGACGAGGACCGCTACCTCGAAATCTGGAACCTCGTGTTCATGCAGAACGAGCGCGGCGCCGGGCGCGGCAAGGACGACTTCGAGATCCTGGGCCCGCTGCCCAAGAAGAACATCGACACCGGCATGGGCATCGAGCGTGTCGCGTTCCTGCTGCAGGGAGTCGACAATGTCTACGAGACCGATCTGCTGCGCCCGATCATCAACAAGGCCGAGGAGCTGACCGGCCGCTCCTACGGTGTCGAGCACGCCGACGACGTGCGCTTCCGGGTCATCGCCGACCACGCCCGCACCGCGGCCATGCTGATCGGCGACGGCGTGAACCCCGGCAACGACGGCCGTGGCTACGTGCTGCGCCGCCTGCTGCGCCGCATCGTGCGCTCGGCCCGCCTGCTGGGCGCCGAGCAGCCGGTGATGGGTGCGTTCATCAAGGTCGTCGCCGACCTGATGTCGCCGTCCTATCCGGAACTCACCACCGACTTCAAGCGCATCGAAACGGTCGCCGTCGGTGAGGAGGCCGCGTTCCTGAAGACGCTGAGCACCGGCACCAAGCTGTTCGACGAGACCGTCGACGAGGTGAAGGCCCAGGGCAGCAGGAAGATCAGCGGCACCGACGCGTTCACGCTGCACGACACCTACGGTTTCCCGATCGACCTGACCCTCGAGATGGCTTCCGAGGCCGGCCTGCAGGTCGACGAGGAGGGCTTCCGCGCGCTCATGGCCGAGCAGCGCAAGCGGGCCAAGGAGGACGCGCTCTCGCGCAAGCACGCGCACGCCGACCTCACCGTCTACAAGGAGTTCGTGGACCGCGGCGCGACCGAGTTCACCGGCTTCGACGAACTGTCCACCGAGGCGACGGTGCTGGCCCTGATCAAGGACGGCGTCCGGGTGCCGGTCGCCGAGGCCGGGCAGGACGTCGAGGTGATCCTGGACCGCAGCCCGCTCTATGCCGAGTCCGGTGGCCAGATCGCCGACCGCGGGTCGCTGGTCTCGTCGCACGGCCTCAAGGTGAAGGTCAACGACGTGCAGAAGATCGCCAAGAAGGTGTGGGTGCACAAGTCCACCGTCGAGGCCGGCCAGCTCACCGAGGGCGACACCGTGCTGGCCCAGGTCGATCCGGCCTGGCGGCGGGGCGCCACCCAGGGCCACTCGGGCACCCACATGGTGCATGCCGCGCTGCGACAGGTGCTGGGCCCCAACGCGGTTCAGGCCGGCTCGCTCAACAAGCCGGGCTACCTGCGCTTCGACTTCAACTGGCAGGGCGCGCTGTCCGAGCAGCAGAAGGCCGATATCGAGGCCGTCTCCAATGACGCGGTGGCCGACGACTTCCAGGTCAACACCTTCGTCACCGACCTGACCTCCGCCAAGAAGATGGGCGCCATGGCCCTGTTCGGCGAGAACTACGGCGACGAGGTGCGGGTCGTGGAGATCGGCGGACCGTTCTCCATGGAGCTCTGCGGTGGCACCCACGTGCAGCACTCCTCGCAGATCGGCCCGATCACCGTGCTCGGCGAGTCGTCGGTCGGTTCCGGCATCCGCCGCGTGGAAGCCTTCGTGGGCCTGGACTCCTACAAGTACCTGGCCAAGGAGCGGGCGCTGCTGGCCGGTGTCGCCTCGTCGCTGAAGGTGCCCTCCGAGGATGTGCCGGGGCGCGTCGAGCAGCTGGTCGAGCGGCTCAAGACCGCCGAGAAGGAGCTGGAGCGCACCAAGATGGCGGCCGTGCTGTCGAGCGCGGGCACCTTCGTCGAGCAGGCCCAGCGGGTCGGCAAGGTGTTGCTGGTCGCCGCCGCCGGGCCCGAGGGCGTGGGCGCGGGCGATCTGCGCACCCTGGTGCAGGACATCAAGGGCCGCTTCGGTTCCGAGCCCGCCATCGTGGTGCTGCTCGGCCATGCCGACGGCAAGGTGCCGTTCGTCGCCGCGGTCACCAAGGCCGCGCAGGATCTCGGCGTCAAGGCCGGGGATCTGGTGTCCGCCTTCGGTCCGGCCATTTCCGGCCGGGGTGGCGGCAAGCCCGAGATGGCCCAGGGCGCGGGTTCGGACCCGTCGGGCATCGAGGCGGGTCTGGCCGCCCTACGTGCGCGGGTCGCCGAGCTCGCCGGATAAATGGGCGACGCGGACACATCTGACACGCCGGGTCCCGCAGACGGGACCCGGCCCGTACCCGAAGCAGACCCGGCGCGGCCGGATTCGGGACATTCCTCCGGATTTGCTCGCACGCCGACCGAGGCCTCCGGGGTCTCGGCCGGCGAGCGGGGCTTCGCGTCGGAGCGGCCCTCCCCGGAACGGGACCCGGGCCGCGGCCGGCGCATCGGCATCGACGTGGGGTCGGTGCGCATCGGTGTCGCCTCCAGCGATCCGGACGGGTTGCTGGCCACCCCGGTCGAGACGGTGCCGCGCGCGAAGAAGGTCGCGCCCGGCACCCTCGCCTCCGATCTATCCAGAATTGCCGACATTGTGCGGGAGTACGAGGCCGTCGAGGTGATCGTCGGCCTGCCGCGCACATTGCGCGGGGAGAGCGGCGCGTCGGCTAAGCTGGCGGCCACCTTCGCGGGGCGTTTGCGGACCTTGATCGCGCCGGTGCCGGTGCGACTTTCCGACGAACGTTTGACTACGGTGTCTGCTGCACGTGCGTTGCGAGACAGTGGAGTTCGCGCACGCGGGCAGCGGCAGGTCATCGATCAGGCCGCCGCCGTGTCGATCCTGCAAGGATGGTTGGACGAACGGAGTGCCCTTTTGAAGCCGCGCGGTGATGACGCATGACCGACCGCTGGACGCGGGCCGAGGAACGCTACCGCCAGAACGCCGAACGGCGTTACCGCCGCGACGATCTGGATTGGTCCGAGGCGGACGATTACGAAGACGACACCACCGTCATTCCCCGCTACGAGGATGAGCGTTACGACGACGAGCACTACGCGGGCGAGGACTACGACGAGGAGCTCGCGCACGAGCCGGAACCCCCGCGCCGCAGCGCGCCCCAGCGCACCGAGCGCGGCCGCCGCGGCGACCGGGGTCAGCGCGCCGAGCCGGGCCGCCGGGCCACCCGATCGCAGTCGCGCGCGGGATCGCGGGGCAGCCAGCGCCCCAAGCGATCCCGGATGGCGTCGCGGAAAGCGGCCGAGCGCAAGCGGCGCCGCCGCAACCTGTTCGTCATCGCGGGCGTGTTCGCCGTATTGTTCGTCGGCGCAGTCGGATTCGCGGGCTGGAAGTTCGTCGGCAAGCTGAGCCCGCCCCCCGACTTCTCGGGCCCGCAGGGCCCGCTGGTCGTCATCCAGATCAAGCCGGGTGACACCGCCACACAGATCGCGCAGACCATGGCCGACAAGGGCGTGGTGGCCAGCAGTGGCGCGTTCTACGAAGCGGCCGTGCGCAATACGAACATGAACTCCATCCAGCCCGGCTACTACGCCATTCCGGGCCACAGCAAGGGCTCCGAAGCGGTGACCGCGCTGTTCAGCAAGGACGCCCGGGTCGGCAATGTGGTCATCTCCGAGGGCCGCCAGCTGCACGACTCCAGCGACGTCACCACCGGTGCGCGCAAGGACGGCATCTACCGCAAGATCGCCGAGGCCAGCTGTGTCGGCACCGGCACCGCCGCCAAGTGCGTCACCTACGAGCAGCTCGACCAGGCCGGGACCACCGCCGATCCGGCCACGCTGGGCGTGCCGGCGTGGGCGCTGGACCGGGTGCGGTCGGTGCCGGACCGTTCCCGCCAGCTCGAGGGCCTGATCGCCGGTGGCACCTGGGATTTCGACCCCAGCGCCAACGCGCTGGACATCCTCAAGCAGCTGGTGACGGCGAGCGCGGCGAGCTACGACGCCACCGGGGTGGCGCAGTCCGGCGCGGCCAACGGCCTGAGCCCCTACGACACGCTGATCGCGGCGTCGCTGGTGGAGCGGGAGGCGCTGCCGCAGGACATGTCGAAGGTGGCACGGGTCATCGTGAACCGGCTCGCCGCCCAGCAGCCGCTGCAGTTCGACTCCACCGTCAACTACACCCTCGACAAGACCGAGGTCGCCACCACCGACTCCGACCGTGCGCACAAGACCCCGTGGAACACCTACGCCATGGCCGGTCTGCCCGCCACGCCGATCTCCGCGCCGTCGCTGGATGCCATGCGCGCCATGGAGAATCCGGCGCCCGGCCCGTGGCTGTACTTCGTGACCGTCGACAAGCAGGGCACCACGTTGTTCACCGACGACTACAAGGAGCACCTGCGCAATATCGAAAAGGCCAGGCAGAGTGGAATTCTCGACAGTGGACGCTAGCCGGAGGGCCGCCGTGCTCGGCAGCCCGATCTCGCATTCCCGGTCGCCGCAACTGCATCTGGCGGCCTACCGGGCACTGGGCCTGGACTGGAGCTACGAGCGCATCGAGTGCACCGCCGATCAGCTGCCCGGCCTGGTGGACGGGCTCGGACCGGAATGGGTCGGGCTGTCGGTGACCATGCCGGGCAAGGTCGCCGCGCTCGGCTACGCCGACGAGCGCACCGAGCGCGCGGTCCTGGTCGGCTCGGCGAACACCCTGGTGCGCACCGATTCCGGCTGGCGTGCGGACTGCACCGACGTGGACGGTGTGCGCGGCGCGCTGGAAGGCGCCGGCGTGCAGGAGATCTCCCGCGCCGTCGTGCTGGGCGCGGGCGGCACCGCCCGCCCGGCCCTGCTGGCGCTGTCCGACCTGGGCGCGCACACCGTCACCATCGTGGCCCGCGATCGCGGCCGCGCCGCCGGGACCCTGGAACTGGCCGAGCAGCTGGGCATGTCGGCCGAGGTGCTCGATTTCGACCCCGAGGGCCTGCTGTTCGTCTGTTCCGACGTGGACGCCGTCGTCAGCACCGTGCCCGCCGCGGCGGCCGCGGCGGTGGCGGATTCGGTGGCGGCGGCCCCGGTGGTGCTTGACGCCATCTACAACCCGTGGCCCACGCCGCTCGCGGAAGCGGTTGCCCGCGCGGGCAATACCGTGGTCAGCGGCCTGGAGATGCTGCTCAACCAGGCCTACGGGCAGGTCGAGCAGTTCACCGGCAAGCCCGCCCCGCGCGCCGAAATGGCTGCGGCACTGCGGGACTGATCACGGATGTGACCGGCTAATCGAGGACGGCCGCGGATATTTCCGCGGCCGTTTCCGGTTCGAAGGCCTGCCGGAAGGTGAAAGCGTAAGGCGTGGGCCCGTTCTCACGCAGGTGGTCCAGTCGCGCCATGGCGTCGGTGAGCGTGGGCAGCATGCCCTCCGGCACCCACCACAGCACCGTGAAGACCTCGCGCAGCGGGGTGAACCATTCCCGGCGACGGCGCACGTAGTCCATGTGGCCGCTGCGATAGACGTAGTCGAACAACGCTTCCCGCGATTCCCACACGCTCATGTTCACCAGCATGTCCGGCTCGCCGTGGTACGGGCGCAGGGAGGTGGCGTTGTTGGATTCGCCGTCCACCATGCGCCAGACGAAGCCGGGGGAGGATTCGGCGACGGCATTGATCTCGTCGAGGGCCGAGAAGAATTCGGCGACCCGGGGATCGCCTTCGGGGGCGACCATGTGCCCGATGTTCAGCTGTGCGAGGTGCATTCCTCGACTATAACTAGTCGCCGTTGATTTTAGAAAAGCTTACGCAGCATCGGCCCGGCGCCGGATCCATCCGCGCGGTCCAGCCGGCCTCGGCCGCCGGACCTGCCAGCAGCGCCAGATTCATGCCGCAGACCAGCGGCGGGAAGTCCAGGGCGAGGCGGTGAAAAGGACAGTTGCGCAGGCGGATCGCGTCGCCGTCGAGATAGGGCTCGTAGCCGCGCTCTTGCAGCGCCTCGAACAGGTCGCGGCCCGCGAGGGCCGGCCCGTGCGCGGCGGCGGCCTTCGCGATGGCGTCCTCGAAGCCCTCGTGCTCGACCACCTCGGCGAGAATCGTTGCGACCGTGCGATAGTCGCGGGCCGGCAGCGTGATCGCGAACTCCGCGTCGGCGCGGCGATAGAACTTGGCGGGCCGGCCCGAACCGGGTCCGGTGCGGCCTTCCGGGCGGCGGAACACCGCGTCCAGCAGTCCCGCCTCGGTGAGCTTGTCGAGATGGAAGGCGGCCAGCGGCCGTTTGATCTCGACGGCCGCGGCCGCTTCGTCCCGGCTCACGTCGTGGTCGGCGGCCGCGACATGGTCGTAGAGCCGCTTGCGGATCGGATCCTGAAGCAGGGCGACGGCTTCGATGCTCACGCTGTCTTTGTAGCAGCGTGCCGGGCCCGGGTGTGTCCCGCGGCCCCGCTCCGGCTATGGTTCTGGAACAAGTTTCAATTCATTCGGTTCGGCCGGGCGGCCGCGCAGGTTAAGGTGATCGTCATGAATGCGTGGGTGTTGCGCGCCGTGGGCTTGGGGGCGCTGACCGTTGTGCTGGAGGCCCTGCTCGGTTTCGGCATGAGGTACTGGCCGACCACGGGCGCCTGGATGCGGATCCTGTGCCTGATCGTGCTGGTCGGCTCGGTGGTCGCGTGGGGCGTACTGGACGGCCGCGCCGATCGGCGCGCCAATGCCGATCCCGAGCGTGGCACCGATCTGACCATGCGCTGGCTCAAGGCCGCGCTCGCCGGTGGCCTGGGCTCCGGCCTGGCCGCCTGGATCCTCGACTTCGTTCCGGGCTTCGACCTGGGTGATCAGGGTCTGGTCTTCAACATCACCTCGGCCGCGTCCTTCATCGTGCTGCTGATCTTCATCCCGGGCGTGCTCGGCGTCGCCCTCGGCCGCTGGCTGGCCGGCCGGGGCGGCAAGAAGCAGTCCGGCACCCCCGCCGGCACCGCACCCAACCCGCAACCCGCCGGCGTCTGAGGCTCCCGTCCGCGCTCCACCCCGCGCCACCGATCTCGGTGACGCGGGGTTTTTCGTGTCCGGGGGTGCCGACGGCAGCGCCCGCCGCCGGAGTCCGGCGACGGGCGCTGAGATGAAAGCCGCTGTGCCCTACAGCAGAATCGCGCCGCCGGTCGGGCCGTCCTCGCGGGCGATGGCCGAGTAGGCCGCGGCCAGCAGGCTCGGATCGGGGCCCTCCAGCCGACCCGGCTTGGCCAGGCCGTCGAGCACCACGAAACGCAGCACGCCCGAACGGGTCTTCTTGTCGGTCTGCATGGCGTCCATCAGCTGCGGCAGCGCATCGGCGTCGTAGGTGGTGGGCAGGCCGATGCTGTTCAGGATGGTGCGGTGCCGCTCGGCGGTGGCGTCGTCGAGACGGCCTGCCAGGCGGCCCAATTCGGCCGCGAAGACCAGGCCCACCGAGACGGCCGCGCCGTGCCGCCAGCGGTACCGCTCCCGGCGCTCGATGGCGTGGCCGAGGGTGTGGCCGTAGTTGAGGATCTCGCGCAGATTCGATTCCTTGAGGTCGGCGGCCACCACATCGGCCTTGACCTGGATGGCGCGGCGGATGAGCTCGGGCAGCACGTCGCCGGTCGGGTCCAGGGCGGCCTGCGGGTCGCGTTCCACCAGCTCCAGGATCACCGGGTCGGCGATGAAACCGGCCTTGATGATCTCGGCCATGCCCGCGACGATCTCGTTGCGCGGCACCGTCTCCAGCGTGGCGAGGTCCACCATGACCGCGGCCGGCTCGTGGAAACTGCCGACCAGGTTCTTGCCCGCCTCGGTATTGATGCCGGTCTTGCCGCCCACCGCGGCGTCCACCATGGCCAGCAGCGTGGTCGGCACGTGCACGATGTCCACGCCGCGCATCCAGGTGGCGGCCACGAAACCGGCCAGGTCGGTGGCCGCGCCGCCGCCCAGGCTCACGATCACGTCCTTGCGGGTCAGCCCGATACGGCCGAGCACCTCCCAGCAGAAGCCCGCGACCTGCAGGTCCTTACCGGCCTCGGCGTCGGGGATCTCCACCCGGTGCGCGTCGATGCCCTTGTCGGCGAGGGCCTTCCGCAACACCTCGGCGGTCTCGGCCAGTGGCGGCTGGTAGAAGATCGCCACGGTCCGCACGCCGGACCGGCCGGTCACCTGGTCGACCAGGTCGCCCAGCAGCCCCCGGCCGATGATCACCGGGTACGGGTCGGCCGTGCGGACCTCGATGCGAGTCGGCTCGCTCATAGGACTCCTCCGTGAATGGTCCCGCCCAGCGGCGGGCAATAGCGTGACCCCGTGGTGCGGGGAAGTTGTCGATCGGATCGGCGGCGCGTGCCCGGGGCGCGCGATGGTGCGCTCAGGATCACGAACCTCCCTCCACCGCAGGGGAAGTGGCACCGGGAACCGGGCCGTCGGCCGGCGTGTGCTCCTGCTCGCGGGCGCGGGCCCGGGCTCGTCGGGCCCGGGCCCGACGCGAGCGTCCGCTGCCGGGCTCGGCGACGGCGCCGGGTACGCGGGCCGCGTCCGACGGTGCGGCGGGTGTGTTCGGGGCGGTCGTGTCGGCCGCTCCGGCCGGCGCGGCGGTGCGGGGCGAATTCTGGCCACCGGCAGCGGAATTCGAGGGCGCACCGGCGATGCGGGAGGCGCGGCGACGGCGTCCGCCGGTACGCGCACCCACGGCTCCGGTTCCACCACCTACAGCGTCGGCCGCCGCGGGCGCGCCGGACCGGTCAGGGGACGCGTTCCCCGGCACAGCGGCGGGCGGCGCGACCGCCTCGCCGACGGTGGTCTCCGCATTCGGCGGGAGTGGAGCGGCCGCGGTGGTGCGGCCGCCGCGCCGACGCGAACGCCGGTTGCGCCGAGAGCGTTTCGCGCCCCCGGCCGCATCGGCGGGCGAGGCCCCGGAGCCCTGGCCGTTGCGTGCCTCGGTGGCCGGGGCCGAATCGGCTTCGGCGGCAGTCGTATTCGTGCCGTCGCCCGGCCTGTTCTCGCCGCGGCCGCGGCCGCCGCGGCGGCGTTTGCGGCGGGCGCGTGAGCGGGAGCTGACACCGGGTTCGACGGTGGCGGTCTCGGTGCCCGAATCCTCCGGGCGCGCAATCGGTTCCAGCCCGAGCTTGGCCAGGATCATGCGGACGACGCGGCCGGGGCTGCGGCCGTCGGTGCGCACCCGCACGGTCGCCACCTCGCGGTAGAGGGGGCGGCGGATCTTCATCAGCTCGCGGTACTTCTTGGCGGGGTCGTCGCCGTTGAGCAGCGGGCGGTTGGTGCTGGCGCCGGTGCGGCGCAGCCCTTCGCCCACACTGATTTCCAGGTAGACGACGGTACGGTCGTGCAGCAGGGCGCGGGTCGCGGCCGAGAGCACCGAGCCGCCGCCGAGGGAGACCACGCCGTGCCCGGCGAGGACGGCGTCGCGGACGACCTCCTCCTCCATACGGCGGAACTCCGGCTCGCCGTCCTCGGCGAAGATCTCCGGAATCGTGCGCCCGGCGCGCTCCTCGATCCCGGCGTCGGTGTCGTAGAGGTCCACGCCGAGTTCCCGGGCCAGCTTGCGCCCGATGGTGGACTTGCCCGCGCCCGGCGGGCCGACCAGCACCAGACTGATTGCGGGCCGGTCGGTTTCACCGGCCGCCGCGGTGGGTTCGTGCTCGCCGGACACCGCGCTGTCGTCAGCGGTCACTGCCCGGCGTGGCCCGGGATGTGCGGGCGGGCGTTGATCCGCTTCAGGTAGGCGTGGATGTTGTCGACGGTCTCGGGCAGCGAGTCGCCGCCGAACTTGTCCAGCACGGCCTGCGCCACGACCAGCGCCACCATCGCCTCCGCGACCACACCGGCCGCGGGCACCGCGCACACATCCGAGCGCTGGTGGATGGCGACGGCCTCCTCGCCGGAGGACATGTCGACCGTCGACAGCGCCCGCGGCACGGTCGAGATCGGCTTCATGGCCGCGCGCACGCGCAGCGCTTCGCCATTGGTCATGCCGCCCTCCAGGCCGCCCGCGCGGTTGGTGGAGCGCAGCACGCCGTCGGGGCCCGGCCGCATCTCGTCGTGGGCCTGGCTGCCGCGGCGGCGGGCGGTCTCGAAACCGTCGCCCACCTCGACGCCCTTGATGGCCTGGATGCCCATGAGCGCGGCCGCCAGTCGCGAATCCAGGCGCGCCTCGCCGGAGGTGAACGAGCCCAGGCCCACCGGCAGGCCCTCGATCACGACCTCGACCACACCGCCCAGGGTGTCGCCGTCCTTCTTGGCCGCCTCGATCTCGGCGATCATGGCCGCCTCGGCGTCCTTGTCGAACGCGCGCACCGGCGACTCGTCGATGGCGTCCAGATCCGCGGCGGTCGGGACCACGCCGGTGGTGTTCGCGGCGGCGCCGATGGACACCACGTGCGAGATCACCTCGACGCCCAGCGCCTGGCGCAGGAAGTTCTTGGCGACGGTGCCCGCCGCGACCCGCGCCGCGGTCTCGCGGGCGCTGGCCCGCTCCAGGACATTGCGGGCGTCGTCGAAGCCGTACTTGAGCATGCCCGAGTAGTCGGCGTGGCCCGGACGGGGACGGGTGAGGGGGGCGTTGCGGGCGAGGTCCGCGAGCTCGGTCTCGTCCACCGGATCGGCGGACATGACCTGGGTCCACTTCGGCCACTCCGAGTTCGCCACCTCGATGGCGACCGGGCCGCCCATGGTGCGGCCGTGGCGCACGCCGCCGACCATGGTGACCACGTCGGCCTCGAACTTCATCCGCGCGCCGCGCCCGTAACCGAGCCGTCGCCGGGCCAGCTGCGCGCCGATCTCGGCGGAGGTCACCTCGACACCGGCCACCATCCCCTCGAGGATGGTGACGAGAGCAGGACCATGGGATTCTCCGGCAGTTATCCAGCGCAACACGAGTGACATCTTTCCATGACAACAGGGGTGCTCGAACACACGGCCCGTGCATAGCCCGATGTCAGCGCACGGCCACCACCGCCACCATGCTCGCGGCACACATCGCGGGCCCGTGCGCGAGCGTCCCGGCGACGACCGCCCGCCCGCCCGCGCCCGGGATCGGCAGTCGATGCCCGAGCATGCCGCCCAGGCCGGCGGCGGCGGTGAGCATCGGCGCGGCCAATGCCGCCCAGCACCAGGTCTGGGCGCCGCAGAGGGCTGTCGCCGCCCCTAGACCGAAGGCGAGTTTGACGTCGCCCGCGCCGAGGGCGCGCGGGCAGCAGAGGTGGACCAAGAGGTAGGGAACGGCCAGCAGCAGGGCACCGGAGACCGCGAGTGCCGGCCTGCCCGTGGCGAATCCGTAGCCGAGCACGAGCGCGGCGCCGGGCAGGGTGAGGACGTTCGGTAGCCGCCGGCTGCGCAGATCGCAGACGCTCAGGGCGACGCACCACAGGGTCAGCAGCAGGACCGGCAACGGAGACATGGATCGAGGATCGCGCGGCGGCGGCCGGCGCGGGGGGCGTGAGCGCGAAATGTGGAGAACCGCTTGCGATGTGAACAGCCTGGGTTCCATTACCAGGTCGTTCACGTGTTGCGTGTCGGTGTTGCGGCGTGTCGGCGGTAGCTTTGACGCATGTCTGCTGATCACGATCCGGTCCGGCGCCCCGACTACGCGCTGCGCAGGGCCAGCCTGCGCAATCTGCTGGTGGAGAACCGCGTCGATGCCCTGCTGGTCACGGACCTGATCAATATCCGGTACCTGACCGGTTTCACCGGGTCCAACGCCGCGCTGCTGGTGTACGCCTGGGATTCCAGCGAGGACCGCACCATCATCTGCACCGACGGCCGCTACCTCACCCAGGTCGGCGTGCAGGTGCCCGATCTGCGCGCCGAGATCAACCGGGCCAGTGCCCGCCGCGTCATGGAGATCGCGGGGGAGTGGCAGACCGGCCGGGTCGGTTTCGAGAGCCACGTGGTCACCGTCGAACAGCATCGCGGCCTGTCCGCGCTGGGCACCGGTCTGGACCTGGTCGCGGTCTCGGGCCTGGTCGAGCAGCTGCGCATGGTGAAGGACGACTTCGAGGTCGAGCAGCTGCGCGCGGCCTGCGACGCCGCCGACGCGGCCTTGGCCACCCTGCTCGAGCGCGGCGGCCTGCGTCCCGGCCGCACCGAGCGAGAGGTGGCCCGGGAGCTGGAGTGGCTCATGTTCGAGCACGGCGCGGAGGCGGTCGCCTTCGAGACCATCGTGGCCGCGGGCGCGAATTCGGCTGTCCCGCATCATCGCCCGACCGGGTCGGTGCTGGCCACCGGTGATTTCGTGAAGCTCGACTTCGGCGCGGTGGTCGGCGGTTACCACTCCGACATGACCCGCACCTTCGTGCTGGGTGCGCCGACGGACTGGCAGCGCGAGGTCTACGACCTGGTCCAGCGGGCACAGCAGGCCGGCCGTGAGGCCCTGACCCCGGGCGTCTCGACCAAGGCGGTGGACGCGGCGTCGCGCGCGGTGATCGAGGCTGCCGGGCACGGTGAGCTGTTCGTGCACGGCCTCGGGCACGGTGTGGGCCTGCAGATTCACGAAGCGCCCGGAATAGCCAAAACCGGCACGGGTACACTGCTGGATGGCGTGGCGGTGACCGTCGAGCCAGGTGTGTACTTCCCCGGCCGCGGTGGTGTCCGGATCGAGGACACACTCGTGGTTCGCCAGGGGGGCCCGGAGCTGCTCACCCGCACCAGCAAAGACCTGACCGTCGTCGACTGACGCGCGGTTCGACCGACTAGTAGGAGATCCGAGGACAGTGGCGGACACCAGTGACTTCAAGAACGGCCTCGTGCTGAAGATCGACAATCAGCTGCAGCAGATCGTCGAGTTCCAGCATGTGAAGCCGGGTAAGGGTCCCGCCTTCGTGCGTACCAAGCTGAAGAACGTGGTCTCGGGCAAGGTCGTCGACAAGACCTTCAACGCCGGCGTCAAGGTGGAGACCGCGACCGTCGACCGTCGCGACATGACGTACCTGTACCACGATGGTCAGGACTACATCTTCATGGACGGCGACACCTACGACCAGATCCACCTGAGCGAGCAGCTGCTGGGCCGCAACGCGGGCTTCCTGCTGGAGAACATGGCCGTGCAGATCGCCATGCACGAGGGCGAGGCGCTGTTCGTCGAGCTCCCGGTCGCCATCGACGTGATCGTCACCCACACCGAGCCGGGCCTGCAGGGCGACCGCTCCTCGGCCGGCACCAAGCCCGCCACCGTGGAGACCGGCGCCGAGGTGCAGGTGCCGCTGTTCATCAACCAGGGTGACAAGCTGCGCATCGACACCCGGGACGGCAGCTACATCAGCCGCGTCAACAACTGACGCGACGGATAATGTCTTCCGTGGCCGATCAATCGGACAAGAAGTCGTTCAAGAAGCTCGGCGCACGGCACAAGGCGCGCCGGCGCGCGGTGGATCTGCTCTTCGAGGCGGAGGCCCGCGATATCGATCCCGCGGATCTGCTGTCCGAGCGTGTCTCGCTGGCGGTGCATGAGGAGTCGGTGGCGCCGGTGAACCCCTACACCCGGGTCCTGGTCGAAGGCGTCGCCGACGATCTGGACCGGGTGGACGGCACCATCGAGTCGTACCTGCAGGACTGGACGCTGGGACGGCTGCCCGCCGTGGACCGCGCCATCCTGCGGGTGGCGGTGTGGGAGTTGTTCCACGGCAACGACGTTCCGCCGGTGGTGGCGGTCGACGAGGCGGTGGAGCTGGCCAAGGAGCTCTCCACCGACGATTCGCCGTCGTTCATCAATGGTGTGCTCGGGCAGGTGGTCCAGGTGGCCCCGCAGGTGCGGGCGGCCGCCGCCGCGACCCGTGCCACCGTCGTCGCCGACGACGAGAAGTAGTTCGAAGGAGAAGCGCAGGGTGCGCAAGTATCTCGTGATGGCCATGCGCACCCCGCGCTTCGACGACTCCGTCATCGTCCCGCACAAGGACTGGCTGACGGCCGTCCGCGAGCGCGGACAGCTGGTGGAAACCGGCAAATTCACCGACGGCAGCGGCGGCGCGTACGTGATCACCGCCGAAAACCTGGCTGCCGCACAGGAACTGATCCGCACTGACCCGATTCACACCACGGGCGCTTCGGAACTCACCGTCTACGAGTGGGAAATCACCGGCTGATCCGGACTTTCGTCACGCCCCGCTGGGACGCAGCACGATCGTGCCCTTGGCCGCCCGGTCGGCCAGCAGTTGATGGGCGTGGGCGGCCTGGCCGAGCGGTAGCACGCGGTCGACGAGCGGGGTCAGTGATCCCGTCACGGCGCGATTCAGTGCCGCGGCGCGCGCAGCGGCGACCCCCGCCAGCCAGTCCGGTCCGGAGCAGCCGATCAGGGTGAGGCCGCGCATGATCAGGTCCATGGCGCCGACCTGTGCGGGCGCGCCGGACAGGAAGCCGTAGCTGAGCATGCGGCCGCGCAGCGGCGTCATGAGATCCAGCAGGGCCAGGGCGGATTCGCCGCCGATCGAGTCGAACACCACGTCCAGCGTTGTGCCGCCGAGCATCTCGCGCAGTTGCTCGGTCCAGCCGGGAAGGTGATGGTCGACGACGATGTCCGCGCCGAATTCGCGTGCCTGCGCGGCCTTTTCGGCCCCGCCCGCGGTGGCGATCACCCGCGCGGCGCCGTACTCCTTGGCCAGCTGGGTGAGATAGGCGCCGACACCGGTCGCGGCCGCCTCGATCAGGACGGTCTCGGTGCCGGTGAGCCGCGCGGTCTCCAGCAGCGGGATCGCGACCGACCCGCTCATGGCGACCGCCGCTGCCTCGACGGCGCCCAGGCCGTCCGGAATCGCGGTCGCCGTCTCCACCGGAACGCAGACCTGCTCGGCATAGGTGCCGAAACTGTTGCTGCTCACCACTGCCCGCTGCCCGATCAGCGCCGGGTCCACGCCCGTGCCGACCTCGGCGATGACGCCCGCGGCCTGGGTGCCGAAGACGATCGGGAACTCCACCGGCAGCGGGAACGCGCCCGACCGCAGCATGGTCTCCGGGAACAGCACCGGAATCGCCTCGCTGTGCACCAGGATCTCTCCGTCCCGCGGGCGCGGCGCGGGCACCTCGCTCGCCACCAGGACGTCGGGTGCGCCGGTACCGGTCAATAGGATTGCGTGCATTGAAAACCTCTCATAAGTTGACTGACGGTCAAGATGTGTCTGCGAAGATATTGACCGCCGGTCAAGTTGTCAATGAAAGTGGTGATATGGACCGGCCCAAGGAACGCGCCGACGCAGCGCGCAACCGGCAGGCAATCCTGGCGGCGGCGCGGAAGCTGTTCGCCGAGGAGGGGGCCGAAGCCGCCACGATGGAACGGATCGCGGCAGCGGCCGGGGTGGCCAAGGGCACGCTCTTCCACCGCTTCGGCAGCCGCGCCGGCCTGCTGCACGAACTGATGGCCGAGGGTGCGTTCGACCTGATGGAGGCCGTGCGGTCGGGTCCGCCGCCGCTCGGTCCGGGCGCTCCGGCCGGGGAGCGCCTACTGGCCTACTTCGATGCCATGACCCGTCTGGTCGCCGACGACATCGAGATCTCGGTCGCCTATCGGGCAATACCTCCGCATCCACGTGCCGAGGAACTCCACGCCTTCTGGGCCGCCCACATCAGCACCCTGCTCCGCGAGATCCGCCCCGATCTCGACGCCGACGTGGTCGGCGGGTTGCTGCTCGCGCCCCTGGGTGGTGACCTGGTGCCCTACCTGGTCCGCAACGGCCAGAAAGACCGGCTTCTCGAAGCCGTCCGGCAACTGGTCCAATCGGTCGTCGACGGAGCTGGGTGAGACTACGGACCTGCCTGATTGGGGAGTCGCAACGAATCCGCCAGAGCCGCAGCGAATTCGCCCTAGTCGAAGTGGATGTACCTGAGCCGCAACCGATCTGCCCGAGTTGCGACGGAAATGCCCGGGTCGCGACGGATATGCCCGGGTCGCGACGGATATGCCGGAGCTGCGAGGGATCTGCCTGTCGGGGTGACGGATTTGCCTGAGTGGTGACGGTCCAGGTCAGTTCGGGTTGCTGTCGTAGCGTTCGCGGGCGGCGAGGACGTCCTCGATGCGGGTCTCGGCCCAGCTCTTGATCGCCTGCATGACCGGGAGCAGGCTGCGTCCGAGTTCGGTGAGCTCGTAGTCGACCCGGACCGGCACCGAGGCGGTGACCGCGCGGCTGACCAGCCCGTCGCGTTCCATGGTGCGCAGGGTCTGGGTGAGCATCTTCTGGCTGACGCCCGCGACGATGCGGGACAGGTCGCTGTAGCGGCGGGGTCCGCCGGCGAGCGCGGTGAGCAGCAGGCTCACCCATTTGTCGCTGATGCGATCGAGCAGGTGCCGGGTGGGGCATTCCTGGACGTAGGCGTCGTAGGCGCGGCGGGCTTCGGTGCGCCGCTGGGCCGCGGTCTTGGTCGCCATGGCTCTCCCTCGCGTACGGTACGCACTCCGAGGTGCGTACTTCCCGACGGAGAGTAACACTCCGTACGTTTGCCTCTGGGTGGGAAAACCGTTCAGCAGAGGAGATTTCGCATGCGTGCCGTGGTGATTCGTTCGTTCGGAGGCCCCGAGGTGCTGGAGCAGGCCGACGTTCCGGTGCCGTCGCCGGGTCCCGGGCAGGTGCGGATTCGCGTGACCGCCGCCGGGGTGAATCCGGTGGATCTGCACACCCGCTCGGGTGGTCTGGCACAGGCGGGTCTGATGGTGCCGCGCGACGTGATCGGCCTCGGCTGGGACGTGGACGGCACGATCGACGAGATCGGTTCCGGCGTCGAGGATTTCGCGCTCGGTGACCAGGTGTACGGGTTGTCGGACCGCCTGGACGTGCCGCTGGGCGCGCAGGCGGATTTCGTCGTCCTGGACGCCGTGGCCGTCGCGCTCGCCCCGCGCCGTGCTTCCGCGGTCGAGGCGGCGACGATACCCCTGAATGCCCTGACCGCCGTGCAGTCCCTGGACGCGCTCGCACTCACCGCCGGGCAGACCGTGCTGATCACCGGCGCCGCCGGTGCGGTCGGCGGCTTCGCGGTGGAACTGGCTGTGGCCCAGGGCCTTCGGGTGGTGGCGACCGCCGCCGCGCGGGACGAGGACCTGGTCCGCAAACTCGGCGCAGAATTCTTCGTCCCGCGCGGGGCACGCTTGGGCGAGGCGGTGCGCGCCCTGGTCCCGGGCGGCGCCGACGGTGCGGTGGACGCCGCGTCCCTGGGCGCCGAGGCTCTCGACGCGGTCCGCTCCGGGGGTGCGTTCGCGGCCGTGGTGGGTGGCGCGGAACCGGCGGGTCTGCGCGGAATCCGGGTCGCCAACACCTGGATTCGCGCCGACGGGCCCCGTCTGGCCGAGCTGGCCGCCCTGGTGGACGCGGGCCGCCTGACCCCGCGCGTCGCCGGCACCCTGCCCCTCGACCGGGTCGCCGACGCCCACCACCGGCTCGCCGCAGGCGGCCTGCGCGGCCGCCTGGTGCTGATTCCCTGACCGGCCGTAGTGCGCTGGGCCGTTGTGCCCGCCGCGAATTTCGGTGGGGTGCGGCCCGGTTCGCGAGCCGAGCGGTGCTGCCGCAGGCCGAGGCGTCCGGGCCGGGTCCGGTCGGCTAGGTGAAGGACCAGACGGCGGCGGGGCGGCCGGTGGCCTTCACACGAACCCGTTCGCCGGTGCGGGAGAGCCCGGGGATGGCGGCCAGGGTCCGGTTGAGGTTGCCGGGGTCGGGTTTCGCGCCGTGCAGGGCGGTGGTGAGGTCGACGGCTCTGGTGGCGGTGAACTGGTCGCCGGTCAGGGCGCGGGTGAATGTCAGGTCTTTCCAGAGCATCTCGGCCAGCCGGGCGCGGGCGGCGGCGACGATCTGGTTGTGGTCGAAGGCCAGATGCGGGACGGCGTCGAACGGGACCCAGGTCGCGCTGCCGGTCCCGTGCGGGCCGACCACGGCCCACATGGCGATGGACAGCGTCGGCCCGCGTGGATCGCGGTGCGGCTCATCGAAGGTGGCGACCTGCCCGACGGCGAGGATGGCGTCGGCCGGTACCCCGAGTTTGGTGTGGACCGCGCGGTGGGCGGCCTCGGCCAGGCGTTCGCCGAGGCCGAGCAGTACGCCCGGCAGCGCGAGTTCACCGGCGAAGGGCTCCCACCGCCGGGGCGCGATGCCGAGGGCGGCGGTGGGGTCGTCGGGTCCGTAGCGCAGGGTGATCACATCGATGGACACTGCGGATTGTTGCTCCACAAATGGACAATCATGCCTGAGCCGGGATCCGGAGCGTGCGATCGGCTCGGTCCGGTCCGCATGCGGTGAGCACCACGGGCGCGCCGAGTTCGGCCTCCAGGTAGCCGGGCACGTCGGCGGGCAGGTCGGCCAGGGCCGGGGTGGCGGCGGCGAGGAGATCGGTGAGCCGCCGCTGGTGGCCGAGGTCCTGCCAAGTTCCGCACGCCAGCCGGTCGACGCAGCCGTCGGGGGTGAGATAGCCGGTGGCGGTGCGGATGTCGCCGAGGGCGTCGAGGTGGTTGACGACCACGCCGTCGATCCCGCCGCAGACTTCGACGGCGTAGCGGAGCAGCAGCGGATCGAGGTGCCCGCGCCGGAACGCGCCCTGGTATTCGCCGGTTCCATTGTGCGGCTCCGCAATCGCGAGTGCCGGGTCCTCGGTGGGGAAGGGCCCGGCCCCGTGCCTGGTCATGTACGCGCGGGTCACGCCGAGCGCGTAGCCGGGCGCGCCGAGGCGCGCCAGCATGGCGCGCGCGTGCCGGGGTTCGACGGTCGACCAGGTGGTGTACGGGTGGGTGCCGCGCCACTCGTCCAGCAGCACCCCCTGCGCGCCTTCGAACACGAGCCGGCCCTGACGCGCGAACGCGGCGAGCTGCTCGCCCGGCAGAATGGCCACGGCCCGGGCGAACGCGGCGTACGCCGCGACCAGATCGTCGATCGGGTCGTAGCGGTGCCGTCCGCCCGCGAGCAGCGGTCCGTAGTGCTCTTCGAGCGCGATCAGTTTGCGCCGCAACACCTCCGGCCGCCGGCAATCGGCGACCCGGGGTGCGTCGTGGCCGAGCGCGTAGCTCGCCGTCTCGCCGATGCCGATGCCGCACGAACCGTACCGGGCGGTACCCCTCGTATCCTCCCGGCAACGGTTGGCGGCTCCGTGGATCGGCGTGGTGAGCAGGGCCCGCTCGTCCACGTAGAGCAGGGACAGCGGATCGGCGACGCCGAGCGCGGCGAGTTCGCGCGCCTCGGCGGCCAGGGCCAGCGGTTCCACCAGCATGTGCCGCGACAGCAGGGTCGGCACCCGCGACAGGGTGCCGGACCCGAACTGGTGGAAGGTGTGGTGGCGGCCGTCGGCGATCACATTGTGGGCGGCCTGCGCCCCGCCGTTGAACCGCACCACCGCGGCCACGTCGAGCCCGGCCTGCGGTGAGCACAGCCAGTCCACGGTGGCGCCCTTGCCGGCATCGCCGAAGCCCAGGTCCACCACGATCAGGTGACTGTCGCCGAACATGTTGTGTCCCTTCGTCTATCGGATCCGGTCAGAGATCCACGTCGTCGGTCCCGGTGGCGGCCGGCAGCGCCCCGACGCTGCGTCCGCGCCGGGCGCCGCCCAGCGGTGCGAGGGCCTTGCCCACCGCGTCGGCCTCGCTGGTCGATCCGATATCGCGCAGATCGGCCAGCCCCGCCCCGAGATCGATGCGGTCCTCGGCGATGCCGATGGTCAGGGCGATGAGCTCGCACACCGCGGCCGGATCGTCGAGCCGCAGGAACCGCTCACCCAGCAGCCCCTGCCAGTGCTCGGCGATCTCCGGATCCCGGTAGTAGCTGGACTGATTGGGCAGGATGTAGTGCACGTGCCAGCGGTCGGCCAGCTCGCGGTAGATCGACTCGACCGAGATGTCGTGGTCGACGTCGTCGCCGATGACCGTGCGAAGGTGGCGAGCGGCCAGCCGCTTCTTGTTCAGCTCGTCGCCGACGATGAACAGGTAGCCCTTGCGGCCGCGCTTGTCCCACGCGTCGGTGGCGGTGTGCCGGGCGATGAAATACGCTGCCAGCTCGTAACTTTCGGACTTCTGCCCGCCGCCGCCGCCCTCCAGCAGGATGAGCCGCAGCTGCTCGTCCATCCGGTTGTCGGATTCGAACTGCCCGACCTGCAGAGGCACCCGGTCGCTGTCGGCGTCGCCGATGGCCCCGAACAGGATCTGCGGATCCTCCGCATAACCCTTGCGCTGCAACAGCCCGTGCAGTTTGGCCAGCTTCTCCTGCATGATGCGGGGCACCCTGCCCATGGATCCGGTGACGTCGAACAGCACCGCGATGGGCAGCGAGTTGCCGTGGTCGTCGGAGTCCCGCGACTCCCGCTTGTCCACCCCGAACGGGTCCAGGGTGGGGTGCGCCTTCCACTGATCCCACGGCACCGACCGCATATCCGCGGTGTAGCCGAAGTCGTCGAGCCCCTTCGCCGCGCGGAAGGTCCGCGCCGCGTCGTAGGCACTGTCGTCCCAGCGTCCGTAACCCATTGCTATCACTTACCTTTCGTGAGCTCGAAGGGCCGGAAGCGGCGCTTCCCGTAGAGCCGGTCGAGCAGATCGTCGAATTCCCCGAGCAGGTCCGCGGCGTCGGGCCGCAGTCGTGGATCGGATTGCAGGCACCCCGTGGCGTAGGACCGCAGGGCCGCGGGTGCGCGGTCGCCGAGCATGGTGAGCATCAGGCGATGCGCGAGGTGGACATCGGTGGCGGGGGAGACCGCGTCCCGGATCTCCGGCGGGTAGTCGAGCGACTTCAGGGTGGCCGCCGCCGGATTCCCGGGCCGGGTCGCGAAAGACCAGCCCGCCAGCACGATTCCGTGCAGGCGCGGATGCACCAGCACATTGGCCGGGCTGATGGCGGTGTGCACCCACCCCGCCAGCTGTGCGCCGGCCAGGCAGCGCAGCAGCCGGCGATGCATCCAGGCGTAGTCGCGCGGATCCAGGCCATCGGGGTAGGCGGCCCGGACCTCCTCGAGCGTCACGAACTCCGCGGTGAGCGCGCCGAGCACGTTCACCGTGCGCTGCTCGCCGGTCGCGGAGTCCAGATGGTCGACCGTATCGACCAGCTCCGGGAAGTACGGCGCCGGCCATTCGTGTTCCGCGGCCACGATCGCGATGTCGCGCAGGGCATTTCGTTCCCCGGACAGCAATCGGTTGGCCGCCGCCCGGCGCGGGATCTTCACGACCCGGTCCGAGCCGCTGCGGTACACGTCCGCGACCGAGCCCGATGCGTGCAGCGCACCCACCGGGTACGTCCCGTGTGCGCCGGTCACCTCGAAGGCGGGCTCGTCCAGGTCCAGCCACTGCCGGTACAGCTCGGCCAGCCGTGCGAACGCGGCCCCCGCGATGCCGGCGTCGACGGCCTCCACCCGATCGGGATGCACGATCCCCGCCAGCCGGTGGTAGCGCCGCCGGGCGTCCTGCCGGGCCGCGGAATCCGTTGCGGCAGTACCGAACAGATCCTCGGGCCGCCGGGCCGCCCGAATGTTCTCGGCGGTCTCTCGTGCTGTCGTCATGGTTTTAGGCTAGATGACTAAAACGATGGGCACCAGCGATTCGGGGCAACTTTTTGTAGTTTCGACAAAAAGCCTGGCGGGCGGGCCTCGTCGTCAGCGACCGGGGTGCGCGACCCATCCGGCGACCACGGCCAGTCCGGTGGGCCGGTGCACGGCCAGGAATCCGAACGGGCGGTCGAACGTCACGGTGGTGTGCAGCACGGTGTGCGCGGGTCTCGCGAACCGGGCGCTGCCCAGGATCATCGACAGCGCGGTGACCGCGGCGGCATCGAACCCGGTCTCGGTGAAGCGCGCGAACACGTCCTGCGCGGCCTGGTCGACGTAGAGCGGGCGCGCCGACATCGCCGGGAAATGGCCGCGCGCACTGTCGGTCACCGCGGTCAGGCCGAACAGTGCCGGCTGGTCGATCAGGTTGTGCAGGCTGCGAATCTCGAAGGGCGGCAACAGGGTTTCCAGGCTGTCGCCCTGTCCGCGATCGGGCACGGCCTGCACTCTCAGTCCGGGTGCTTCGGTGCCCGCGGGCAGGTCCGTCCGGATCGGGATGGTGCCCTCCAGTGCGTCGAGGCCGGTCGTCAGAACCGTGCCCGGCGTGCCCTCGCCCAGCAGCAGGTGTACGTCGAGATCTTCTGTGCCGTAGACGATTACGCGGGTCACCGCCGTACCGGCGCCGAGTACGCTCGCGTGCTGTGGGCGCGACGAGAACCGGCGCAGAGCGGGACCGCTGTGCCCGCGCCACGGTCCGTCGGTGACCTCCATGGTGGTCCGGTGGAAGGGGTCCTCCCATCGCGTGCGGGCGACCAGTGCGGTGGCGAGCACCAGGACCGTCGCGGCGTCGATCGGGAGCGGGAACTTCTCGATCAGGCCGTCGGTGTGGTCGTTCGCCCAGGTGTCGAGCGCGGCCTGATCGGTGAGGGTCTCCACGGTTCCCGCCGGCAGTCGTTGCGACCACTCCGGGCGCAGCGGCAGGTCCCGCCGGACCCAGAGGCCGAGTGCCGCCGAGACCGAGTCGGCCTCGGCCAGTGTGCGCAGCAGGTCCAGTGCCCGATCATGGCCGTCGGCGGCGGAAATGCCGGTGGCCGTGGCGAGTTCGCTGCGTCCGGGCTCGTCGGCGGCGGAGGCCAGCAGGGCGAGCAGCGGCCAGACGCCGCAGCCCGACAGCGCGAAGTCGCCGGTCCCCGCGGCGGCGCACCAGCGGGCGGTGAGACGGTTGGCGGCGGCGACGTGGGCGGGCGGCGGGGTCGACATGACGCCAGCCTAGGTGTGGTGTGAGCAAGGGCCGCCGGATACAGTGAGAGAAATTATGTCGATTGCTCTCATCGAGGAGATCATGATGGTTGCCGCCGAGTCGGCCACGGATGGCGCGCTGCGGCTGCGGGCGCTGATGGCAGGGGACGGCACGGCCGCACGGGCCTGGGAGTTGTTCGACAGTCTGCCGGCGGTGCGGGTCGAGGAGATCACCACCGGGCGGTGGCGCGGGGCCGAGGTGGCGACCGGGCATCCCTGGGGCGGGATGTTGGTGGAAAGCGGCTGGTACGGCAAGCAATTCGACAGCGCCGACAGCGTGCAGCCGCTGCTGTTCTCCGATCCGGCCGGGGACATCTTCCCGGTGGATCCGCGGCGGGTGCCTCTGTTCCTGGCGGGAAAGGTGCCGGTCGACACGCTGAAACCGGTGCGCCGGTCACTCGGAGCGCTGCGGCCGATGCTGCGGACCCGGACTCCGCGCGCCCGCCTGCGGAATCTGGAATTCCGCGGAAAGGCCAGCGCCGCAATGATCTACGACGATCTGCCGATCATCGACATCTTCCGCAGGGTCGACGAGGACACCCTGCTGGGTGTGATGGACAAGCGCGGATTGACCGAACCCTACTTCTTCGTGCTCTACCGCGACCGCTAGCTCGGGGGCGAAGTGACTGTGCCCGAGCCGCACTCGGCCTACCATCGAGGGTGACGGTGGTCAACGGCTCGGGAGGTCCCGATGGAACGTACGACCTGTCTGATCGTCGGCGGGGGACCGGCGGGAATGTTCCTGGGGCTGATGCTGGCCCGCGGTGGTGTCCAGGTCACGGTGCTGGAGAAACACGGTGACTTCCTGCGCGACTTCCGCGGCGACACCGTGCACCCGACCACCCTGGACCTCATCGACGCCCTGGGGCTGGGCGAGGACTTCGCGAAACTGCCGCAGCGGCGGTTGAACGACATACAGATACCCATCGGCGGCCGCATGGTGCCGCTCGCGACGTTCGCGCACATCCCGGGCAGGCACAAATATGTGGCCATGGTGCCGCAGTGGGACCTGCTGGACCTACTGGCCCGCGCGGGCGACGTCGAGCCGACCTTCCGGTTGCGCATGAACACCGAGGCGGTCGATCTGGTGTACGAGGGCGGCGCCGTCGCGGGTGTGCGCTATCGCACGAAAGATGGTGCGACCGGCGAGATTCGCGCCGACCTCACGGTGGCATGCGACGGCCGCTCCTCGGTGCTGCGTGCGGCCGCCGGGCTCGGGGTTCACAACTGGCCCACGCCGTTCGACGCGTGGTGGTTCCGCATCCCGCGCAACGGCACCGACCCGGCCGGTCTGATCCCGGTGGTCAGCGCCCGCCGCGTGGCGGTCATGTTCGACCGCGGCGACTACTGGCAGAGCGCCACGCTCATCGCCAAGGGCAGCGACGCCGACCTGCGCACGAGTCGACCGGTCGGCGTCATCATGCGTGATCTGGGCGCGGTGGCCCCGTGGCTGGCCGACCGCGCCGACGCCCTCGCGACCTGGGACGAGGTGAAACTGCTCGACGTCAAGCTGGATCGCGTCGACCGCTGGTACACCGACGGCCTGTTGTGCATCGGCGACGCCGCCCACGCCATGTCCCCGGTCGGCGGCGTCGGCATCAACCTGGCGGTGCAGGACGCGGTGGCCACGGCGCGCATTCTCGGCCCGAAACTGTTGTCGCACACCGTCACCACCGCCGACCTGGCCCGGGTCCAGCGTCGGCGAATCCTGCCCACGGCCGTCGTCCAGAATATGCAGCGGCTGGCCCACGCCGGCGTCATCCGCCCTGCGGTGGCGGGTCGTCTGGACGTCTCGAACGCCACCGAAACGCCCATGGCTCTCCGCGTTTTCCGGCGCATCCCCGTGGTGCGCAGCGTGCCGACCTTCCTGGTCGGCCGAGGTGTGCTACCCGAGCCGGTACCTGCGTTCGCTCGTCGTGCCTGAGCCGCCACTGTCTGTGCGGGAGCGAAAGCCCCTGTGGCGCGGGATATCCGCGCCACAGGGAACTACCAGGCGGTGAGGCGGCCTGGCCGGCGCGGTGTCCGGACCCCTCGTCCTACCGGACTCCGCGCGGGCGGAATTGAATGCTGATGCGTGGCCCCACCGGCCGTCTGGTCTTGGGTATCGCGTGCTCCCAGGTGCGCTGGCAGGAGCCGCCCATGACGATGAGATCCCCGTGCCCGAGGGGATACCGCACGCTCGCCCCGCCGCCGCGCGGGCGCAGCAGCAGGGCGCGCGCCGCACCCACCGAGATGATGGCCACCATGGTGTCGTCGGTCGCCCCGCGCCCGGAGGTGTCCCCGTGCCAGGCGACGCTGTCGTTTCCGTCGCGGTAGTAGCACAGGCCCGCGGTGGTGAACGGCTCGCCCAGTTCAGCGGAGTAGTGCGTGCTCAACGCCTCCCGCGCCTCGACCAGCACCGGATCCGGTAGCTCCCGCTCCGCCTCGTAGAAGCACAGCAGCCGCGGCACATCCACCATCCGGTCGTACATGGCCCGCCGATCCGCGCGCCAGGGCACCTCCGTCACGAGCCGTTCGAACAGTACGTCCGCGCCGCTCAACCAGCCCGGCAGCACATCCACCCAGGCGCCGTCGCCGAGCTGGGTGCGCTGTATCCCCTGCAGCGCACCGAGCTCCACTTCCCCGAAGCCGTCCAGAAGTGATCCCTGCCAAGGCGTCGACATGTCGAAGAACCTACCATAATTCCGAACGTATGTTCGATAGAGGTGTTCAGATGTCGAGTTCTTCGTCGATCTTGCGGAGCTGGTGACGGGCCAGGGCCAGGTTGCCGCGGATGCGGTCGAGGGCGAGATAGAGGAACAGGCGACTCGCCGGGTGCGCGCTCAGCGGGCGCAGCAGATGGTACTGACCGGTCAGGGTGATCAGGATGTCCTCGATACCCTCGTCGAGGCCGAGCTGCTCGATGGTGCGCATCTTGGCGCGGACCACCTCGGTATTGCCGGCCGCGCCGAGCTGCAGGTCCAGGGATCGGGATCCGCCGGCGGTACCGAGCGTCATCCCGCTGCTGTAGTCGACGATCGCGGCGCCGAGCGCCCCGTCGATGGTCATCATGTCCTTCAGTGCCACATCCAGATTCGACATGTGTCTCCCTTTTCGTGTGATGTCCTCGAAGGAATTCGGGTGCCGTCAGTCGTGATGGGCCGGCTCCAGGGTCGCGGCGATGGCGCGGACCACCGGGCGGGCTTCCAGATGAACACGGGCCAGCGTGGCGTCGGCACCGGTGAGCAGGGCCAGGCAGGCGATGGGGCCGGCGCGGTAGACCACCACATGACCGACGCCGCTGTCGAGGACGACCTCGTGCAGGTCGGCGCCATGGGTGGTGGCCGCGAAGGTCAGCGACACCGACAGCAGCGCCGCGGTCAGTGCCGCAATGCCGGTGGCTTCTATGGCATCCGGAAGATCGTCGGCCAGCAGCAGTCCGTCGCTCGAGGCCACTGCGGATCCGATCAGATGCGGAACGCGTCGCCGTAGCGTGCGTAGGTGGGCGTCCAGATCCTTGTCCGCCGGCTCCGTCTGCGGTGATTTGATACGAGCCCCGCTTCCTGGACCGGTGAGGGCGATGGCTTCCGGCGTGATCGTCATGGCTCGTCTCCTGTCTCGGCTGGAACCTCTTCGCTCATACCCGTGTCGATCGAGCTCGGGCCGAACACGGTGTGTCACTGCGCGAATCTGTGAGAGCTCTGCATCTGCCGCGTGACTGCGCTTCGATTCCGGACCCGCCGCAACTTGGACATACGAACACAATGGCCACGACGTGCGCGCGTCAACGCCTCCGATCCCTTTGGGGCGCTGATGGTTTCACAAGCTCACCTTCGGCTCCATCCAGAATAGCGATCCATCGGCGAATGCGCAGCAACAATGTGCACTCCTGCGCTGGGCCGCTTTTCGGCACGGGTGTTTCGTCATGTCAGAACCGTCGACTCTGCATGGCTTGCGTGCCTGGGCATTTCGAAACCGACCGACCAGTTGCACCGGCGTCCGGTGCGTAGGGGACTAATCCTCTTGAGTTATACATACGGGCGGACGTATTGTTTTCTGCATGGAACAACACGTCTTCACCGAGGCGACCGATCCGTTCTGTCTGGACCGAGCGGATGCCGTCGCACTACTGGCCGGGGCTCGCTGGGGGAGGTATGCCGTTGTGGGAGACAGCCTTTCGGCGGGAATCGGCGATCCCACACCGGGCTACCGGGACGAGGGCTGGCCGGACCGGGTGGCCGAGATCCTGCGGACGGTCCGGCCGGACCTGGACTACCTCAATGTCTCCGAGGTCGGGGCGACGACTGCGCGGACGCTCGAGAATCAGGCCGCCCGCCTGCTCGAGTTCTGCCCGGACCTGGTTCATCTGCCCTGTGGGGCCAACGACATCGCGCGGCGCACACCGGACTTCGACGAGATCGAGCGGACACTGCGCCAGATGTACGACCTGGCGAAGCAGACCGGCGCCCTGCTCACCACATTCACGCTCGGCCGGGCCTACGTCGTCGCGGTCTTCCCAGACTGGCCGGAGCGGGTCGCCGCGGTCAACGAGATCGTGCGCGGGCTGGCGGCCGAGTATGACGCCCTCGTGGTCGACATGTGGGACCACCCGGTCAACGACCGCGCCAACCTGCTCAGCGCGGACCGCATCCACTTCTCGACTTCCGGTCAGGCCGTGATGGCGGCCGAGGTGGTCAAGAAGCTGGCGAATTCGCTCGGGCGCAACTGAAAGCCCCGGACCCCGACAAGGTCGAGGTGCTGACGGCCATGCCCCGGGCCTGGCCGTCAGCGCCCGGTACCGCTAGGCCCGGACCTGGTCGTGCTCGTTCACGAAGTCGAGGAACCGCGGAATCACCTGTTCGGGAATGGCCCACAGCATTTCGTGACCCACGCCCGGGTAGATCTCGACCTCAGCCCCCGGAATGTGCTCGCGGACGCGCCGCGCCCCGGCCTCCGGATCGTTGGCGACCGTGGTAGCGCCGAACAGCACCATCAGCGGCGCGGTGACGGCCGCCAGCTGCTCATCGGTGAGCGGCCGCTCCCACGGCATGGCGATGCGGAATTTGATGGCGCTCAACGTCAATGCCCACTGCTCCTCGCTGAGCTGCAGACCCGGCGTGAGCCACTCCGTGAGCTTCGCCAGCCGCTTGCGTGTCGGCACGATCCCGCCGACGAGGAACCTGAACAGCACGCTCCAGCGCGGCTTCGTGAAGGTGGCGCCGCCGGGTTCGAGCATGGTCAGGCTCGCCACCCGCTCGGAATGGTGGACGCCGACCAGCAGCGACAACCAGGAGCCGGCGGAGTACCCGCCCAGGTGCACGCGCTCCGCGCCCAATCCGTCGAACACCTCGATCAACCATCGGACGATGCCGGCTTCATCGCGCAGCGGCGCGGTCTGCTCGCTGCGCCCCGCCCAGCCGAGCGGATCGACGGTGTACACCACCCGATCCCGCGACAGCTCCGTGATCACCGACTCCCAGAACAGCCCATTGCCCGGCATCCCCGGCAACAGCACGATCGGCGTCCCGTCCCCCGATCCGGATTTGCGCACTCGCGTTGTCCCGAACGAGGTTTCGATATCGAGCTCCATCGACGGCACCGGCCACCGCGCGGCCATCGCGTCATAGGCGCGCAGATAGCTCTCCTTGGCCTTCACGCTGGTGAAACGTCCTATCTTGTTGGCCATCAAGCCTTCCCAATCCGCTTTCGTGCAGTGGTTGTCGTCGGTCGTCTAGTCGGCCGCGAGCGCGTTCGCTGGCTCGTTCTGCCGGGCGAAGCTCAGAATCCGGTCGAGCACGGCGTCCTTGTCGGGGCCGTGGAACAGCAGCCCGTGCGACGCGCCCGGGTAGATCTCCACTTCGCAGTGCGGCATCTGCTGTCGCGCCCGCGCCGCGGACCGCCCGGGACTGCCCAGCACCGTCTCGGAGCCGTAGACGAGCAGGGTCGGAGCGGTGATCGATTGCAGCTCTTCGTCTTTCAGCCGCTGCGGCCACGGGGTTCGGGCCCGATAGCCGAGTCCCGCCTTCGCGTAGGCCTTCATGTAGGCGTCCCGTGCCGCCTCGCTCTTCCATTGCCCGATCCCGGCCATTGCGGCTCCCCGTTCATCATCGTTGATGATACGAACGTATCATAAAAATGATATGGGCGTACCATCAAAAGCTTCGATGCCCGGGAGTGATAGGAGAGCTGGTCATATGCCGCGTTTGGTGGATCACGAGCAGCGGCGGCGGGAGATCACCACGGCCGCGCGGGCGGTCATCGCCGCAGGTGGGCTGGATGCCGCCACGTTCCAGTCCGTGGCGGCGGAGGCCGGGATCTCGGTGCGCCTGATCCAGTACTACTTCGGCACCAAGCGTGATCTCATGCTCGCCACGCATCGTGCGGTGGTGGAGGACTGGGGGAGAGGGTTCGCGGAGGCGCTGGGAGCGCTGGGGCCCGGTGCCGCTCCGCGCGAGGTCATCCGGGCTGTCTCGCTCGGGCTGATTCCCCTGGATGATGTTCGGCACCAGGACAATCTGGTGTTCGCGGCCTTCCATGCGGCGAATCTGACCGGCAATACCGTCACCTCGGCGGAGATGATGGGCGCGCCGCAGTATCTGATCACCAGCTTCACCGAGCAGCTGGGGCGGGAGCGTCCGGGCGAAACCGGCACGCGTGCACTGGAACTCGACGCGGAGCTGATCGTGCTCGCGGTCACCGGGATCAGTCAGGCGGTCCTGGCCGGCGGGACCACCCGGGAGACGGCGGTCGAACTGCTCGACCACCTGCTCGACCGGGTGTTCACCGGTGAATAGCGGCTAGCGGCCCTCATCGCCGATCTGAGCGCGCACGAAATCGACCACCGCGTCGGTGAATTCGTCATTGGCGTCGCTGGCGGCGGTGTGCGCCGCGGTGCCGATCTCGGTGTAGTCGGCGTGCGGGACCAGGGCCCGGAACGCGGCCACGCCCTCCTCGCTGACGACGTCGGACAGCGCGCCGCGTACCAGCAGCACCGGGATGGTCAGCTGCTGCGCCGCGTTCTCCAGTTGCTCGGTGTGCACGTCGATCTCCTCGCCGCGCCCGTCGCGCGGGCCGCCCATCATGGCGGGATCCCAGTGCCAGTACCAGCGGCCGTCGGCGCGCTGGCGCAGATTACGTTGCAGCCCTTCGGGATTGCGCGGGCGGCGGCGGTGGGGGAGGTAGGCGGCGACGGCGTCGGCGGCCTCCTCGAGGCTGGCGAAGCCCTCCGGGTTGCTGCTCAGGAAGTTGATGACGCGCTCGACGCCCTTGCGCTCGGGACGCGGCACCACGTCGACGAGGACGAGACCGGTGATGCGCTCACGCTCCGGGTGGGTGGTGGCCATGAGCCCGGTCAGGCCGCCCATGCTGGCGCCGACGATGAAGGCGGGCTGGTCCAGTTCGCGCAGCACCGCCATGAGGTCCTCGACCATGGCCTCGCGCGTGTAGTTGCCGTCCGGGTCCCAGTCGCTGTCGCCGTGCCCGCGCGCGTCGAGCAGGACCGCGTGCATCCCGGCCTTGGCCAGGGCGAGTCCGGAATCCTTCCACGAGCCGCGGGTCTGCCCGCCGCCGTGCAGGAACACCACCAGCGGGCCGTCCTGGGGTCCCCAGCTGTCCCCGGCGATGGTGATACCGCCGTGCCCGCGGAAGCTCACCCGGGCGGGTTCGGTGAATTCAGCGTCGTTGCTCACCCTCCGAGCATTGCACACGCGTGTTTACGGTGTATGAAGACTGGCCGGTAGCTAGGACCACCGGCGCTGAAGGCCGGCCGTCGCGCTGGTCGCCGCTGGTCACAGCGAGCGGTCGATCACCGCGAGGACCAGGCACAATGCCGCCGCAGCCAGCATGAACCCGGCCAGATTGTGCAGTCCCGCGATGCCGGAACCCGGAGTGAGGAATGCGCCACTGACCGCCGCCGACCCGATCGCGCCGAAATAGGAGAAGGTCCGCATCAGGCCCGCCGAGGAACCGATGCGCTCCGGCTCGGCCTGGTGGTAGAGGGCGTTCTGGTTGGCCAGATTGTTGAGCCCCTGCGGGATGCCGTTGATGACGGCCGCGCCGACCAGCCACCACAGGGCGGTGCCGGAGTGCAGGGTCAGCAGCAGCACCGTCATGACCACCTGGCAGGTGCAGCCGACCAGCAGCTTGCCGCGAATCTCGGGACGCCGCCCGGTGAGCGCGGACACGCCGATCGCGGTGGCCGACATGGGTAGCAGGATCAGTCCCGCCCCGGCGGCGGAGAGGCCACGGCCCTCCTCCAGCCACTGGGTGAAGCCGTACAGGAAGCAGTAGCCGACCAGGGCGGTCAACAGAGTGCGGGTGTAGGTGGCCAGCAGCGGGACATTGCCCGCGAGCAGCCGCGCATCGAGGAAGGGCCGCTCGGCCCGCCGCTCCCGCCACACCAGCCCGGCCCCGGCGGCGATCGCCGGCACCGGCAGATACCAGTGCGCCGCTTGCGGTTTCATCAGGAAGATCAGGAAGCTGATCAGCATCGCCGCGAACAGCCCGATACCGGGCAGATCGAGATCCGACCACCGGCCACCGTGCGGCGCATCGGTTCTCGCTATCCGCCGCCATCCGATGACCAGGCACACCAGTGCCAGCGGCAGATTGACCGCGAACGTCGCCCGCCACCCGCCGAGATGGATCAGGAGACCGCCCAGGGTCGGGCCGATGACGGCAATGGTCTGAGTGGCCACGGCCAGGGCGGTGAGCACCCCCTGGGGACTGTCCTTCCCGGTGCGTTCGGACTCGCTGCGGATCAGGTACATGGATGCGGGATAGCCCGCGCACGTGCCGAATCCGAGAATCACCCGGGCCAGCACCAGTACCCAGAGACTCGGCGCGACCATGCCCAGCAGGCCGGCGAATCCGGTGAGCGCGGCGCCGCCGAGATACAGCCGCCGCGGCCCGTAGAGGTCGATGAGCCGCCCCACCACCGGCTGCCCGATGGCGGTGGCCAGGTACAGCGCCGACACCAGCCACGCGGTCTCCGACGCCGGCGCGCCGAACGCGACACCGATCGGCACCAGCGAGACCGCGATGATGGACGAATTGATCGGGTTCAGGATCGAGCTGGTGATCATGGGCACCAGTAGCCGCCGGTCGAACCCTTCGGGCGGTCGCTCCCGGGTGTGCCGGTGCAGCGTCGAGATCATTGCGGCCCGAGTCTTTCCAGCAGCTCCAGCGCCGCCAGCAACGTCTGCCGCTCGGCCTCGGTGTACTTCTCCTCGAGCGCGGTGGTGAGCCATTCCTGCTTCGCCCGGCTGCGGCCCGCCATCAGCTCCCGCCCGGCCGGGCTCAGCGAAACCAGTTGCCGCCGGCCGTCTTTGGGATCGGGCCGCCGCAGCACGAAGCCGCGGTCGCTGAGAATGGCGAGGTGGGTGGCGATGGCCTGCGGCCGCACCCGCTCCGCCGCGGCGATCTCGCTGGCGGTGGCATCACCGTTCTTCAACCGGCTCAGTACCGACAGCTGCGAGGGCGTCAGCTCCACATTGTCCGACGCCTCGAGGAACCGCCGTCGCAGGCGGCTCACCAGCACGCGCAGTTCCCGGGCCGCCTGGGCCGAGGACGCGGACAGGATCGCGGGGGCATCGGTCATGCCTCGACCCTAGATAGACAATCCAGGTTGTGCAATTGAAATTGAACAACCTGAGTTGTCTATCTCGCCACGGCCGGCCGGTCAGGCGGCTGCGGGCTCAGCGTCGAGGTACTCCTCACGGATCTGCTTCGGCCCGAACGGCCAGGTCTTCTCCCTCCGTGACCAGAGCAGGAAGGCCGCGATACCCAGGGCAGTCCAGGCCAGTGACCACTCGATCGGGTGCACGCCCGGATTCGCCTTGTCGGCGTACCCGTAGATGACCGCCCAGCCGATGGCCGCCACGACCGCCGGCAGCGGATACAGCAGCATCCGGTAGGGCCTCGCGAGCCCGGGCTGCCGTCGCCGCAGGACGACTACGGCCGCGATCTGCGCGAAGGCCTGCACGATCACCATGACCGTGGTCAGCAGTGAGATCAGCACCGCCAGCGGGGGATGGGTGGCCGAGGCGCCCACATGCCGGGCGAAGACGAACCCGGCCGCGGTGATCGCACCCATCACGATCAGCCCGAGCACCGGGAACTCGTGTTCGGGGTGCAGCCGTCCGAAGGATCGGAAGAACACCCCGTCGCGGGCGGCGTCGAACGGTACCCGCGAGCCGCCGAGCAATCCGGCGAAGACCGAGGCGAAGGCGGTGACGAGAATCAGTACGGTCACCACATCGGCGGCACCCTTTCCGAAGGTCTTCTCCAGCACCGCCGACGCAACCGATTGTGAGGCAACGTTGTTCGGGTCGAGCATGTCGTGCCAGTCGATGACCCCGAGCACACCGATCTGCATGCCGAGATAGATGACCATGACCGCGAGCACCGCGAAGATGATCGAGCGGGGGAGGACCCGCCCCGGACTCTTCAGCTCCGCACCGATATATGCGCTGGTGTTGTAGCCCAGGTAGTCGTAGATGCCGATGGTGAGCCCGGAAGCGAAGCCCAGCCAGAAGCCGCCGCGACCGAAATCGATGGCATGGTCGGGCCAGGTGAACGCCATACCCGGATGAAAGTGGGTGAACGCCGCCAGGATCACCGCGGCCACCGACACGATCATGACCGCCCACATCACCACGGTGATGCGGCCGATGGAATCCACCCGCCGCCACAGCAGCACCACGACCAGCGCCACCACCGCGAGCCCGGCGATGTCACCCTGCCCGGTGGTCATGGACGGCCACAGATAGGTCAGGTACTGCACCAGTCCCTGCACGCCGGTCGACATGATCAGCGGAATGAAAAGGATTGCGGTCCAGACGAACAGGAACGGCATGAGCCTCCCCGTGCGGTACTGGAACGCCTCGCGCAGATACACATAGGTGCCGCCCGCGCCCGGCATGGCCGCGCCGAGTTCGGCCCAGATCAGGCCGTCGGCCAGCGCCAGCACCGCGCCGGCGACGAATCCGATGACGGCGTGCGGCCCGCCGAAGGCCGCGACCATGAGGGGGATGGTGACGAAGGGTCCGATGCCGACCATCTGGCTCATATTGATGGTCGTGGCCTGGAACAGGCCGATTCTTCGGGGGAGGGTGCGGGGGCCGGTCATGGCTGCCTCCGGGTCGCGCAGGGGGCGTATGGGTTTTGTAAAGTTAAATTCCTTTACTATCGGAGTCAAGGGCCGCGGCCGATTGTTTACAGTCGGCTCGATGACGCATCAGGATCGGACGGTCATGGACGAACTCCCTTGGAACAGGCAGCGTTTGCGCAGCAACAACGAGTGGTTGCTGCTCGAGCAGCTGCGCACCGCCGGACCCGGCTCGCGCGCTCAGCTCGCCCGTGACACCGGCCTGTCCAAGCCCACCGTGTCCAGCGCCCTTGCCGCGCTGCAGGAGCACGGACTCGTGCGGGAGGTCGGGACGGTCGTCCCCGAGCGCGGACGGACGGCGGTGCTGTACGAACCGGATCCGACCGCGGGCTACGTGCTCGGCATCGATGTCGGCCGCGCGTTCCTGCGGACCGCCGTGGCCGATCTGTCGGGAAAAGTACTGTCCCGCACCGACATTCCGAACCGTGCGCGCACCGCCACGGCCCTCGCCCAGACGACGGCCGGGGCCGTGCGCGAAATCCTGGGCGACGCCGCGATTCCCGTGGACCGCATCGTCCACACCGTCCTCGGCAGCCCGGGCGTCTTCGATCCCCAGGACGGCCGGATGCACTACGCCGTCAACCTGCCCGGCTGGGGCCGCGCGGGCCTGCTCGACGAATTACGGGACGCTCTTGGCGTTTCCGAGCTGTCGGTCCACAATGACGCCAACCTCGCCGCGCTCGGCGAGTACGCCCACGGCGGCGGCCGCGGCAGCCGCCTGTTCGTCTACGTCCTCATCGGCACCGGCCTCGGCGTCGGAATCGTCTCCCAGGGTGAGCTTTTCACCGGCGCCCACGGTGCGGCCGGCGAAGTCGGCTTCCTTCCGGCCGCTTTCGGCGACACCGCCGCCGCCGTCTCCCGGCGTGGCGCCCTCGAGGAAGCCGTCACCGCCGACGCCGTGGTCCGCGCCGCCCGCGCCCGCGGCATGACCGGCCGCCTCACCGCCAAACGTGTCTTCGATGCCGCCCGCGCCGGCGACGCCATCGCCACCGAGGTGGTCCGCCAGGAAGGCGAACGCATCGCCCTGGTGGTGGCCGCCGTCACCGCGGTCCTCGACCCCGATGTCATCGTGGTCGGCGGCGGCCTCGGCCGCAGCGCCGACCTGCTGCTCGACCAGGTCCGCGCGGCGCTGCAACGGACGACCCCGCTGCGCCCCACCGTCCGTCCGAGCGAACTGGGCGACGACGCCGTGCTGCTCGGCGCCATCGCCACCGCCCTGCGCACCGCCCGCCCCTTGGTCTTCGACCGCAGAACCCCGAGCGGCCACTGACGCGGGACTGCTCCGGCGGCTGGATCGTGAACCTGGCCACAGGGCGACCGGGCGCGCATAGCTGCGGGCTTGCCGGTTGGTCTGGACGTTTCGGGTTCGGGCTGGTCGCGGCGTGTCGCGAAGGGCACGCTGACGCCGGTCGCGGAGGGGGGTGCCCGGTCAACGGCGGGTAAGCGCGCTGGTAGGGTGACCGCTCGAAAGACATCCTTTAACGGACCGTCCCGTGAGGCGGGGAAGGAGGTCGGCATGGCTGTGCCCGAAGACCGGGCGGCCAAGTCGAGCGCTGCCGAGTTCTCGCAGCGGCACGACCCGGACCGGGTCGAGACCGGACGCGAGTTGCTCTCGGATTCGGATGTGGGCCGGACCATCGCGCGCATGGCGCACCAGATCATCGAGAAGACGGCTCTGGACTCCGGCGACCCCCAGGTTGCTCGTGTGGTGCTGATCGGAATCCCCACCCGCGGAACCACTCTCGCCCATCGCCTGGCCGGCCGGATCGAGGAATTCTCCGGCGTCCGCCCCGCGATCGGCTCCCTGGACATCACGCTGTACCGCGACGACCTGCGCTCCAAGCCGCACCGTCCGCTCGAGCGCACCTCGGTGCCCGAGGGCGGGATCGAGGACGCGCTGGTGGTGCTGGTCGACGATGTGCTGTTCTCCGGCCGCACCGTGCGCTCCGCGCTGGACGGCCTGCGCGATCTGGGCCGCCCCCGCGCGGTGCAGCTGGCGGTGCTCATCGATCGCGGCCACCGCGAACTCCCCATCCGCGCGGACTACGTCGGCAAGAACGTTCCCACCGCCCGCACCGAGGACATCTCGGTGCTGCTGCGTGAGCACGACGGACGCGACGGTGTCTACCTGCGTCAGGAAGGTGACAACCAGTGAAGCACCTGCTGTCGGTCACCGACCTGGACCGGGACGCCGCCACCGGCCTGCTCGACGAGGCCGAGCGGTTCGAGCAGGCGCTGCTGGGCCGGGAGGTCAAGAAGCTGCCGACGCTGCGCGGGCGCACGGTCATGACCGTGTTCTTCGAGAACTCCACCCGCACCCGCGTGTCCTTCGAGGTCGCGGGCAAGTGGATGAGCGCCGACGTCATCAATGTCAGCGCGTCGAGTTCCTCGGTGTCCAAGGGCGAGTCACTCCGCGACACCGCGCTGACCCTGCACGCGGCGGGCGCGGACGCGCTCATCGTGCGGCACCCGGCGTCGGGCGCGGCCCATCAGATCGCGCGCTGGTTCGCCGAGATGAACGAGGCCGCAAGCGGTTACGCCGGTCCCGGCCCCGCGATCATCAATGCCGGTGACGGCACGCACGAGCACCCGACCCAGGCGCTGCTCGACGCGCTGACCCTGCGCCAGCGCCTCGGTGACCTGGAGGGCAAGCGGGTCGTGCTGGTCGGCGACATCCTGCACAGCCGGGTCGCGCGCTCGAATGCGTTCCTGCTCGACACGCTCGGCGCGGAGGTCGTGCTCGTCGCGCCGCGCACGCTGCTGCCGGTGGGCGTGGAAGCCTGGCCGGTGCGGGTCTCGGATTCCCTCGACGCCGAGCTGCCGGGCGCGGACGCGGTCATGATGCTGCGCGTGCAGGCCGAGCGCATGAACGGCGGCTTCTTCCCGTCGGCGCGCGAGTACTCGATCCGGTACGGCCTCAACGAGCGCCGCATGAAGATGCTCGACGAGCACGCGGTGGTGCTGCACCCCGGACCCATGCTGCGCGGCATGGAGATCGGGTTCTCCGTGGCCGATTCCCCGAAAGCGGCTGTGCTGCAACAGGTCAACAACGGAGTCCATATGCGCATGGCGGTGCTGTTCCGCCTGCTGGTCGGAACCGACGAGGTGGTCGCGTGATCGGGTCAGGCCCGGAGGCGTCGCTCCTCCTCCCCGTGCTTGCCCGCGTAACCACGGAGGGCCCCCGATCGCGCGGAAAGGAGACAGCATGAGCGTCCTGATCAAGAATGTCCGTCTGTACGGCGAGGGTGACGCGGTCGACGTGCTGCTGGCCGACGGTGAGATCCGCGAGATCGGCGCGGGCCTGAACGCACCCGACGCGGAGATCGTCGAGGGCAAGGGCCAGTTCCTGCTGCCCGGCTTCATCGACCTGCACACGCACCTGCGCGAGCCGGGCCGCGAGGACACCGAGACCATCGAATCCGGTTCCGCCGCAGCGGCTCTGGGCGGCTACACCGCCGTGTTCGCCATGGCCAACACCAGCCCGGTCGCCGACACCGCGGTCATCACCGACCACGTGTGGAAGCGCGGCCAGGAGGTCGGCCTGGTCGACGTGCACCCGGTGGGCGCGGTCACCGTCGGGCTCGAAGGCAAGCAGCTCGCCGAAATGGGCACCATGGCCGCCGGAGTCGGCGGGGTGCGCATGTTCTCCGACGACGGCCACTGCGTCTACGACCCGCTGATCATGCGCCGCGCCCTCGAATACGCGAACTCGCTGGGCGTGCTCATCGCCCAGCACGCCGAGGAGCCGCGTCTGACCAAGGGCGCGGTCGCGCACGAGGGTCCGACCGCCTCCCGCCTGGGCCTGGCCGGCTGGCCGCGCGCCGCCGAGGAGTCCATCGTGGCCCGCGACGCGCTGCTGGCCCGCGATGCCGGCGCCCGCGTGCACATCTGCCACGCTTCCACCGCCGGCACCGTCGAACTGCTGAAATGGGCCAAGGCCCAGGGCATTTCGATCACCGCCGAGGTGACCCCGCACCACCTGCTGCTCGACGACTCGCGCCTGGAGACCTACGACGCGGTGAACCGGGTGAACCCGCCGCTGCGCGAGACCTCCGATGTGGCCGCGCTGCGACAGGCCCTCGCCGAGGGCGTCATCGACTGCGTCGCCACCGACCACGCCCCGCACGCCGACCAGGACAAGTGCTGCGAGTTCGCGGCCGCCCGTCCCGGCATGCTGGGCCTGGAGACGGCGCTGTCGATCATCGTGGAGACCATGGTCGAGCCCGGACTGCTCGACTGGCGCGGTGTCGCGCAGGTGATGAGCGAGAACCCGGCGCGGATCGTTGGCCTGGACGATCAGGGCCGGCCGCTCGCGGTCGGCGAACCCGCCAACCTGGTGCTGATCGACCCGGCCGCCGAATGGACGGTGGAGGCGGACGAACTCGCCTCGATCGCCCGCAACACGCCCTTCCAGGCGATGACCCTGCCCGCGAAGGTGACCGCCACCTTCCTGCGCGGCCGGCTCACCGCCCGGGACGGCAAGATCGTCGCCGGTTAGCGGCGGGTGGGGAACCACGGGATGAGCGCTCAGGGCCCGGAGGCGGCAGCTTGCGTAACCACGCAGGTCCCCTCGCTCATCCCAAGAGGACACGGAGGACCGTAATGGAGCGCACACTGCAGGTACTGGTTTTGCTGGTGCTGTTCGCGCTGTGCCTGTGGCTGATGTACCGGGCGTGGACCCGGCGGGCCGAGAAGCAGGCTTCGGCGATCGGCGACCTGCCGCCGGTGCCCGCCGACTGCGGCGCGCAGCTGCTGGAGCCGACCACGGGGCTCTACCTCGGCAGCACCCTCGCCCCCAGCTGGATTCAGCGAATCACGGTGGGCGACCTGGGTTTCCGCGCCACGGCGGAACTGACCCGGTTCGAGCGCGGCATCCTGCTGGAGCGGGACGGCGCGGCGGCGATCTGGATTCCCCAGGAATCCATTACCGCGGTGCGCGCCGAGCGCGGGCACGCGGGCAAGGTAATGACGGAAGACGGTGTGCTGGTGATTCGCTGGACATTGCCGACCGGAACCGAGGTGGATACCGGTTTCCGCGGTGATGACAAAGCGGTGTACCCGGCATGGACCGCAGCAGCTACGAAGACGGGAGACGAGGCATGAGCAGCGGAAACACCGCCGTGATGGTGCTCGAGGACGGCCGCGTGTTCCGCGGGACGACCTTCGGCGCCGTCGGGCAGACATTGGGTGAGGCGGTGTTCTGTACCGCCATGACGGGCTACCAGGAGACCCTCACCGACCCCAGCTACGACCGCCAGATCGTGGTGGCCACCGCGCCGCAGATCGGCAACACCGGCTGGAACGACGAGGACGACGAGTCCTCGAGGATCTGGGTCGCCGGGTACGCCGTGCGCGACCCCGCGCGCCGCGCCTCCAACTGGCGCGCCACCCGCACCCTGCAGGACGAACTGGAGAACCAGAACGTCGTCGGCATCGCGGGCATCGACACCCGGGCCCTGGTGCGGCACCTGCGCACCCGCGGTTCCATGAAGGCGGGCATCTTCTCCGGTGAGTCGCTCACCGAATACGAGGACATGCTCGACAAGGTCAACGGCCAGCAGTCCATGCTGGGCGCCGACCTGGCCGGTGAGGTCTCCACCGACGAGATGTACACCGTCGACCCGATCGGCGAGCACCGCTTCACGGTGGTCGCGGTGGACCTGGGCATCAAGTCCAACACCCCGCGCATGTTCGCCCAGCGCGGCATGCGGGTGCACGTGGTGCCGTCCAACGTCACCTTCGACCAGATCAAGGAACTGAACCCGAACGGTGTGTTCCTGTCCAACGGCCCGGGCGACCCGGCCACCCAGGACGCCATGGTGGCGCTCACCCAGCAGGTGCTGGGCGAGGACATCCCGCTGTTCGGCATCTGCTTCGGCAACCAGATCCTGGGCCGCGCCTTCGGGCGCAAGACCTACAAGATGAAGTTCGGCCACCGCGGCATCAATGTGCCGGTCGTCGAGCATCATTCGGGCCGCATCTCGATCACCGCGCAGAACCACGGCTTCGCCCTGGAGGGCGAGCGCGGCGAGGTCTTCGACACCCCGTTCGGCAAGGCCGAGGTCAGCCACGTCTGCGCCAACGACGGTGTCGTCGAGGGCGTGCAGCTGGTGAGCGGCCGCGCCTTCTCCGTCCAGTACCACCCCGAGGCCGCGGCCGGACCCCACGACGCCGCCTACCTGTTCGACCGTTTCGCCATGCTGATGGAAGGAGCCTGATGCCACGCCGCACCGATCTCAACCACATCCTGGTGATCGGCTCGGGCCCGATCGTCATCGGCCAGGCTTGCGAGTTCGACTACTCGGGAACCCAGGCGTGTCGCGTCCTCAAGTCCGAGGGCCTGCGCGTGTCGCTGGTGAACTCCAACCCGGCGACCATCATGACCGACCCGGAGTTCGCCGACTCGACCTATGTCGAGCCGATCACCTGGGAATTCGTCGAGAAGGTCATCGCCAAGGAGCGCCCGGACGCGATCCTGGCGACCCTGGGCGGCCAGACCGCGCTCAATTGCGCTGTCGCCCTGCACGAGAACGGCATTCTGGAGAAGTACAACGTCGAACTGATCGGCGCCGACTTCGAGGCCATCCAGCGCGGTGAGGACCGCCAGAAGTTCAAGGACATCGTCGCCAAGGTCGGCGGCGAGTCGGCGCGCTCCAAGGTCTGCTTCACCATGGACGAGGTCCGCGAAACCGTTGCGGAACTGGGCTTCCCGGTGGTCGTACGCCCGTCGTTCACCATGGGCGGCCTGGGCTCGGGCATGGCCTACAACCACGACGACCTCGATCGCATCGCCGGCGGCGGCCTGGCCGCCTCGCCCACCGCGAACGTGCTCATCGAGGAATCGATCCTGGGCTGGAAGGAATTCGAGCTCGAGCTCATGCGCGACGGCAAGGACAATGTCGTCATCGTCTGCTCGATCGAGAACGTGGACCCGATGGGCGTGCACACCGGTGACTCGGTCACCGTCGCCCCGGCCATGACCCTCACCGACCGCGAATACCAGAAGATGCGCGATCTGGGCATCGCCATCCTGCGCGAGGTCGGCGTCGACACCGGCGGCTGCAACATCCAGTTCGCGGTGGACCCGAGCGACGGCCGCCTGATCGTCATCGAGATGAACCCGCGTGTGTCGCGCTCGTCCGCGCTGGCCTCCAAGGCGACGGGTTTCCCGATCGCCAAGATCGCCGCCAAGCTGGCCATCGGCTACACCCTCGACGAGATCCTCAACGACATCACCGGCGAGACCCCGGCCTGCTTCGAGCCGACCCTCGACTATGTCGTGGTCAAGGCCCCGCGCTTCGCCTTCGAGAAGTTCCCGGGCGCCGACCCGACGCTGACCACCACCATGAAGTCGGTCGGCGAGGCGATGTCCATGGGCCGCAACTTCTCCGAGGCCCTGGGCAAGGTGCTGCGCTCGCTCGAGACCAAGGCCGCGGGCTTCTGGACCCAGCCCGACGGCGAGTGGACCGACGTGCAGGCCATCCTGGACGACCTGAAGGTTCCGACCGAGGGCCGCATCTACCAGGTGGAGCGGGCGCTGCGCCTGGGCGCGAGCATCGAGGACGTGGCCGCCGCCTCCGGCATCGACCCGTGGTTCGTGGCCGAGGTCGCGGGCCTGGTGGAGCTGCGCCAGGAGATCATCGACGCCCCCGTGCTGGACGAGCCGCTGCTGCGCACGGCCAAGCACTACGGCCTCTCCGATCGCCAGATCGCTTCGCTGCGACCGGAACTCGCCGGTGAGGGCGGCGTGCGCGAGCTGCGTCACCGCCTCGGCATCCGCCCGGTGTTCAAGACCGTCGACACCTGCGCGGCCGAGTTCGAGGCCAAGACCCCGTACCACTACTCGGCCTACGAGCTGGATCCCGCCGCGGAATCCGAAGTGGCGCCGCAGAAGGAACGCGAGAAGGTCATCATTCTCGGCTCGGGTCCGAACCGCATCGGTCAGGGCATCGAGTTCGACTACTCGTGTGTGCACGCCGCGCAGACGCTGTCGGCCGCCGGGTTCGAGACCATCATGGTCAACTGCAACCCGGAGACCGTGTCGACCGACTACGACACCGCCGACCGCCTCTACTTCGAGCCGCTCACCTTCGAGGACGTGCTCGAGGTGTACCACGCCGAGACCGAGTCCGGCACCGTCGCGGGCGTCATCTGCCAGCTCGGCGGCCAGACCCCGCTGAGCCTGGCCCAGCGTCTCACCGACGCGGGCGTGCCCGTGGTCGGCACCTCCGCCGCCGCCATCGACCTGGCCGAGGACCGCGGCGAGTTCGGCGATGTCCTGGTGGCAGCCGGTCTTCCGGCTCCCAAGTACGGCACCGCCACCACCTTCCCGCAGGCCAAGAAGATCGCCAACGAGATCGGCTACCCGGTGCTGGTGCGCCCGTCCTACGTGCTGGGCGGCCGCGGCATGGAGATCGTCTACGACGAGACGTCCCTCGAGGACTACATCTCCCGCGCCACCGAGATCACCCCGGACCACCCGGTGCTGGTCGACCGGTTCCTGGAGGACGCCATCGAGATCGACGTCGACGCCCTGTGCGACGGCGAGGAGGTCTACCTGGGCGGCGTCATGGAGCACATCGAGGAGGCCGGTATCCACTCCGGTGACTCGGCGTGCGCCCTGCCCCCGATCACCCTGGGCCGCAGCGATATCGAGGCCGTGCGCCGCTCCACCGCCGCGCTCGCCAAGGGCATCGGCGTGAAGGGCCTGCTGAACGTGCAGTACGCGCTCAAGGACGACGTGCTCTACGTCCTCGAGGCCAACCCGCGCGCCAGCCGCACCGTGCCGTTCGTCTCCAAGGCCACCGCGGTGCCGCTGGCCAAGGCCGCGGCGCGAATCGCGCTGGGCGCCAGCATCGCCGAGCTGCGCAAGGAGGGCCTGCTCCCGGCCGAGGGCGACGGCGGCTACGCGCCGATCGACGCCCCGGTCGCGGTCAAGGAGGCCGTGCTGCCGTTCCACCGCTTCCGCCGCCCCGACGGCACCGGCGTGGATTCGCTGCTCTCCCCGGAGATGAAGTCCACCGGCGAGGTCATGGGCATCGACGCCGACTTCGGCACCGCGTTCGCCAAGTCGCAGTCGGCCGCCTACGGTTCGCTGCCGACCGAGGGCACCGCGTTCGTGTCCATCGCCAACCGCGACAAGCGCGCCATGGTGTTCCCGATCAAGCGCCTGCACGACCTGGGCTTCCGCATCCTCGCCACCGAGGGCACCGCGGAAATGCTGCGCCGCAACGGCATTCCCTGCGATCAGGTGCGCAAGCACTCCGACGAGGTGGCCGACCAGCCCAGCATCGTGGACATGATCAAGGACGGCGACGTCGACATCGTGTTCAACACCCCGTACGGCAACAACGGCCCGCGCGTGGACGGCTACGAGATCCGCACCGCGGCGGTGGGCGCGAACATCCCGTGCATCACCACCGTGCAGGGCGCGGCCGCGGCCGTGCAGGGCATCGAGGCCACCATTCGCGGCGGCATCGGCGTGCGGTCCCTGCAGGAACTCCACGCGGTGCTGCGCGGATGACGACCTTCGGTGCGCGGCTGCGGGAGTCGATGCGCGAGCACGGCCCGCTGTGTGTCGGCATCGACCCGCACCCGCCGCTGCTGCGGGCCTGGGGCCTGAGCGAGGACGCCGCGGGCGTGGCGAAGTTCGCCGACGCCTGCGTGCGGGCCTTCGCGGGCCGGGTGGCACTGGTCAAACCGCAGGTGGCGTTCTTCGAGACCTACGGTTCGGCCGGAATCCTGGTGCTGGAGGAGACGATTGCCGCACTGCGGGCGGCGGGCACCCTGGTGCTGGCCGACGCCAAGCGCGGCGATATCGGCTCCACCATGGACGCCTACGCCCACGCCTGGCTCGGCGACGGCCCGCTCGGCACGGACGCGGTCACCGTCTCCCCGTACCTCGGATTCGGTTCCCTCGCACCGGCTCTGGACCTCGCCGCGGCCAATGACCGCGGGGTGTTCGTGCTGGCCGCCACCTCCAACCCGGAGGCGGTGGAACTGCAGAACATCACTGGCTCCGACGGCCGCAGCATCGCCCAGCGCATGGTCGACGACGCCGCGGCCGCCAATGCCGGAGCCGAATTCGGTTCCGTGGGTGTGGTGGTCGGCGCGACCCTGGACGCGGCTCCGGACCTGAGCGCGCTCAACGGCCCCATCCTCATGCCCGGCGTCGGCGCGCAGGGCGGGGGAGCGGACTCGATCCGCAAGCTGGTCCCCGCGAGCGGCCTCGGCGCCGTCCTGCCGAACGTCTCCCGCGAGGTCCTCAAGTCGGGGCCGTCGGTCACCGCGCTGAAGCAGCGGGTCGCCGAGCTCGCAGCGGAATTCGCGTTCCTGCAGGACTGAATACGGTAGCGCCGCGACGCCCCACCCGGCGCGGAATCGCCCCGACCGCCCCAGCGTGACCGGGGCGATTCCCGTTCAGGCCCGAGCCGGATTTCGGAGGACGACCCTCCGTTTCCTTCCGCTCGGATACAGTGGCAGCATGTCTGCCGCGGTGCCGCCCAACGAGATTCGTCATGCGCTCGTGCTCGGAGGGGGTGGCGCGGTCGGCCTGAGCTGGATGGCGGGCGTGGTCATCGCGCTGCGCGAGGCCGGTATCGACCCGGCCCTGGCCGAGCGGATCGTCGGCACCTCCGCCGGTGCGGTCGTCGGTGCGGCGCTCGCCGCCGAGGTCGACCTGAGCCTGCTGCTGCGGCGGCCCGCCCCGGACTCCGACCTGCCGCCGATCCGGTTCGACCCGAACAGTTTCGGTGAGATCCTGGGCATCCTCGCCACCCCCGGACTGGACCCCGATGAGGCGCGCCGACGCGCCGGCGTCCGCGCGCTGGAGATGGCGGTCGGCGATCCGGCCGACCATATCGCCCGCATCGGCGGGTTCGTCGGCAACGCATCCTGGCCGCAGCGCGATCTGCGGATCACCGCCATCAGCGTCACCACCGGCGCACTCCAGGTGTGGACTCCCGATGGCAAGGCCACCCTGCCCGAGGCGCTGGCCTCGAGCACGTCGGTGCCCGGCGTCTTCCCGCCCATCCCGATCGACGGTGCCTACTACTTCGACGGCGGCATGCGCTCGCCGATCAATGCCGACCTGGCCGCCGGCGCCGAACGCATGCTGATCATCGAACCGCTGGCCCACCTGTTCCCGCACAGCCCCACCGATCGCGAGCTGGGCGGTGCGGCAACGGCATTCATCGTCCCCGACGCCGGCGCCATCGCCGCATACGGCCCCGACCTGTTCAACGCCGCCGCCCTGAAGCCCGCCTACGAAGCGGGCCTGCGCCAGGGCGCGGAGGCGGCTCCCGGCCTGAAGGACTTCTGGCCCGGCGCCTGAATCGGGGCCGGAACCGGCACCGGGCCGCCGCGTAGGCTGGCCGAGTGCTGTCGCTCACCGAGATTCTCACGCTGGCCGGGGTGATCGTGCTCGGCTCCATGTCGCCCGGGCCGGATTTCCTGATCGTGCTGCGGAATTCGGTGGTCTCCGGCCGTCGCGCCGGGGCCGCCAGCGCGGGCGGCATCGCGGTCGGCGTGTTCGTGTGGGCATTGGTCACCGCGATCGGCGTGGCCGGGCTGCTGGCCGCCTCGGCCGAGGCGTACACGGTGGTGAAGCTGGTCGGCGCGATCTACCTGGCCTACATCGGCATTCGCGCGCTGCTGGCCGCGCGGCGCGGCGACTACCGGCCCGATCCCGATGCGGCCGCGAACCGTCGCGGCACGCTGGTCGCCTTCCGGCAGGGCCTGCTCACCAACCTGCTGAATCCCAAGTGCGCCGTGTTCTTCATCGCACTGGTGCCGCAGTTCCTGCCCGCCGATCCCTCCGCGCTGGGCACCCTCGAACTGGCCATCGTGTGCACGATCGCCAACCTGTTCTGGTTCGTGATCCTGGCCTTCGGTGTGGGCGCGCTGCGGCACGTGTTCACCCGCCGCCGGGTGCGCCGCGCCCTCGACGCCGCCATGGGCACCTTCATGGTCGGGCTGGGCCTGCGAATCGCCATGGAGAGCAACTGATTCCGTCTGGGAGGGCCTGATCGGCCGCCTTCCCCGGTGCACTTAGGCTGAAACCCGACTGCTCGGTAGAAAGGTGGGATTTCTCATGTCCGACGCCGGCCTCGGCCTCGTCTCCTACGGCCAAACCCGCGTCCTGGTGGACGATTTCGCGTCCAGCTATCGCTTCTATCGCGACGTCCTGGGCCTGCCCCTGAAGCGGGAGGTGCCCGGCGACGTCCCCGAATCCGACGATGGCCCCTACGCGTGCTTCACGCTCGGCGGCCAGGATCTCGCGCTGTTCACCCGCGCCTACATGGACGCCGCGATCGGCGTCGCGCACCGCCCGCGCGGCGAGATCGACACGGTCGTCGTGGTTTTGCGCGTCGCCGATGTCGACCGGGCCGTCGAGAGCCTGCGCGAGCGCGGCGCCCGGATCGCCGCCGAGCCCGCCGAACAGCCCGCGTGGGGCATGCGCGTGGCGCATGTGCGGGCTCCGGAGGGCACGCTCGTTGAGCTGTGCCAATACGACGACTGACGCGATCTTGTTCGCTGTTGGCGAACCCGTCCGGCGAGCCGATCGAACGCTTGTCCGTATCGCCTCTCTCGCGCCCGCCGCACCGCGGCGGGCGTAGTTCTCGGTGCCGGGAGGTTTGAGCCGTCAGTGGCCGCGTGAGGGGTGGAAAACGGGCCGTTCCGACGGTGGCAGGGCCGCCCCGAACCGGCCCGACCTGCAAGGGAAGGTGTCGGAATTGCGTGATTCGGCACCGTTCGCTGCGCCTCGGGTGACGCGCGACACGCGGTGTTGAATCGAACGACACGCCGAGAAATCCAAGAAAAATCCAGGTCGCGTGATTACAGGTCGGTCACGGTTTCGCGCGGGGCCCGTCCGACCTCTCCCGGGCCCTGTCAAGTCCGTGAAAAAGCCCTGGCTGCAAGGCTATTCGCGACCGTATCGAGCCGACCGCGGGGGCCGGTCCGGCACTGCCCGCGCCGCTGCCCATCCGGCCCGGTCGCGGCCCGAATCACGCGCTGACCTGGGGGGTGGGTTCGCAATCGGCAAGCGTCGTGGGTACGGTCGCTGAGACCACCGGGTTACCGGAGGTAGATCAAGCAATGAACGATGAGACGGAGGAACCGTGGCCCTTCCCCAGCTGACTGACGAGCAGCGCGCCGCTGCTTTGGAGAAGGCGGCTGCCGCTCGCCGCGCTCGGGCGGAGCTCAAGGAGCGCTTGAAGCGTGGTGGCACCGATCTGAAGACGGTCCTTGCGGACGCCGAGAAGGACGAAGTCCTCGGCAAGATGAAGGTTTCGGCGCTGCTCGAGGCCCTGCCGAAGGTCGGCAAGGTCAAGGCGGCCGAGATCATGAGCGAGCTCGAGATCGCTCCCACCCGCCGCCTGCGCGGACTGGGCGACCGGCAGCGTAAGGCGCTGCTGGCCCGGTTCGACTTCAGCGCCGAATAATCCGAGGGTGGTCGAACACACTCGGAAGGGTCGACTGGTTGTCCTGGTCGGCCCCTCGGCCGTCGGTAAGTCCACCGTCGTGCGCTGCGTGCGCGAACGACTGCCCGAATTGGTATTCAGTGTGTCGGCCACCACCCGGGCTCCGCGGCCCGGGGAGGTCGACGGCCGGGACTACCGATTCGTCACCCGTGAGAAGTTCGACGCCATGATCGCGGCGGGCGAACTGCTCGAATGGGCCGACATCCATGGTGGACTGCAGCGGTCGGGCACCCCGGCCGCACCCGTGCGGGAAGCGCTCACGTCCGGACATCACGTCCTGATCGAGGTGGACCTCGAGGGCGCGCGCTCGATCCGCAAGACCATGCCGGAAGCCAAACTGGTCTTCCTGGCCCCACCCAGCTGGGACGAGCTGGTGTCCCGCCTGACCTCGCGCGGGACGGAATCGCCCGAGGTGATCGAGCGTCGTCTGCAGACCGCTCGCACCGAATTGGCTGCATGTGACGAGTTCGACATCGTCATCGTGAACGACCACGTGACCAGCGCCTGTGAGCAGTTGGTATCGTTGTTCGTTAGCACAAATTCGGGGTCATAGGCCCCGAACTACCGGCTCATCTTCGAAGTGAGCCGGACTCCACCCTTCCGAACAACCCCGCAGGAGTCCTCCTAGTGAGTACGGACATCAAGACCGCGCCCGCCTACGACACTCCGGTCGGCCTCACCAACCCGCCGATCGACGAACTGCTGGAGCGGACTTCGTCCAAGTACGCGCTGGTCATCTACGCGGCCAAGCGGGCGCGGCAGATCAACGATTACTACAACCAGCTCGGCGACGGCATTCTCGAATACGTCGGTCCGCTGGTCGAGCCGGGTCTGCAGGAGAAGCCGCTGTCGGTGGCGATGCGCGAGATCCACGCCGACCTGCTCGAGCACTCCGAAGGGGAGTAGTCCCGCGGTGACCCGGATCGTCGTCGGAGTCGGCGGCGGTATCGCCGCCTACAAGAGCTGCAACCTCGTGCGCCGGTTCACCGAAACCGGGCACGAGGTTCGTGTCATTCCCACCGAGTCGGCGCTGCAATTCGTCGGCAAGGCCACCTTCGAGGCGCTGTCCGGCCACCCCGTGCACACCGGTGTCTTCGCCGATGTGCCCGAGGTGCCGCACGTGCGCCTCGGCCAGGAGGCCGACCTGGTCGTCATCGCCCCCGCCACCGCGGACCTCATGGCCCGCGCCGCGCAGGGCCGCGCCGACGATCTGCTGACCGCGACGCTGCTGACCGCGCGCTGTCCGATCCTGTTCGCCCCGGCCATGCACACCGAGATGTGGGAGCACCCGGCCACCCGGGCGAACGTGGCGACGCTGCGCGCGCACGGCGCCGTGGTCATGGAACCGGCCTCGGGCCGGCTGACCGGCACCGACACCGGCCCGGGCCGGCTGCCCGAGCCGGAGGAGATCTTCGGTCTGGCCCGGCTGCTGCTCGAACGTGCCGACGCCCTGCCGCGCGACCTCGAGGGCCGCCGCGTCGTGGTGTCCGCGGGCGGCACCCGGGAACCGCTGGATCCGGTGCGTTTCCTGGGCAATCGGAGTTCCGGCAAGCAGGGCTACGCGATCGCCCGCCTGGCCGCCCAGCGCGGTGCGCAGGTGACGCTGATCGCGGGCAATACCGTCGGGCTCGAGCCGCCGGCCGCGGTCGAGGTCGTGCACGTGACCACCGCCGAACAGCTGAAGGTGGCCGTCGACAAGCACTCGCTGGGTGCGGACGCGGTCGTCATGGCCGCGGCGGTGGCCGACTTCCGTCCGGTGAACGTGGCGGCGGCTAAGATCAAAAAGGGTGCGGGAGAACCGGATTCGATCGCGCTCGCCAAGACACCGGATATCCTGGCCGGGTTGGTGCAGTCCCGTCGCGACGGGCACCTACCGGGCACCGCGATCGTCGGCTTCGCCGCCGAGACCGGGGACGAGCACGCGGATGTGCTCACCCACGCCCGGGCCAAACTGGCCCGCAAAGGCTGCGACCTGCTGGTCGTGAATGCCGTCGGGGAGGGGAAGGCCTTCGAGGTCGACACCAACGACGGCTGGTTGCTCGGTGCCGACGGCACCGAGATCGCCCTGGACCACGGGTCCAAGGCACTGCTGGCCAGCCGGGTGCTGGATGCACTCGGCCCCTTGCTCCGCTGAAGCCTCGGCACCGCAGGGTTCGGGCACTTGCCGCTGCCCCCGCTGGGGCGGCAGATTAACGGCGACTGTCTGAGTCACGATGTGTTCTTAACGAGGGCGGCTCGCCCCTGTGACGAACATATTGGAATAACCTGAGACAAAGGGTTGTGCGATGCAGCGGAGACGCTACTGTCGCCACCCGATACGAGAAACCCGTTGAGGGAGAGGGAACAACTGTGCGCACGTCTGGCAGCCGCCTATTCACCAGTGAGTCGGTGACCGAGGGTCACCCCGACAAGATCTGTGATGCCATCAGCGATTCCATCCTCGACGCGTTGCTCGCGGCCGATCCGCGCAGCCGGGTCGCGGTGGAGACCCTGGTGACCACCGGTCAGGTACACGTGGCCGGTGAGGTCACCACCACGGCCTACGCCGATATTCCGACCATCGTCCGCGAGAAGGTCCTGGAGATCGGGTACGACTCCTCGGCAAAGGGGTTCGACGGCGCCTCCTGCGGTGTGAACGTCGCCATCGGCGCCCAGTCGCCGGACATCGCCATGGGCGTGGACACCTCGCACGAGGCCCGCGTGGGCGGCGAGGACGACGAGATCGCCCGTCAGGGCGCGGGCGACCAGGGCCTGATGTTCGGCTACGCCACCGTCGAGACCCCCGAGCTGATGCCGCTGCCGATCTCGCTGGCGCACAAGCTGTCTCGCCGCCTGACCGAGGTCCGCAAGTCCGGCGTGCTGCCGTACCTGCGTCCCGATGGCAAGACCCAGGTCACCATCGAGTACGACGGCGCCATCCCCAAGCGCCTCGACACCGTGGTCATCTCGACCCAGCACGCGGCCGACATCGACCTGGACAACCTGCTCACCCCGGACATCCGCGAGAAGGTCGTCGACGCGGTGCTCGGCGAGCTCCAGCTGCCCAACCCGCTGGACACCTCCGATGTCCGCCTGCTGGTCAACCCGACCGGCAAGTTCGTGCTCGGTGGACCCATGGGTGACGCGGGCCTGACCGGCCGCAAGATCATCGTCGACACCTACGGCGGCATGGCCCGCCACGGCGGCGGCGCCTTCTCGGGCAAGGACCCGTCGAAGGTCGACCGCTCGGCCGCCTACGCCATGCGCTGGGTCGCCAAGAATGTCGTCGCCGCCGGCCTGGCCGAGCGGGTCGAGGTCCAGGTCGCCTACGCCATCGGCAAGGCCGCCCCGGTCGGTCTGTTCGTCGAGACCTTCGGCACCGAGCTGATCGACCCGATCAAGATCTCCGACGCCATCGGTCAGGTCTTCGACCTGCGTCCCGGCGCGATCATCCGCGACCTGGACCTGCTGCGCCCGATCTACGCGCCGACCGCCGCCTACGGCCACTTCGGCCGCACCGACGTCGATCTGCCGTGGGAGCGCACCGACCGCGCGGAGAAGCTGCGTGCGGCCGCCGGGCTGTAATTGAGCGGCACCCCACCACTCTCGACGGGAGCGTCGGGCACGGAGAACCTCTCCGAGTCCGACGCTCCCGCCAAGCGCAGGGGGGTGGAGCGCGTTGGCGAGTTCCGCCCGATCGCGCGGGTCCTGCCCCTGCTCGAACCCGCGCACCTGGACCGGGATTTCGACTACCTGGTCCCGCCCGAGATGGACGAACTCGCCCAGCCCGGCGTCCGTGTCCGCGTCCGCTTCTCCGGCCGCCTCGTCGACGGCTACCTCCTCGAACGCCGCGAAAAGTCCGATCACACCGGCAAACTCGTCCGCCTCGAACGCGTCGTCTCCGGCGAACGCGTCCTCACCCCGGAGATCCTCGCCCTCGTCACGGCCGTGGCCGCCCGTTACGCGGGCACCCGCGCCGACGTCCTCCGCCTCGCCATCCCGCCCCGCCACGCCAAGGTCGAATCGGAGGGCGTGGAAAAGCCCGAAAAGCCCAAGCGCACTTCGAAGAAGAGCCCACCGGCCGCTGATCCGGTTGTGGCAGCCGATGACTCGGCCCACGCCGGCGTTACGCAGGCCCGCGCCATCGCATCGCATCCGAGTGACGCGGCGATCTCCGTCGTGGCCGGAAACGCTGAAGACGCTGCCGCGCAAACCGTTCCGCAAGGTGTCGAGTCCGTGGGGGAGTCGGCGCTCGCGATGGCGGAAGGCGGAGGCGACATCGGGTACGCCGCGTACGGCGAGGGCGCGGACACCGTCCCGGTCCTGGGCAGCGATGTATCCGCCGCGGATGAGGTGACTCTTGTCGCCGACAGAGATTCGGTGTCGATGTCTGTGGCCGTCGATTCGGGCGCGCTCGCCGCCGAAAGCTCGACGGGAACCGTTGCGGCGCAGCCTGATCTGGTTGTGCTCGCTGCCGGCGACCACTCGACGGCTTCGGCGGCCGCGGTGCCGGCGGGCGAGTCGGGGCAACAGCCGGTGACTGCTGCTTCGCCGACGTCGGCCGCAGAGTTCCCGGCGTGGGGGCGGTATGTCCACGGGCATTCGTTCCTGGGCGCGCTGGCGGCAGGGCGCGGGCCGCGGGCGGGGTGGCAGGCATTGCCGGGGGAGGACTGGGCGCGGCGGCTGGCGGAGCTGGCGGCGGTGACCGTGCGTGGCGGGCGCAGTGCGGTGATCATGGTGCCGGATCAGCGGGATCTGGATCGGGTGCTGGGGGAATGTGTTGCGCTGGTGGGGGAGTCGGCGGTGGGGTTGGCGGCGGGGTTGGGGCCCTCGGCGCGGTATCGGCGGTGGCTGTGGGTGTTGCGGGGAAAGGCGCGGGTCGTCGTGGGGACGCGGAGTGCCGTGTTCTCGCCGGTGAAAGACCTTGGGCTGATCGCCATCTGGGATGACGGGGACGACACCTTCGCCGAACCGCGGTCGCCGTATCCGCATGCGCGGGAAGTGGCCATGTTGCGGGCGCACGAGACCGGGGCGGCGTTCGTGGCGGGCGGGTTCTCGCGGACGGCCGAGGTGCAGGCGATCGTCGAATCCGGCTGGGCGCACGATCTGCTCGCGGATCGGGCCGTGGTGCGGCAGGCCATGCCCCGCATCACCGCGCCCGGCGACACCGACGCGGCATTGGAGCGGGACCCGATCGCGCAGGCCATCCGCATTCCGGCCGTGGCGTTCACGGAGGCGCGCAAGGCGATCAAAGCCGGTGGGCCGGTGCTGGTTCAGGTGCCGCGGCGCGGATACATCCCGGCGCTCGCCTGCGCCAAGTGCCGGACCCCGGCACGCTGCCGCCATTGCAACGGTCCACTGGCGCTGCCGGACAGCGCGCCCGCGTCACGTGGCGCGCTGCGCAGCGGGCGGGAAGGGGTGGCCGAGGCACAGAGCCCGGCCTGCCGCTGGTGCGGGATCACCGAGGCGGCCTTCCGCTGCGGAGCCTGCGGATCGCGGGCGCTGCGGGCCGTCGTCATCGGTGCGTCGCGCACGGCCGAAGAACTGGGACGCGCGTTTCCCGGTGTGCCCGTACGAGGTTCGGGCGGGTCGTCGATCCTGAACACCGTGCCGGAAGGCCCGCAGGTCGTGGTGTCCACCATCGGCGCGGAACCCCGGGTGACCGGCGGTTACGCCGTCGCCATGCTGCTCGACGGCTGGGCCCTGCTCGGCCGCGCCGATCTCCGCGCCGCCGAAGATGCCCTGCGCCGCTGGATGTCGGCCGCGGCGCTGGTGCGCCCCGGCGGCCGGGTCATCGTCATGGCGGACGCCGGGATCCCGACCGTGCAGGCGCTGGTGCGCTGGGACCCGGTGTGGCACGCCGGTTTCGAGCTCGAGCAGCGCACCGAGGTGCGCTTCCCGCCCGCGGTCCGCTTCGCCGCCATCGACGGCACACCGGACTCCATCGCCGAATTGCTCGGCGAGGCACAGCTCCCCGACGGTGTGGAGATCCTGGGCCCGGTGCCGCTGCCGCCGGGTGCGCGAAAGCCGTTCTCCTCCGGAGACTCTCCCGCCGAGGTCGAACGCATGATCCTGCGCGCCGACCGCGCCACCGGCGCCGCTCTCTCCCGGGCCCTCACCGCCGCTCAGGCCGTCCGCAGCACCCATCGCTCCGACGCGCCCCTGCGCGTCCAGATCGACCCCATCGACATCGGCTGAACCTGGTCAGGGGCCGCTGATTTCGTCACGGGGGAGGGCGGCGAGGGTGATGAGGGCATTGAGGAAGCCGCGGCGATCGGCGGCGGGGAGCTTGCCCAGCAGGTGATCCTCGTGGGCCTGGATCCCGGCCTGCGCCGCATCACGCAGGCGACGGCCCTCGGGCGTGAGGGCGAGCAGCCGGGCGCGGCGGTCGGCCGGATCGGGGTGGCGTTCGATGAGGCCGCGCTCCTGCAGGTCGTCGAGCACCGCGATGATGCGCGTCTTGTCCGCCCCGATCTCCTGCGCCAGCACGCCCTGACCCCGCGCGGGCCCCTCGTCCAGATGCAGCAGCACGACGTACGCCCACATGGTGAGTCCGTGTGCGGTGAGCACCGGTTGCTCCGCCGCCATGAGGGCGCGGCCCAGGGGGACGATCATCGCTGCCAGGTCCGGACGGTCTGTCATGCGGACAAGATTAGGCGGCGCGCCGGTGCGGCCTTTCGATCGTGTCGCCGGCGCGGGTCAGAATCGCGTCGGCGTCGAACTTTTCGGCCTGCCAGGAGTCGACGCCGATGCCGACCCGGCCGCGCCAGGCTCGCACGATCGCGGTGTGCACCGGCCACCGCACGAACCGGCGCATATCCCGCTCCGACTCCCACACCGAGATCGAGCCGCCGCGGAACTCGGCCGGCCTGCCCCACAGCCACAGGCCGATCGCGCCCTGCATGACCGGCCACGTTTTCCCCAATTCCAGCCCGGTCGTATAGATCTCGCGCGACTCCGTCTCCGAACTCGCGAGGAAATCGGTGACGCTGACGAAGACCGGGCCCGAGAGCTGGTGATTCGGGCCGGGATTCCACGGCATCAGCACGGTCCCGTCCGAGAACGATTTAGTATGCATACGCTTACGATAAGCGATAGCATACTAAATGTTCAATGGCGAGATTCACCGGAAGGCCGGAGCCACGCGGGCCGCCCATTCGGCGTATCCGGTTGCCCGCCGGCCCAGCACCCGCTCGACATCACCGCTGACCAGCTGCTCCTCGGGCGTCGGCTCGCCGAGGATGGTGAGCGTGTGGTCCGCGACCGATTCCGGCATGAACCGCAGCATGTTCACCCGGGCCTGCTCGCGGGTGAGCTCCGCGAACCGCAGCGGCTCGCCCAGTGCGGCCGCCAGCGCCTGTGCCTGCTGGCGCGGGGTGACGAGCTCGGGGCCGGTCACCGTGTAGACCTGCCGGTCATGGCCGTCCTCCCGCAGCGCCGCCGCGGCCATGGCCGCGATATCGGCCGGATCCACCTGCGGCAGGCCGACATCCCCGAACGGCGCGGGAATCATCCGCTCGGCCCGCACCGGCTCGATCCAGGCGAAGGTATTGCTGAAGAACCCGCCCGGCCGCAGCACCGTCCACTCCAGATCCGAAGCGGCCAGCGCCTTCTCGAATTCCAGCGTGCGGGCGTAGCCGTCGCTGCCCGGCCGCGTCACCGCGCCCTGCGAGGACAGGAACACCACTCGCCGGACACCCGCCGCCGCAACGGTTTCCAGCACCTCGGCGACCGCCGGTCCCGTCACCAGCTGCGGGCCCGTGATGAGCAGGAACAACGCCCGCGCACCCGCCACCGCCTCGGCGAGGCTGTCCAGCTCCCCGATATCGGCGCGGCGGTGCTCGGCGCCCTCGGGCAGATCCACCGGCTTCTCGCCGCGTGACACCGCGACCACCTTCTCGCCGGCCTCCGCGAGCTCCCGCACGAGAGCGCTGCCGACATTTCCGGTCGCACCGGTTACCACGATCATCTGTCCACTCCTGAGTTAGTTGGCTGACTAACTCGAACCTTAGGGCATGTGACCGGGCATTGTCTATAGTTAGTTGTATGACTAACTCAGCGCCGCGAGCGGCGACCCCGAAGGCCGGGAAGCGGGAGCGGCTCGCGGACGCGGCGGCCAAGGTCTTCCACGAACAGGGCGTCGAGAAGACGACCATCGCCGATATCGCGCGCGCCGCCGAGGTGCCGGTGGGCAATGTCTACTATTACTTCAAGACAAAAGACCAGCTGGTCCAGGCCGCGATCGGCGCCCACGCCCGTACCGCCCAGGAGATCATCGCGGCCCTGGAGCTCTTCGATGCCCCCGCCGAACGACTGAAGGCCCTGGTCCGCGGCTGGGTCGACCAGCGCGACCTCGCCGCCCAATTCGGTTGCCCCTCCGGCTCTCTCGCCACCGAACTCGACAAACGCGCCGACGGCCTGGACCGTGAACTGGCCGCCGTCATGCGCGGCCTCTTGGACTGGATCGACACCCAGTTCGCCGCCATGGGCCGCACCGACTCCCATGAACTGGCCGTCGCCCTCCTGGCCGCCTACCAGGGAATCTCCCTGCTCACCAACACCTTCCGCGACCCCGCGATGATGGAAGCCGAAGGCGCACGCCTGGAACGCTGGATCGACTCCCTCGTCCCCGCAACCTGAGTGCCCCCATCTCGCCGCGAGGCGGATAGGCCCATTCGGGCAGGTGAGCGGCTCGGGTCAGCTGGTCGAGTGCAATCTCGTGAAGCCCGGCGCGCACGCCGGATGTGGATGCGTGAGCGTGGTGCCGGTCGTGCGGTTCGGGGCCCGGGCGGTGCGGTGAGTTCGGGTCAGTTCAGTTGGGGCTGAGCGGGTCTCACGGACCAGCGGCCCTCGTCGCGGAGGATGCGGACCGGGTGGTCGAAGCAGGCGCTGATGTGGGCGGTGGTGATCACCTCGCTGACCGGGCCCGCGGCGACCGTGCGGCCGTTGCGCAGGAGCATGGCGTGGGTGGTGCCCGGCGGGAGTTCTTCCAGATGGTGGGTGACCAGGACCGAGGCGAGGCCGGGGTGGGCGCGCTGGAGCAGGTCGAGGCGTTCCAGGAGTTGTTCGCGCCCGGCCAGATCCAGGCCGGTGGCGGGTTCGTCGAGCAGGAGCAGGCGCGGGTTGGGCATGAGGGCGCGGGCGATCAGGGTGCGGCCGCGCTGGCCCTGGGACAGGATCTGCCAGTCGGCGTCACGGCGGTGGGACAGGCCGAGCAGGTCGATCAGGCGGTCGGCCTCGGCGAGCTGGGCGGGCGTGGCGTGCCAGCGGGGGATGAGCCCGGCGGTGTTGGTCGCGCCGGTGATCACCACGGCACGGACCGTGAGCGGGCCGCTCGGAGTGTGGCGCGGATCGACATGGCCGATACCGGCCCGCAGCGCGCGCATGTCCACCCGGCCCAGCCGCTCCCCGAGCACCTCCACGCTGCCCCGGGTCGGATGCTCGAACGCGCCGAGCATGCGCAGCAAGGTGGTCTTGCCCGCGCCGTTGGGACCCAATAGCGCCCAGTGCTCACCGGCGCGCACGGTGAGCGAAACCCCTTGCAGGATGGGGTTTCCGCCGCGCACCACCGTCACGTCGCTCACGTTCAGCACCGGATCCGTCATGGGTCCACCGTAGCAAATTCCTCAGACAAGTTGAGGAGTGGTGGTTCGGCTCACGGGCTGGCGGGGCAATCCGCGAGCGGGCTGACCGGTCGCCGCGGTGTCGCGGGTGACCCGGTGTGGTTGCGCGGTGACCACATGAACATCTGCTGTGGCGCGCGGGCTGGATACGATGAGTCTGCTTCTGTAAGTACGGGATTCGGCGACCTTCTCGGCGGGGTCACCTGTGTAGGGTGGCGGGATGGCGATCGACGCGGTGCTGTTCGACTTCTCCGGTACGGTTTTCCGGTTCGAGGAGTCCGCGTTCCACGACGCACAGCTCACCGACGCCGCCGGTCGCCTGCTCGATACCCACGAGATCGCCGAGATCATGCGTCGGCTCACCGCGCCCGTGGGGCAGATCGTGCGGTTCGACGCCGAGGGTCAATACGCCTGGGAGAACCGGGATCTCGATCCGGCGCTGCATCGCCGCGCCTATCTGGAGGTGCTCGAGCAGACCGGTGTTCCGCTCGCGCAGGCTCTGCAGGTCTACGAGCTGCTGCTCGATCCGGACGGCTGGACGCCTTACCCGGATACCGGCGAGGTGCTGCGCGCGCTGCACGAGAGCGGCGTGCGGGTGGGCATCGTCAGCAATATCGCGTTCGACATCCGCCCGGCCTTCGCCGATCGCGGCTGGGATCGATATATCGGCGATTACGCGCTGTCCTTCGAAGTCGGTGCGATCAAACCCGACGCGCGCATCTTCAAATCGGCCCTCGACAACCTCGGCGCGACCCCTGCGAACACCCTCATGGTCGGCGACAGCGCCGAGGCCGACGGTGGCGCGGCCGCTATCGGCTGCGCATTCGCCCTGGTCGACCCGCTACCGACGGTGGATCGTCCGTCCGGGCTGTGGGAGGCCGTACGCGCCCATGGTCTCTTGACCGCCTAAGTCCAAACCGGACGGTTTGTGTCTCGTCTCACCCTTGTTGTGGATAGATTGTCGATATATCGTCGATAGCAACAAACACAACGACGAGCCTTGAAGGAGGCACGACCATGGAAAACATGGACAACATCGAACGGGGCCGCGGCCCCTGGCGGCGACTGCGCGCCGAAGAGCAGCAGGGCCCTGAACACCCGCGGATGCGTCGCGGCGGCCCGCGTGGCCCGCGCGGCGACTTCGGCCCGCACCGCCACGGCCACGGTCGTGGTTTCGGCCCGGACTTCGGTCCCGGCTTCGGACCCGGTCCGCACTTCGGCCGCGGTCGCGGCCGGGGCGGGCGCGGCCGGCGCGGCGATGTCCGCGCGGCCATCCTCCTGCTGCTGCAGGAGCGGCCCATGCACGGCTACGAGCTGATCCAGCAGATTCGCGAACGCAGCCAGGATGTCTGGCGTCCCAGCCCCGGCTCCATCTACCCCGCGCTCGCGCAGCTCGAGGACGAGGGACTGGTGCTGATCGAGAAGGTGTCGGGTCGAAAGACGGCCAAGCTCACCGAATCCGGTGTCGAGTACGTCGAGGCCAACCGCGCCGAGCTGGGCGATCCCTGGCAGGACGTCAAGGACGGTGTCGGCGATCAGGCCCTGGACCTGCGCGGACTGGTCGGCCAGCTGATGGGCGCGGTCGCCCAGGTGGCCGCGGTCGGCACGCAGGAGCAGGCGGCCAAGGCGGCGGAGGTGCTCACCGAGGCGCGCCGCTCGCTCTACCGGATCCTCGCCGAGGACGACACACCCGAAAAGTAATGGCCTCGAAACCCCGCTTCTCGCTGGAACATTCGGGCTGATTCCGACGAAGATCGTGACATGGGACAAAAGCGCCCCATGCGATCTTGTGACATGGGACAACAGAGGAGCCGGACCCGCGCACTGCGCCGCGTGGCACCGGTGGGGGTGATGGCGCTGGCGGCCGCCGTGATCGGTACGGCCGCCACACCGACGGGGACGTACGCACAGGCCGAACCGGCCGTGACTCCGGTACTTCAGGTACCGGCGCAACAGGGGCCGCCGCAGACCGAACATCTGGCGGCGGCCCGCTATCTCAAGGAGCATCCGGACGCGGCGCCCCAGGGCGCCAACGACTTCGGCTGCAAACCGACCGCGGAGCATCCGCGCCCGGTGGTGCTCGCACACGGCACCGATTCCTCGGCCTACTCCGACTGGTCGGGCATCAGCCCACTGCTGGCCCAGGCCGGGATCTGCGTATTCGCCCTCAACTACGGCGGCAAACCCGGCAAGGACACCTACGGCACCGAGGACGTGTGGGCCAGCTCCGCGCAGATCGGCACCTTCGTCGATCAGGTGCTCGCCGCGACCGGGGCCACCCAGGTGGATCTGGTCGGATTCTCGCAGGGCGCCAGCGTGACCCGGTACTGGATCAACAAGCTCGGCGGCGCGCCGAAGGTCGGCCAGTGGATCGGCCTGGCCTCGCCCAGCTACGGCGGGATCATGTACGGGCTGGTGCCGATCGCCGACGCGGTGCCGGGCATCTACAAGCTCGTGGAGATGGGGTCGTCCACCGCCGCCATTCAACAGGCGGCCGGATCGCCGTTCATCAAGGACCTGAACGCGGGCGGCGACACGGTGCCCGGTGTGAAATACACGACGATCGGCAGCCGCGTCGATGAAATGATCCAGCCCAACACCAACATCGCGCTGCATGGCGCGGGCGCCACCAATATCGTGCTGCAGGAGCAGTGCGCGGAGGACCTGACCGGGCATTTCCACCTGGTGTACGACCCGTTCGTGCAGCGGCTGGTGGTCAATCTGCTCGATCCCGCGCACCCCGTGACACCGGCCTGCGTGCCGGTCGCACTGGGCACCGGCATCAGCGATGTCGTGTTGGCGGCGCATTCCTGATCAGGGTGGTCACGGGCGTCCGTAAAATGAGACGACCGTATTCGTTCGCTATCGGGAGCTGCCCGTGACCATCCAGCCTGTCCGCCTGTTCGGCGATCCGATCCTGCGCGCCCGCGCGGCGGAGGTCGAGACGTTCGACCGGGAGGTGCGCCAGCTGGTGACCGACCTCATCGACACCATGTACGAGAGCGGGGGCGTCGGCATGGCGGCCCCGCAGATCGGGGTCGGGCTACGGGTATTCGTCTACGACACCGGCGACGCGCAGGGGCATCTGATCAACCCGGTCTTCGAGGTGATCGGCGACGAGACCCAGACCGGACCGGAGGGCTGCCTGTCGATTCCGGGCGTGCGCTTCGACGTGACGCGCCCGCTGACCGTGCTGGCCCGCGGTGTCGACATGGACGGCAAGCCCGTCGAATTCCGGGCCGAGGGGCTGCTGGCGCGCTGCGTGCAGCACGAGACCGACCACCTCGACGGGGTGCTGTTCCTGCAGCGCCTGGAGTCGGCCTCGCGCAAGGAGGCCATGCGTACCATCCGGGAATCCGGTTGGTTCACACAGGGAGTCACGGTGCTGCCGGCGTCCGAGATCGGTGGCGGGCGTCGCGCGGCGGCCGGTGACCGGGAACGGAGTCGCTGATATGCGTCTGGTCTTCGCAGGAACCCCCGAACCGGCGGTGCCGTCGCTGCGGCGGCTCATCGAATCTTCCAGGCACGAGGTGGTCGGGGTGGTGACCCGGCCGGACGCGGTGGCCGGACGCGGCCGCAAGATCACCCGCTCGCCCATCGGGCGGCTGGCCGACGAGCACGGGATTCCCGTGTTCACGCCCAAGCGGCCGTCGGAGCCCGAATTCATCGAGCAGCTCACGGCTTTGGCGCCCGACTGCTGCCCGGTGGTGGCCTACGGCGCGCTGCTGCCCGAGCCGGTGCTCGACATCCCCCGGCACGGCTGGATCAACCTGCACTTCTCGCTGCTGCCCGCCTGGCGCGGCGCCGCACCGGTGCAGGCCGCCATCCTCGCCGGTGACGAGTACACCGGCGCGTCGACCTTCCGCATCGAGAAGGGCCTCGACACCGGTCCGGTCTTCGGCACCATGACCGAGCGCATCGCCGTCGCCGACACCGCGGGCTCGCTGCTGGAGCGGCTCGCCGACAGCGGTTCGGTCCTGCTGGAATCCACCCTCGACGCCGTGGAAGACGGCACCGTGCACGCGATTCCGCAGCCCCTGGACGGTATCTCCTACGCCCCCAAGGTGGATCCCGAGGCCGGCCGCATCCGCTGGAGCCAGCCCGCCCTCGCCATCGACCGCCGGATTCGCGCGGTCACCCCCGCCCCCGGCGCCTGGACCGAAATCGACGGCAAACGCCTCAAACTCGGCCCGGTCGAAATGGTGGAGGAGACGCTCCCGGTCGGCACCATCGACATCCGCAAGACCGGCGTCTACCTCGGCACCGCCAGCACCGCGGTCCGCCTCACCCAGGTCCAGCCCCAGGGCAAACGCATGATGCCCGCCCTGGACTGGGCCCGCGGCGCCCGCCTCGAGCCCGGCACGGTGGTCGAGTGACCCGCCCGGACGGAGAAGGCCGCGACCGCGATTCGCGCACCGGCGGTCGCCCGCAGTCCGGCGACGGCGACCAGCGCCGCGGCTTCCGGCGCTCCGCATCCACCGGGGATTCGGGCACCTCGCGGGCGAGCGACCGATCCCAGGGCGATCAGCGCCGCGCGCCGGGATACCCAACCGACGACACCCGCGGCGCGAACTCGCGGGGCGGCCCGCAGTCCGGCGCGGGTGACCAGCGTCGCGGCTTCCGCCGCTCCGCCGAGGCGGCAGGCGATTCGGGTGCGGGGGGGGGCGCCGCCGAGCCGGGGGGCCCCCGGGGGGGCGCGCCGCGGGCCGCGGGGGGGGAGGGGGCGCCCAAAGGCGGGGACACCCAAAAGGGCGGGGAAA
>NZ_JBSGGG010000035.1:0-116032 GCF_053603795.1 Nocardia sp. NPDC004123
TATCCCGTCGGCGCTCAGCAGCACGTTCGCCGGTTTGATGTCGCGATGCAGCACCCCGCGCCCGGCGGCGTGCCCGAGCGCGTCGGCGAGCCGGCGGCCCAGCCAGGCGACCGTTTCCGGCCACGTCATCGCCGCGATCCGGGCCCGCACCGCCGTATCGGTGGCACGAACCTCACCCTTGTCCTTGAGCACCCCGTCGACGGCATCGAGCAACACCTGCCCGCTGCGGGCATCAACCGGGGTCGACCGCAGTCGATTCAGCACGTCGAGCAACGTGCCGCCCGGCAGGTACTGCATGTAGAGCAACTTGAGCTCGCCGTCGGCGATCAATCGCTGGTCGAAGATCCGCACGATGTACTCGTGATCCAACTGGGCAAGGGTCTCCGGCTCGGTGCCGTGATTGTGCGAGATCTTCACCGCGACCAGCCGCTGCATCGACCGCTGCCGCGCCAGATACACACGAGCGAACGCACCCTCCCCGATCATCGTCAGCAAATCGAAGTCCCCCACCCGGTCACCGGGATTGATCGCCCCTAGCGCGACCTGCGCGCTCGGGCGAGCGACCATCGTACTGCGATATCCGGTGGTATCCAGCTGGACAGGAGGACGATCGATCGCCATGGCCGCGGGCTCAGCAGCCCCGGGCTCCGTCGGCTCCTCCCCGGTAACCGGCGGGGAGCCGCGATGCAGGGCGTGGTATTCCTCGTAGACCAGGTCCGCAGGCAGTGGGCCGCTGCGCAGTTCGGCGTACTGCTCGCAATACTCGGCGAGACGCTTGGGAAAGTGATGCCGAACCCAGCGATTCTCGAGGTCGACCTTGATCAGTTCCACCAGCACCGCACGCCGCTCGGCATCGACGTCGGGCAGGTACGCCGACAGATCGGGAGGACACCCCGACGCCGCCCACGCCTGCGAAAACCGGGCCACCGCCCCGGCGAGCGCTGTACGGCTCCGTTCGGCCGGATCGATGATCAGATCCTCGAGGGGCTCATGCACCACTTCGATACCCCGAGACGCGAATCCCCGAGGTGTGGCCCCACGCGACGATCGACAACCACACCTGAATAAACGACACAGCTTCGGTGCCATCCACCCTGACCGGCACATCCAAAGCCTATCGCGCAACCATCGAGCACACACCGACACCCGAGGCGGCAACAGCACCGACAGTAAGGCGGCGGACCACGGTGCGAGTTTCAGCGGACGAAACCCGGCCCGAAATGTCGGTGGAGGCGGAGCATTCGACCTGGGTCTATTCGGTTGGGATCTGGCTGTCTTCGCTGATGTTCCTTGACCCTGCCACCGTGTGAGGGTCAACACTCGAAGGCGTCATGTTCACCATCGGAGACTTCGCCAGGCATGGACGTGTTTCCATCCGCATGCTCAGGCACTACGACGCCATCGGTCTGCTGCGCCCTGCGCACGTGGACCAGTCCAGTAGCTACCGCTTCTACGCGGCCGCGCAGCTGTCCCGGCTCAACCGGATCGTCGCACTGAAGGGCCTCGGCTTCACACTGCAGCAGGTGCAGACGATCCTCGACGAGGACATCAGCACCGATGAGTTGCGTGGGATGCTGCGACTGCGACGCGCCGAGCTGGAAGCGGCGCTAGCGGAGGCGGCGTCGGGCCTGGCCCAGGTCGAGGCGAGGCTCCGGTCGATCGAGAATGAGGGTTCCATGCCCCAAGAAGACGTCGTAATCAGGCAACTGCCCGCGGTCCGCCTGGCTGAGCTGAACGCGACGGCCACGAGCTTCAGCCCCGACGAGACCGGCCCGCTCATCGGCCGGCTATTCGACGAGTTGCGCCGACGGCTCAACTCCGCCGGAGTCGCTCCGATCGGCCCCCGCACCGTCTACTTCGAGACCCCTGCCGAAGGCGATTACGGGATCGTCGTGCACGTCGGCCTCCCTGTCCCCGAGGGAGTCACCGAGGACGCGCACCTACAGATCGTCTCGCTGCCCCCGGTGGAACGCGCCGCCACGATCGTGCACCGCGGCATGCCGTACAGCTTTCTGAGCACCAGCCAGCTGCTCGTCCGCTGGGTCGACGCGCACGGCTACCGGTTCGACGGGCATGCGCGGGAGGTCATGCTCAACTCCTCGGAGAATCCGGACGAGTCGGTGTCCGAGCTGCAGGCACCAATCGTCACGACCTGACCTCGGCTCGGGAAATGTGGCGGGCTGGAGTCTGAGAACCCACACCGACAAGTGTCGGAAGAATCGACACGGATTCTATTCCGACGCCCGTGAGGGGGATCTGGTGTGTCAGATGAGGGTGTACCCCAACACCACATGAACCTTCGACTGCCGGTTGCTGGCGGACTCCTCAGCAGTGCCGCAATCCTCGGCGGTGCTGCAACCCCCGTGCTGAAGACGAGTACGAGCTGTAAGAGCCGTACTGGTGAGGAGTTCGGGACACGCCGGCGATCCGCAGTCCCATTCAGCCCCAACGAGATCCGCAGGTCAGCACTGATCACGACTCCGAACAACGACACCGGTGTGACGCCATGCCGTCCGAGATTGCTGGAGCGGCTGCGTTTGGCGTCGAAACGTATTGCGGACAGCTGCAAGTGCCCCGCGGATGCACCGTGGACGTTGGTCGGTGTCGAATTCTCAGTGGTCTCGGCATTGTTGTTCGACCATGTCTGCAAAGCTTCTCGCCAGCGGGCTGAGTGTTTCCCAGCGGCGGACGGCCCATCCGACGGTCAGTGGAGCGAGGAACGGTAAAGGCTGGAATCGCAGTGGCCGGTGCGAGGCGGCGGCGGAATCGTACGGCAGCGAGGGAACTATCGCGTGGCCGACGCCGAGTTCGGCGAGCAGGACTGCGGTGTTCCAGTCTGCGACACCGGTTTCGGGTGTCAGCTGGATTCCGAGTCGATTGAGGACGGTGTCGAGGTGGACACGCGATACCGCGTTGGCGGGTAGTTGGATGTGTCGGATCGCGGTGAGGTCGGCCGGTGTGATCGAAGGCCGGTCAGCGAGAGGGTCGTCGTCTCGGGTCGCCAGCACCCAAGGCAAGTCCATGACGGGGCGTTGTTCGATGCCGGGGATCGCGTCGGCGATGGTCACCCACGCCAGATCGACGAGGCCCTCGGCGAGGGATTCGAAGCATCGACGACTGGAAATGATCGTTCGGAACTCGAGTCTGGCGTGGGGATAGCGTCGGCGGAAGTCGACGACGGCTTCGGACATGAAGTGGCGGATTGTTGTCGCTCCTGTGGTGATGCGAACGGAACCAGTTTGGCCACGGGCCATTTCGCGAAGTTGGCGTAGCGCCAGGTCCACGCCGACGATGCCGTCACGCGCCGCCGTATACAGCACGAGCCCTTCCGCGGTGGGGGTCACGCCGTCAGGTCCACGTTCGAGCAGCCGTGCGCCGGTGGCCTTTTCGAGCCGTTTGACGTGCTGACTCACCGCGGGCTGGGTACACGCGAGGTCGCGAGCGACGGCACTGAGGTTTCCGGCCTGACAGACCGCCACGAATACCCGGAGGTCATCGAAGGTCATCCGCACCAAGCCCACCGTAATGTGTCCGTATCAAAGCTGAATCTTGGGGATTACCAAGGCAAACCGAGGATTGACCGGCTGCGCGCACTTCGCTGATGATCGTTGTGGGCCCAGGGCGGCAACCCGCCCCGCTTCTTCGGCTCATCCGGATCGGGGCGGAGCAGAGGGGGCGGGTGCCGACCCGCACATCGCACGATCGTCATCAACCGGCTCGGAGGGGATATGCGTCATGAGTATCACCGAACAACAGGTGATCACCGATCAGCCGTCAGTCCACACGCGAGCGCTCATCACCTGGGTCCACCCGGCCATCACGATCACGCTGGCATGCCCGCCGACCTCCTCACCTGGCTGAAGCGTTTCGCTGCCGAACAGGGCGCCACAGGCCGACCCGATGGTGTGGGGCGCGCGATCATCCTTCCGCGGACTTGACCGGCGAAACCATTCGGCGCGTGGTCTGCCCGGGCTCCTTCGACCCGGTGACCAACGGCCACCTCGACATCATCGGCCGCGTCGCGACGCTGTTCGACGAGGTGATCGTCGGCGTCGGCAAGAACGTCGGCAAGCGCGCGCTGTTCACCGCCGAGGAGCGGATCGCCATGATCCGCAACGTCATCGGCGAATATCCGAATGTCCGCGTCGAGGCCATCGACGGGCTGCTCGTCGACTTCTGCGTGCAGCACGGCGCGCACGCCATGGTCAAGGGCCTGCGCGCAGTGAGCGACTACGAGTACGAGCTCACGATGTCGCAGATGAACCACCGGCTGTCCAAAGTGGAGACACTCTTCGTGGCCTCCGATCCGGAGTACAGCCACCTGTCCTCGTCGCTGATCAAAGAGGTCGCGGGGCTCGGCGGCGACGTCTCCGGTCTGGTTCCCGACCATGTGCTCGCCCAGCTCACGTCGCGACTGGCCGAGCACAAAGCGAAGTCGGACTGACCTTCTACCAGTAGGTTCGAGTGAACGCATGAGCCACTGTCTGGATGCTCTCATTCATTCGGGCCTTTCCGGGCACCAGCGCTCTTAGCCCGGACACGGTGCCCATGCATCACATTGACGGCGGCGAAGTTCCGATTCCGTAGCGACCGGACATTGATCAGTGCTGCGGCGGCGGACGACGAGCGGGTGTCCAGCGGCCTGTGGTTGGGGGAACGAGCCGCAGTTGCGCGGGCGCTTCCGCTCACTGAGAAGTGATCCGGATCATGGCCTTGGGAGTCAGTGATCTCGGCTATCAAAATGCCTTTTGGCTACCACCCAGCTCCCAATTACTGGACACTCGACTAGGACGCTTCACAAGCGCGTCACTGCCCGGGGATGGGAAGTATGCCTGCAAGAAGGCCAAAAGCCATGCAGTTCAGCAAACTCGCCGTCACCTCGGCCCTCGGCATCACCGCCGGCACCGTACACGCTGATCCTGTCCCTGCCCCGGCTCCGGTCATCCCGTCCCGGCTCGACGGCATCAATCAGGCTCTCGGCCAGGTCCTTCCGTCATCCACTGACGCGAAGCTCGACGGCGACTCCGTCGTGGTCGAGACCGCCGCCGGCTCGGTCACCGCTGCGGACAACCAGCTCCAGGTCCGCGACAACCAGGGCAATATCGTCACCGGTCTCCCGCTGAGCCACACCCTCGGCGGCATCGGTTTCGGCCAGCGCATCACGATCCGGCGAACCAGTAAGTCGTCTGTTCGCGAAGCAGCGCACCCCTGGACTCCTCTGATGAGGGTGCGGGGCGGGTCTCTTTGTGTGCCGGATGGTTGCCTTCGTCACTCATTGAAACCTCGATGAGGACCTCGCTTCCCAAAGGCAAGCGCCCGTTCAAGAAAGCGACGAGAAAGTAATAATGCGTTTCCACAAGTTCGCCGCCACCTCTGCCGTCACCATCGCGGCCCTCGGCATCTCCGCCGGGACCGCCCATGCCGATCCCGCGGCCGCCGCCGCCGGGATCCACTGGGACACCAAGATCGACGGCGCTTCGGTGGTACTGAAGACCGACGCGGGCTCGCTGACCACCCAGGACGGCCAGTTCCAGGTGCGTGACAACAACGGCGGCCTGGTCACCCAGTTCCCGCTCAATATCATCACCGGTGACGTCGCCCACCCGGTCGCCGCCACGATCGACGGCAACACCGCCACCTTCACCCCGAACATGGACCCGGCCGCCGACTTCCCGGCCCCGGCCCTGCCGGCCCCCGTGATCAAGGACGTCGCCAGCCAAGCCGACCAGGACGCCGCGTTCGGCGCCGCGGCCAACCAGTTCGGCATCGCCAGCTCCATGGGCACCCTGCTGGGCACCCTCGTCGGCGGCGTGGCCGGCTGCGCCATCGGCGCGGCGGGCGGCGCCCTCGCCGGTGTCGTGATCATGTCGGTTCCGACCGGCATCGCCGGCTGTGTCGCCGGCGCCGCGATCGGCATCCCGCTGGGCGCCGCGGCCGGTCTGATCGGTGTCGGCGGGCCCGCCGCCATCGCGGTCGGCATCGGCCTGTTCAACCGCCTCAACGCACCGGACTCCACCCCGGCCACCAACTGAGCCGCTACATCGGGCGTAGAGACCATCAGTCAACGGATGCTGACCTGCACGCCAACCCGCCGAGCGTCGAATACAGTCTCACTCCACTCGGTCACTCGTTGCTCGGGCCGCTGTCCGCCCTCGCCGACTGGGCCGTCGAGTATCAGCCTCAGATCGCAGCCGCCCGCGCAGTGCGACACGACGCCCACACTCACGCAGCCGATCGAGACTTCGAACGTGACTGAAAGCGGGGAGTTCATGAACTGGCGGGTGTTCCGTTCCGGGCCATGAGCGACGAGATCCGGGCTGTAGCGGGGCCGGAGGGAGGCGAGACCGTCAGGAGCACTGGGAATCCGTACGGACGCACAGGGATTCAACTGCACCGAGTAAGGAGCTATGGCGGTTGCCGACCGTGATGGCCTCATCGTCGCGGGAGCCGCCTCGCCGGCGAAGGCCGTCAGTTCATGTTCATGGTGTGGCGTTCGATCACGTCATCGACCGGGCAGCCGCGTTCGCCGGGTTCCGGCGGTTCGGTGCCGTCGAAGATGGCGTCGAGGACCGCGGCGTGGTCGAGGGTGGCGGGCAGGCGGTGAGAGGCGCGGGCGCTGACGATGACCGCGTGCAGGACGGCCGCGTAGATGAGCGAACGCGGCGCGGTCAACCGCCACCCGCGACGTTCGCGGTCGCACAGCCGGGCTTCGACGGTGTCGAGTACGTCCTGGATGACCTGGATCTCGATCCGGTCGGGGTCATCGCAGGGCATGACGACCTCCGAAAAACAGTGCGCCACACCCGAACACTGCCATCCGCACCACCGCGGACAGCGACCTGCGGTGCACACCCGGCACCCGTGCCGCACGCGGATCGAGCACCATGCGCCCGGCTACGACCAGCGCGGTCCGCGCCCGCCACCGCACCCAGCAGCTGTCCACCCCACATCCGAGATGCAGCTGCATTGCGGTATGCGCTTGTCCGGCAGTCAATGCGCCGGGATCGTCGTAGCACGACCACAGCCCACGCACCGCATACCCGGACACGCCGACCTCGGCGTGCTCTGTGTCAACGGTTCGCTGCTTCTCACGTTCGATGCGGTCGATGATCGCCTGCACCGACCACGGATTGTTGCTGGACATGATCGACCCCCTGCTCATCGGACGGCTATGGCGCGCCAGGCATTTGGAGAACCAAATGGTGTGATTTCTTGCCTGGCGTGCGATCAGGACACCACCGATGTCCTGGCGAGACAGCGAATTCGGACGTTCCGAACACGATTGGTTCGATTGGCCAGGACGGGGTCCACGCCCGGCGTACAGTCTGTTCCGCGATGGCGCGTGTTCCGTTCCGAAAATTCACAGGATGCACACATGACCAGCGATGACGAACCCTCGACACTGCCCAGGCGGCAACTGGGCCGGTTTCTGCGCGAGGCCCGCGACAGCAGTGGATTCTCGATGGATCGTGCGGCTCGCCTGGTAGAGCTGAGCAAGACCGCGTTGCACCGCATTGAGAGCGGTGGCGTGAAAAAGCTTCGCATTCGCGACATCCGAGCGTTGTGCGAGCTGTACGAGGTTTCTCCGGCCGATACCGATCGGGCCGTCGAACTTGCCAAGCAGGCGCAGGTCACCTCCTGGTACACCGCATTCGGCGGTCTCTACAGCGATACGACATTCAATATGTTCGTCGGACTGGCGGCATCGGCCCAGCGTCTGATCACCTATCACGAGATCGTTCCGGGTCTCCTGCAAACCGCCGACTATGCCCGCGCCCTGATCAGCGCGTTCTATGTCGACAGCAGCCGCGAAGACATCGAATGCCGGGTCGAGTTGCGGCTCAAACGACAAACGATCATCACTCGCAAGACCGATCCAGTGAAACTCGAGCTGCTGCTTCACGAGTCGGCGCTGCACCGGATGATCGGCGGACCGTGCATCATGGCTGCTCAGCTACAGCACATGGCCGAGATCGGCAAGCTGCCGAACATCTCGCTGCGCGTTCAACCGTTTGCGAGTGGGTGTAGCCGCGGTCTGCTGCATGGGCCCTTTGTCATTCTCGAGTTCGGACAGGATGCCAAATCTCGCCCGATCGAGCCGCCTCTCGTCTATCTCGAGGGAGCGGGCAAACCGGACATCTACATGGAAAGCAGCGACGACATGCAGCGCTACCATGAAATCGCCTCGGCCATACGAGAAACCGCATTGAACGAGACAGCAACACGAGACCTGCTCAGACGGGTAGCAAGGAGTCATACCGCATGAACACCAACCTGTCCGGAGCCCATTGGTTCAAGAGCAGCCACAGCAGCGGCCAAACCGAATGTGTCGAGGTGGCCTGGCTGACCGGAGGCACAGTCGGAGTTCGTGACTCGAAGAACCCGACAGGCCCCGCCCTCGTCTTCGCCCCCGGCGAATGGGATGCCTTCGCCGCCGGCATCATTCGAGGGGACTTCAACTGCCCGGCCTGAGGGTCGATCAGTGCCAGCTGTGGGAAGAACTCCGTTCGTCCAGGCGGCATCATCTGCTTTGGGTGTCGTGGAGCGATCGAGGCATTCAAACGCCAACGCTCCCGCATGCGCCACTCGCGCCGTCTACGCACGCCACATGTGGCGTGAATCCCGAAGCGATCGAGTTCATCATCCGTGGACAGAGAATGCCCGCCCGGGTTGCGCTGAAAGAAATTGCCGCCCGGGCGGGCGCTAACCCTTTGCGCGCCGACGCGGTGTTGTTTGGGGTGTCGGCATCGAGAAACCTATCGCGGCAGTCGCATTCCATCGATGACGCACAGTGCCGCTCATACGACAGTATGTGCCGGTGCTGACCGGTGCGGTTCCACTCGGGCAACCAATGATCAGCCACGATCTCGAACAGCACCTCGGCGGCTCTGCCCTTGTGGCAGCGCGAGGTCGTTTATCATCCGGCAGACCGTCACGGCATGCACGCACACGAGGGGAACATGAGGACTCACGCGAGACGGGCCACTGCGGCCGATAGCGATCTGGACCCCGGATGGTTCGACGGCGACGCCCAGCAGTCAGCGGCCTGGCTCGCGTGGAGCGACCAGGTTGCGATCGATGCCCGCATCGAGGCGTTGTTCACCGAGACGCTGCCCCGGCTGGAAGCGGTACAGGGCAGCGGGGGCCGTCCATCGCTGGATGACCGATTCAGCGCTGCTGCGTTCGATTGGATCGTGTCCCTGATCGATGCCGCGGTGCTTGGCGAGGATGGACGGTACGCGCCCGAAAACGGTGTTCTCGCGGAGCAATTCATCACCTATATCGGCGAGTGGATGGTGCGACGCGTCGAGGGTGTTTGGTTCAATTCACCTGAGAACGGTGCGCCGATCTTCGACGGGTACGGTCCGGCGGTTGGTTACCGGTGGTCGCAGGAGTCGACGAACGACTTTCTGGTGTTGTTGTTCATGATGGCCGTCGACAGCGACGATGCCCCGTATGGGTACTTCGTGGACCTATTGTGCGGGCGCGCACTGACGTTCGCGGAGGAGCGAGGCCGGCCGGATCTGAAAGCGGAGATCTTGGCGTGATCGTGCGCGGGCATGGATTCCGGAGGAGCGGACCGACGGCCTGAGGGCCCATGACGCGGTGCGCCCGCTACCGTCTGCGGTGACAACGCACCGACGCCGAGGAAGACGGTCGATGAAAGTCTATGCAGCCCTGGATCCGCGACTGCCGCTGTCCGAGGTGCCACGGGTGGCGCGGCGGGTGGAGGACCTCGGATTCGATGGGGTTCACATCCCCGAGACGATCCACGATTCGTTCGCGGTCGCGCTGCTGGCGGCGGAGCACACCAGCCGGATCACCGTGCGCACCGCGATCACGCTGGCGTTCGTCCGGAGCCCGACGCTGGTCGCGTACAACGCCTGGGATCTCGCGAAATTCTCCGGCGGGCGCTTCGAGCTGGGACTCGGAACGCAGATCAAGCAGAACATCGAAAGCCGTTTCGGGATGCCGTGGACCGAACCCGTCGCCCGGATCGGGGAGTACCTGACTGTGCTGCGAGAGCTGTTCGCCGCGTTCGCATCCGGCGATTCGATCCATTTCGAGGGCGACAGCTACCGGCTGACCCGGTTGCAGCCCTACTTCAACCCCGGCCCCGACGACATCGCCCCGCCACCGATCCTGCTCGGCGCGGTGAATGCCGGGATGTGCCGCCTCGCAGGACAACTCGCCGACGGCGTGATCACCCACTCCACCAACTCCGATCCTGGATACCTGCGCGACGTCGTTCACCCCGCATTGCACGCGGGTGCCGCCGAACGCTCACGTCAGGCCCCCGGAATCATCGCCGCGGTCCCGATCGCCACGGGCGCCACAGCAGCCGAGGTGGCACGCGACCGTGAGCGGCAGCGACGGCTACTCGCCTTCCTCTACTCCACCCCGTCCTACCGGCCGACGCTGATACGCCTCGGTCTGCCCGCATTGTTCGACCGCCTACGCGAATTGGTGAAAGCGCAACTCTGGGATCAACTCCACGACGTGGTCACCGACGAGGTCCTTGATGCGCTGCTCATTTGCGGCGACTATGACGCCCTGCCGGACCTCGTGCGGGACCGCTACGCCGGCCTCGTCCACGGCATAGTCCTACCGGCACCCGCAGCCGACCCCGAGAACACCCGATTGATGCACGCGATCGAGTCCCTCCGAGCGTTGTAGCGGGAACAGCACACCCCTTCATGTGCCCGCGGGAATCGCTTCCGCCGCCCACCCGAAGTTGGGGCTACGCGACCTTGTCGCCGGTTTCGTATCGTGAAGCGACCGCGCAGGAGAACACAGCCTCGCCCGCACGAAGAGCTGACCCGCCATGTCTCTCGAATCGCCTTCGGGCACAACCAGGTACCGGTTCACTGGCCGCGCCCGCATCGAAGCCCGACTGTTGCCGCTGCTGCGACTGCTCCTGGCTGTCCCCTGGGCGGTCGCGACCGTGGTGATGCTCTGGAGTCTCACGGCCTGGGCCGGGCGCTGGGCGACGATCAGTGTGATAGCGGTCTGGTGTCCGATCTGGTGTTACGCGCTGGTCGTCGAACTGATCAGGCCGGACGAGTTGACGATGCGGCGACGTGCCGCGGAATTTCCCGATATCGCGCCGTACCCACCGGAACGCGTCGAGCCCTCCATCCTGCTGTGGGCAGCCTCCTGGGACGTCATGGAGGCCGCGGGCCGACCCGGTGGTGCGGCAGGGGAGGGGACGTCTGCGGTGGAGCGGGTCGCCCGGGGTGAGAACTGGCTGCGAATGGTGCTACGAACCCGTCGCCCTCGGGCAGCGGGTATGGCGCACCCACGCCGTCTTGTCTCAGTGACGATTTCGGCTGTGAACGAACTACCCCCGCTCGAGCTACGGGCAGTGATCGCACATGAATTCGGTCATCTGCTGATCGGCGGCTGGACTGTCAGGTTCCTGGAAAACCTGTGCACCACACCGGTCGTCACCGTCTTCGGCGCGCCGACCAAATTGCTCATCACCCTGCTGTCCTATCGAAGATCGCCGGACATCGTTGCGACGATCGTGCTGCTGATCATGTACACCGTGTCCTTCGTCGCCCTAATCGATGCCCTGCTCCCGACCATCGGCCTGCATCTCGCCCAGGCGCTCGCCATAGTCTGTCTCCTGCAACCCTTCCCGAAGATGTGGGTGAACTGGCGGGAAGAATTCCTGGCTGACCAGGTGGCCGTCGACCTCGGCTACGGTCCCGCCCTGGACGATTACCTCATGACCTCCGGCGGGAAGTACGGCGAACGCTTCAGCACCACCCACCCGGAAGTTTTGGCACGCCGCCTGATGATTCGTTACCGCGCGCGGCCCTGGCCCTCGGCCTAGCCCGGAGTCCCGCGCCATCATCGCGCTGCGGATACAGCCGGCCGGAAGCGGTGGCAATGGGGACGACGTCGACTTCGTCGCGGACCTGTAGTTTCGTGACGGGCGAGCGCCTGGGGCTGACCCTGCCGGAAAGGGAAGGGCGTCATGATCATTCGAATTGGCCAGGCCGCCAACTCGCGGACCGCAAGTCCAGCAGCCGTCGCAGCGTCATAGCTCGGACCATGCGACCCCGAACCATGGCGAGGTTCGTCCAGCCAACAGCTGGAGGTGGAAGTCGGGGCCTTCATGTGTCCGATCCTCTTCAAGATCGGTGAGTTGACTGATGGTGCAGATGTAGTCGCCGTTTGGGAGTTCGATACTGGACCCGTAGATATCCTTGTCATCGTCCACGGCGGAGTCCGCGAACTGGGCAGCCATGGTGACCGTGTCCAAATTGACGACGACCAGCTCACCGCGCGTCACGGTGATGGGGCCGGCGATTTGCCTGATGAGCGGCAGCCGCGGATCTACCGGCGAATCCGAAAGGTCGATCCGCCATTGCTCCTCGCCGCCGGTTCCCCAGAGCAGCATTCTCCGCTGCCGCATCTCTGATTCGACGCGCTCGAACAGCATCTCCAAGGTCCAGTCTTCGCCCACGAACGACGTGTACGCATGTGGGTCGACAAGACCGAGGAATCCCGAGTCATCGGTCATTTCGTCGATCCGATGCCGAAGCTGCGCCATGCGATAGTCCTCCCCGGATTGATCACCGAACCATACAGGCACAACGTAGTTACGGGCGATCGCCGGCGACGGGACCGTTGTCGTCACTGCGGGGACCTAAGTCCTCTGTTTCCGGCAGCCCGGCGCGCGGAGTGTGGGAGGCATGGACACGAACGCCTCCACCTCACGTCCTGTCGTCCGGCCCGACGACCCGCGACAGCGGGCGGTCGACCGCGCCGTGGCTGCCGAGCACCTGCGCGGCGGGACCCTCCACGATGCGCGCGCCGCGGAGCTGCGGGAAACGCATACCGGGCTGGTGGTGTTGGTCGGGGATCGGGCGTACAAGGTGAAGAAGCCCATCGTCACCGACTTCCTCGATTTCGCCACGACCGAGGCCCGGGAACATGCGCTGCGCCGCGAACTCGAATTGAATCGGCGCTGGGCTCCCGATGTCTACCTGGGCCTGGAACATCTCACCGGTCCGCTCGACAGTCCCGGCGAACCCGTGCTGATCATGCGGCGGATGCCGGAATCTCGGAGATTGAGCAGGCTGGTCACCAGCGGCGAGATCGGCCGGGCGGAACTGTCCGTACTGGCGACGGTGGTGGCCCGATTCCATCGCAATGCCATTCGCAGCAGCACCATCGATCAGGCGGGAACGGCACAGGCCCTGCGGCAGCGATGGCGAATCCTGTTGCGCGGCCCTCGATCCCATCCGCTCAGTACGCTCGATCCCGCGCTGGTCGACCGCATCGAGCGGCTGGCCATGCGTTTCCTCGACGGCCGCTCGCCGCTGCTGGCCGAACGTATTGCGGACGGCCGGATTCTGGATGGGCACGGCGATCTTCTGACCGAAGACATCTTCGCGCTCCCCGACGGCTTCCGAATCCTGGACTGCCTCGACTTCGACGACTCCCTCCGCGCTGTCGACGGCCTCGACGATGCCGCCTTCCTGGCGATGGATCTGGAGTTCCTCGGCCGACCCCAGCTCGCCGAGGACTTTCTCACCGATTACCTGCGCGCGGCCGGGGATTCGCCGCCGGCCTCGCTGCGCCACCACTACATCGCCTACCGGGCCATGGTGCGGGCCAAGACCAACCATATCCGGGCCGCACAGGGCGACGAGCAGTTCGTCGGTCACGCGATCCGGCACCTGGATCTCGCGGTGCGGCACCTGGAGGCCGGCGCGGTGCGGCTGGCCCTGGTCGGCGGCCTGCCCGGGACCGGAAAGTCCACCGTCGCAACCCGTCTCGCGGAGATCACCGGCGCCGAGGTCATCTCGAGCGACACCGTGCGAGCCCGACTCCGCGCCTCGGGAGCGATCACCGGTGCGAGCGGCTGCCTCGACGCCGGAGCCTATCGGCCCGACGCGAGATCACTGGTGTACACCCACATGCTGGAGCTGGCACGGCAGCGGCTCGGGCTCGGTGTCTCGGTGATACTCGACGCCTCCTGGATCGATGCCGCCGAACGGACCCGCGCCCAGGCGCTCGCGGCGGGCGCCCACGCCGAGCTGATCTCGCTGCGCTGTGAGTGCCCGCCCCAGACGTCCGACACGCGCATCCGTACGCGCCGCCCCGGCGATTCCGAGGCCACCCCCGATATCGCGCGTGCACTGGCCACGACCAACTCTCCGTGGCCGGACGCGACAACCGTGGACACGACCAGCTCGATCGATGTCACCGTCGCCCAGGCGTTGCGCGGGTGGAACGCGGTAGGACGTTCCGCGAGTTCGCCCCACGCGGATCCGGCTGGCATCGACCTGCCGCCCAACCGTGGTGGCTGATCCGCATGACAACCGGCACCGATGTGCGCGCGGCCGACACGCCCGGCAGCGCGACCGCTGGCGAATCCACGGTGCCGCCGGACCCCACCGAGCGCATCGACCTGCTGCTCCGGGATCTGCGCAGCAGCCGCACCGGGCTGACCGATCGCGAAGCGCGGCGGCGGCTCGTCCACGTCGGTCCCAATCAGCTTCAGCGGCGGGGTGGCCGCACCTGGCCACGAGAATTGCTGCGGCAGTTCACTCATCCGCTGGCGATACTGCTCTGGGCGGCGGCCGGATTGGCCGCCGCGGTCGGCATCGCGCCGATCGCGGCGGCCATTGTGATCGTGATCGTGATCAACGCCGGCTTCGCGTTCGTACAGGAACGCCACGCCGAGCAGGCGGTGGAGGCGCTTGCCGCCTATCTGCCGACCCGGGCGACGGTGTTGCGAGACGGGGCCGTCGCGGAAATCGATGCCACCGAATTGGTTCCGGGCGATGTGCTGGTGATCTCCGAGGGCGATCGGATCTCAGCGGACGCCCGCATGCTCGACGGCGGCATCGAGGTCGACCAATCCGCCCTGACCGGCGAATCCATGCCCGTCTATCGGGCCGCGGACCTGGCCGATGCCGGCGTGCCACTGCTGCACGCGCCCGACCTGGTCTTCAGCGGAACCACCTGCACCGAGGGCGAGGCGCGGGCGGTGGTGTACGCCACCGGGATGCGCTCGGAGCTGGGCAGGATCGCGTCCCTGTCCGAGCGCGTGCGACGCGACGAGAGCCCGCTCGAACATCAGGTACGCCGGGTGGCCTGGCTCATCGCCCTGGTGTCGGTCGCGCTCGGGGCGGCCTTCATCCCGCTCGCCACCCTCGCGGCCGGGCTCTCGTTCGTCAACGCGGTGGTCTTCGCGGTCGGGCTGCTGGTCGGCAATGTCCCGGAGGGGCTGCTCCCGGTCATCACGCTGGCGCTGGCCATCGGGGTCCGCGAACTCGCCCACCGCGGCGCGGTCATGAAGCGGCTCAGCGCGGTGGAGACGCTCGGGTCCACCGATGTCATCTGCACCGACAAGACCGGCACTCTCACCGAGAACCGAATGCGGGTCGTGGTGGCGCACACCGCCGGTGGACGATTCGACTTCGCGTCGGAGCACCCGCCACCCGCGCCACGGCTCACCCTGATCCGACTGGCCACCGCCATGGCCGCCTGCAACAACGCACGCCTCCACGGCCCCGGCGGCGATGACCGGGCGATGGGTGATCCCACCGAGGTGGCGATCCTCGAAACCGCTGCGGCGCTGGGGATTCGACTCGATCCCGAGCTGCGCCTGCGGCGTCGGATCCGGCAGTTCCATTTCGATTCGTCGCGCAAGCGAATGTCCACGCTCGACACAGAGGATTCCGGCATCCATGTCGTGCACGCCAAAGGCGCACCGGAATCGCTTCTGCCACTGTGTAATACGGAACTCGATGACGATGGGCGAGCGGTGCCCCTGACCACCGCCCGCCGACATGAGCTCGGCGCGCTGGTCGACGAACTGGCCCGGCAAGGTTTGCGGGTCCTCGCCGTGGCCGAACGCCGCCTCGAAGACGGTGCGCCGGACCCGCGACAACCTGATCAGGCCGAGTGCGAACTGATGCTCGTGGGCCTGGTGGCGATGGTGGATCCGCCCCGGCCCGGAGTGGCCGAGGCCGTGAGCGCCTGCCACACCGCCGGGATCCGGATCATCGTCATCACCGGCGACCACGGCCTGACCGCGGCGGCGGTGGCCGCCCAGGTGGGCATCACCCACGGGGAGCCGGTCATCGTGACCGGCGACGAACTCGACCTCATGTCCGAACAGGACCTCGACCGGCTACTCGCGGGAGACCCGGCGCTGATCTTCGCCCGCTCGTCACCGGAGGCCAAGCTGCGGATCGCCGACGCGCTGCGGGAAGCCGGCCACGTGGTCGCGATGACCGGCGACGGCGTCAACGACGCGCCCGCCCTGCGGCGCGCGGATATCGGAATCGCCATGGGCCGCTCGGGAACCGACGTGGCACGCGAAGCCTCCACCATGGTGCTGACCGACGACAATTTCGCCACCATCACCAGCGCCGTCGAGGCCGGGCGGCGCGTCTACGTCAACATCCGCAAGTTCATCTTCTACATCTTCGCCCATGCCACCCCGGAGGTCGTCCCGTTCCTGGTGTTCGCGCTCTCCGGTGGCGCCGTTCCGCTTCCGCTGACCGTGCTGCAACTGCTGTCCTTCGACGTCGGCACCGAAACCCTGCCCGCCCTGGCCCTCGGCCGCGAACCCGCCGAACCCGGCGTCATGGACCAGCCACCCCGCCCGCGCGACGAACCGGTCACCCGGACGCCGATGCTGTTGCGCGCCTGGCTGTTCCTCGGCATCCTCTGCGCAGCATTGGCCATGGCGGGCTTCTTCTGGGTGCTCCTGCGCGCGGGATGGCATCCCGGCGCGCCCACCGGCCCCGGCACCCCTCTCCACAATGCCTATCAGCAGGCGACGACCATGACCCTTCTCGGCATGGTCACCGGCCAGATCGGCACCGCGTTCGCCGCCCGCACCGAATACGCCTCCCTGCGCTCGATCGGCGTCCTCTCCAACCCACTCCTGCTCTGGGGCATCGCCTTCGAGGCAGCCCTGACCGCCGTCATCATCTACCTCCCGCCTCTGCACACCCTCCTCGGCACCGCCTCCCTCACCCCAGCCATGCTGGCTTTCACCCTTCCCTTCCCGCTCATCGTGTGGGGCGCGGACGAAATCCGCCGCTGGCTGGTCCGCCATCGGGCCGCCCCCGGCAGGTCTGCCGGATCCAGCGACCACTTCCCCGAAGCCGGCAGGGCGCAAAGACCATCGCGGCGGTGACCTCTGTCGTCGGTGCGGTGGCACCAGTCCTCTGCCGTCGGGCCCGCGGGGAGCGCAGGCTCGACCTATCACCACAGTGCCTACTCATCTCCTGAAAGGCCGTGTCCCATGAGCCATCACACCGATCCGTTCGCACCGAGCGTGCACACCGCCCACGAATGGCTGGCGGCCGTGGCCAAGGCCATCGACACCGAGGATCGCATCCTCGCCCATCGCGCACTGCGCGCATGGCTGCACACCGTGCGCGACCGCTTGGGCATCAATGCCGCCGCGCATCTCAGCGCCCAGTTGCCCGAACTGCTGCGCGGTACGTTCTACGAGGGTTGGATCCCGGCCCACGTGCCGGTCCCGCGCGATGTGCCGTCATTCCTCGCCCAGTTCGCCCATGCCGCGGGCGTCACTCCCGAGGAGGCCGTGCCGCTGGTAGGGGTGGTGACCGACGCCCTCGCCGACCTGTTCTCTCCCGGTCAACTCGACCATGTGCTGGCGCAGCTCCCGGTGGCGCTGCGCTTCCTCCTGCTCGGCACCGACCTGACGGCGGTCTCCGGGGGTGTGGCGGCCTTGACACTGCCGGGCCAGATGCAGACCGATGACATCGAACGACGTCTGACCGCGCTCACCGAGGCCGTCACCGCACTCGTGCGTGGCCTCGAGTATCCCGCCGACGCCGGACCGGACGAACACGGCGGATTCTCGGCCGCGCAGCAGGCCCACCGCATCCTGCTCGCTCAGGGGCTGACCGGGTCCGGGCACTGATCCGACCCGCACAACAGACGAGGACACCATGCAGCTCCGATCCACTGTCCCACTGGGAAGAATCGGCGGCATCCGTATCGCCGCGCACTGGTCCGCGGCCGTCACCGTGGGGCTCTTCACGTGGATACTCGCCACCTACCTCCGTGGCACCGCCGACGCCGGAATCATCTGGGCCGCGGCGATCGTCGGCGCTGTCGTATTGATCGCCTGCCTGCTCGCACACGAGCTGGCGCATTCGATCGTGGCCACCCGCAATGGGATTCATGTCGAACGCATCGTGCTGTGGCTGCTCGGCGGGGCCTCCGAGCTGACCGACGAGCCCAAGGACGCCCGGACCGACCTGCGGGTCGCCCTGGTCGGCCCCGCCACCAGTCTGGTGCTCGGTGTGATGGCCTACGGCGCGGCGGCCGTGTCGTCGGTCTTCTCCCCAGGCGGCCCGGTCACCGAAACCCTCGTCTGGCTCGCCACCGTGAATGTGGTTCTCGCCGTGTTCAATATGCTGCCGGGCGCGCCCCTCGACGGTGGGCGCGTCGTCCGGGCGGTGATCTGGTGGCGCAGCGGCGACCGCCTGCGCGCCGCGACGGCGGCCGCCCGCACCGGCCAGGTCCTGGGCATGACCCTGGGTGGCCTCGGCAGTGCCGAGATCATCGCGTTCCGCGACTTCAGCGGCCTGTGGCTGATACTGCTCGGCTTGTTCCTCTACAGCGCCGCCAACAGCGAGCTGACCATGGCGGGCCTGCGACATCGTCTGGGCGCCACCACCATCGGCGATATCATGACCCCCGCGCCGCGGATGGCCGACGCCTCGTGGACCCTGGACCAGTTCCTCCGATCCGACCTCGTCTACACCCACCACCACCTCTTCCCGGTCGTCGATCAGGACGGCCACCCGTGCGCCGTCCTCGCCTGGGCCGATCTCCTGCGCACCAGCGCACGTCCGCACCCCGGCCTCCGGGTCGCAGACCTCGCCCGCCCGCTCCCCCCGGCCGCGATCGCTCACGCCGACGATCTGCTCGCCGACGTCATTTCTCGAATCGTCCTGCGCCCCAACCTCGATGCCGTCGCCGTCACCGACCCCACCGGCCGCCTCACCGGCCTGGTGACCGCTACCGACCTCGCCCTGGCCTGCAACCGCTCCGCCCTGGGGCTCCCGGCCCGCCCCTCGACCAACACGCGCTGAACAGTGCGCGCACAGGATGTCAGGCGCCCGCTCGATGACCGTCCCCGGCCACCGCGGGCGCCAGCTGCCGCGCACAGGTGATGGCATCGGGCGTGTGGGTGAAAAGGTGGTCGGCGCCGCCCGCGGGCAGGGCCCCGATCGCGGTGAGACGGCGCTGATGATCGGGGCGAAGCCCGGACATGAGCACGACGATGTGGCGGTGTTCGAGTTTGCCGATCGCGTCCTTGAGCACCAGCGCACCGGTGGTGTCCAGCGCGGTGACATGCGACATGCGCAGGATCACCACGTGCACATCCGATACCTCGGCCAGCTCCAGCAGGAATCGGTGCGCGCCGGCGAAGAACAGCGGCCCGTCGAGCCGGTAGGCGACGATGTGTTCGTCGAGCAGGTCGTGCTCCTCGGCCAGGTGATCTCCCTCGTCCAGCGGGATCTGGTGCAGGCGAGCCTCTTTCGCGACCGCGCGCAGGGCGAGCACCACCGCGATCCCCACACCCACCGCCACCGCGGTCACCAGATCGGCGACGACGGTGACCAGGAACGTGACGCCCATGATCGCCCCGTCTCCCTTCGAAGCGCGGGCGATCGCCGCCAGGGACGCCGTCTCGACCATCCGCACCGTGGTCGCCAGCAGCACCCCGGCCAGCGCGGCGAGGGGAATCTGCCCGACCAGCGGGGCTGCCAGGAAGACGATGGCCGCCAGCACGATCGCGTGGGTGAGCGCGGCCAGCCGGGTGCGACCGCCCGAGCGGACGTTCACCGCGGTGCGCGCGATCGCGCCGGTGGCAGGGACACCTCCGAACAGCGGTGCGGCGATATTGGCCAGGCCCTGGCCGAACAGCTCGCGGTCGGAGTTGTGGCGGGTACCCACCGCCATCGCGTCGGCGGCCGTAGCCGACAGCAGTGACTCCAACGCCGCCAACGCGGCCACCGCCAGCGCCGGCGCCAGCAGCGAACCGAGCTGGTCGGCATGGAGGAAGCCGAGGGCGGGGGCCTGCAATCCCGACGGAATGGTCCCGATCCTGGCCAACGGCAGATCGAACACCGCCACCGCGGCGGTCGCCAGCGCCACGGCCACCAGCGCGAACGGCCAGCGGGGCAGATACCGGCCACCGACCAGCATGAGCGCTGCCACCAGCAGGGCGGTGGCGATCGGCAGCGGGTCGAGATGGCCCAGGTACTGGCGCACCGCGTCAGCGGCGGCCTGCCATACCTTGTCCCCGTGCGCGTGCGCGATACCGAGCGCTGCCGGGACCTGTTGCAGCGCAATGACAACCGCGATTCCGGCGGTGAAACCCTCGATCACCGGGGCGGGCATGTAGCGCACCGCACGCCCGACCCCGGCGACCGCGAGCACCACCAGCACGAGCCCGGCCAGCAGCCCCACGGCCAGCACCCCGCTCGCACCGTGCTGATGGAAGATCGGCACCAACACCACGGTCATCGCTCCCGTGGGCCCCGACACCTGGAACCGCGATCCGCCGAAGACCGCCGCAACCGCGCCCGCGATCACCGCGGTCGCCAGGCCGGCGGCCGCGCCGAGGCCCGAGGAGATCCCGAAACCCAGCGCCAACGGCAGCGCGACCAGGGCGACGATCAGCCCGGACAGCAGATCCGCGCCCGGAGCACGCACGCCCGCACGCCAGTCCGACCAGACCGGCAACAGTGCCCGCACGCTCACAGTTCTTGCACCAGAGCCGATTCCGGCACTGCCGACTGCTCCGGTGCTGCCTCCGACCGCTCCGCAGTGGTCTGATCGTCCATGGCAACATTCTCCTTCACCAATAAACTAGGTTATTAGTTTAGAAAATATGCAATCAACGATGAGCACGGACCCCCCTTGTCGGGGGGCGGTACTGCAGTTACCACTGCGCCGAGACCATGTCGGCCCGGTCAGCGGGTCGGCACCACGATCATCGGGCATTCCACGCTGTGCAGTAGGGCGTTGCTGGTCGAGCCGAGCAACATGCCGACGAACCCGCCGCGGCCGTGACTGCCGACCACCAGCAGCTGGGCGGTCTCCGCGGCTTCCAGCAGGGACTGGATCGGGCGGTCGCGAACCAGGATTCGGCGGACCTGGACGTCCGGGTAGCGTTCGCCGAATCCGGCCAGTCGTTCAGCGAGCAGTTCGGTTTCGCGGTCGCGGACGGCGTCCCACCCCGGCAGCGGCAGACCGCCACGGTTGGTGTCGCTCCAGGCGTGCAGCGCGTCGAGCCCGACCTTGCGACGGGATGCCTCCTCGAAAGCCAGCGTCAGGGCAGGCACGCTGTTGGGTGTGCCATCGATGCCGACGAGCACCGGCTTCTCCGCGGAGACCGGGTCGATCGCCGCTGTCGAATGCACGATCGCGATCGGGCAGTGGGCATGCCGCGTCACCGCGGTGCTCACCGATCCGAGCAGGCCACGCCTGATCGCGCCGTGCCCGCGGCTGCCCACCACCAGCAGGCGAGCCCGCCGCGACCGTTCGATCAGAGACGGAATCGCCGTGTCGAAGGTGACATCGGTGCGGATGGACAGGCCGTCGCCGACGGCGGCGGTGCGCGCTACGCGGCTCGCTTCGGTGACCACCCGCTTGCCATCCAGGCGGAGCCAGTCGGTGTCGGTATTGGTCAGCATCGCACCGGGCCCCCATCCGCCGGGGACCGCCATGGAGGTGACGATCTCCAGCGGCGAGCCGTGCAGTCCCGCATCCACGGCCGCCCAGGCCACGGCGAGGTACGAGACGGCCGATCCGTCCGTTGCCACGACGACCGGCGGATTCAGTTGCCCGCCGGGGGTTTCGGAAATCTCCGACATTCTCTCGCTCCTGTCGTCCTACTGCCGCGCGCCCGAGGCCCGCAGTGCGGCAAGGCGATTGGTGTATTCGGTCTCGTCGATCTCGCCGCGCGCGAAACGCTGGGCCAGCAGTTCCTGCGGCGACGGGGATTCATAGCGCCCCGAGCGGCCCGGGTCGGATACCGCGAACCGGACCGCGAACGCGATTCCGACGATGAGCAGGGCCCAGAAGACCAACATGCCCACGCCCATCCAGGCGTAGCCCCAGCCACCCATATCGTGGCCGTACCAGTACATCATGGCGATGCCTCCAGTTCTTTCGTGTCGCCATTACCGCTGGTCTGCACCAGACGTTTCGATCAGCCCGGCCTGACCGGTGGTCGCGCCGCCGTCGACCACGAATTCCGACCCGGTCGAGAAGGTCGCCTCCGTGACGAGGAACCGCACCATGGCCGCAACCTCCTCCGGGTCGCCGAATCGCGGCAGCGGCTGGGTGGCGGCGATCGACTCGGCCAGGCCGATGGTCATCGCCGTATGGATCAGCCCCGGGTGCACCGAGCACACGCGAATGCCGGACGAACCCAGTTCCAGCGCCGCGGCTTTGGTCAATCCGCGCAGTCCCCACTTGCTGGCGACGTATCCGCTGATGCCCGGGTATCCCATCAGGCCGGCGGTCGAGGAGATATTGACGATCGTGCCGCCGCCCGCGGCACGCAGGCGCGGCGCGGCCAGCCGCATCCCGAGCCAGGGCCCGTAGAGGTTGACGTCCAGCACGTGCCGGAACAGGGCGGGCGACTCGGACTCGACGGTCCCGAGGTCGAGGATCTCGGCGGTGTTCACCAGTGCGCCCAGCGGGCCGAATTCTCGCTCTGTCTTCTCCAGCACCCGCTGCCACTCCCCCTCGTCGGTGACGTCGAGGTGATGGAATCGTGCTTGCGGCCCATGGATTTCGGCGAGCTTGTTCCCGGCGTCGGTGCGCAGGTCCGCGACGACGACGCCGAAGCCCGCCTTCACCAGTTCCGCGACCACCGCCGCGCCGATTCCCCGCGCACCGCCGGTGACGAGCGCGCTCCGGTCCGTGAACTCCCTCATGGCATGTCCTCCGATCCGTGCGAATCCGCTGTTCGTTCACAGCATCCCGCGCGGGTGGCTGCGGCGAGATGGCCGAAAGTCACCGGTTCCGAGGGCGGATGTCGGGCCATCGGTCCCTGCGGAAATCCCGCGACGCGGCCGAGGATCGACATCGACGTCCCACCGAGAGGAACAACCGTGAAGACACCATTGGCGACCGCGATCGGCGTGGCCTCGGCTCTCACCGGGCTGGCGGCCGGATACCGGCTCTTCGCACGCACCAAGTGCGTGACCTGGGGCTCGACCGCCGAGGAAGTCGGGCGGGCGATGCCCGGCGACGGACTGCTCGCCGAAGCCGGCACCGTCACCACCCGTGCGATCACCGTCGCCGCCACGCCGGAGCAGATCTGGCCGTGGCTGGTTCAGATGGGACCGGGCCGGGCCGGCGCCTATACCTATGACTGGGTCGAGAACCTGCTCGGCCTGGACATGCACAGCGCCGACCAGATCCTGCCGCAGTATCAGCAGCTCGCGGTGGACGATGTGCTGCCGATGGGCAAGTCCGGTCCCGCGATGCGGGTGGCCGTGCTGGACCGCCCGCGCGCCTTCGTGCTGGCCTCGACCGACCACCACTGGGTGTGGGCGTTCGGCCTCTACCCGACCGCCGAGGGCACCCGGTTGATCAGCCGCAACCGCATCGCGCTACCGGACGCCGGTCTGCTGCAACGGCTCTTCTACATGCTGATCATGGAGCCCGGCAGCCTCATCATGGAGGCCAAGATGCTGCGGGGCATCAAGGAGCGGGCCGAACGCACCGTGCCGGCACTCGCCCTGGTGACCAACGTCCCTGGTCAGCAGGCGGAAAGCCCGTATGTTCCGAACTGGCCGACGCGAACACTCGAAGTATGACCGCAATGAACGCCACCCCGCTCGCCGTACCCGACCACCGCACGCTGCGGGCCGCGATGCTGCTGGCTTCGCGCGCGCCCTCCGTGCACAACACCCAGCCCTGGCATTGGCGCTTCGACGGCACACGGCTGCACCTGCGCACCGATCCCGACCGGCTGCTCATCGCCGCGGACCCGCACGGCCGGCAGCAGGTGATCAGCTGCGGCGCCATGCTGCACCACGTCCGCACCGCGTTCGGCGCGCAGGGCTGGCACACCGACACCACTCGGATCCCGGACCCGCTGGATCCCGGCCGCCTGGCCGAGATCAGCTTCCGGCCCTGGCCCGATCCCCCATCGGGTCTGGTGGCCCGCGCGGGCGCCATCGAGCACCGCCACACCGACCGGCTGCCGATGGGCGCGCCCGCGAACTGGGAAGACCTCCAGCGCCGGCTGCGCATGCTGGTCTCGCCGCACTACCTGGAGCTGGACACGCTCGACGACGCGGTACAGGCCAGGCTGGCCGCGGTATCCGAACAGACCGCGGCGCTGCGCCGGCACGACATGATGTACCAGGCCGAGATCGGCTGGTGGGCAGGGCATTCCGGGGATCCCGAGGGCGTTCCGGCCGCGGCGCTGGTCTCGGACGCGGAATTCGCCCGGGTCCGGGTGGGCCGGGTCTTCCCGTCCGCGGCGCACTCCATGCGGCGCGCGGAGACCGACGACCACGCCGGCATGGTCATGCTGAGCTCGGAGGGTGATTCCCTGCCCGAGTGGCTGGCGACCGGCGAGGCCCTCTCCGCGGTGCTGCTCGAATGCACGGTGGCCGGGCTGGCGACCTGCGCGCTCACCCACATCACCGAATTGCCCACGGGCCGAAACATTCTCACCAATCTGCTGCGGCATCCCGGCACACCGCAGATCGTCGTGCGGATCGGCACCGTGCCGGACGGGGAACCGCCGCTGCCGCCGACTCCCCGGCGCCCGCTGGCCGACATCCTCACGATCGAACAGGGCTGACGCGAGCGAAAGGCGCTATCCACCATGATCAGTGCGGCGTCGCAGGCGGTGTCCGGGAATCCGGCCCCCTTCACGTGGGTGACTGCGGTTTCGATGCTGGTGTTCTGCGGTGTGCTGTGGCTCATCGTCGACTACATGCGCACCCATCCACGACCCGCGATGTGGGTGTGGGGGCTGTCGCTGCTGACGTTCCCGCTCTGGATCTGGGGGCCCGGCCGCGATATCGGGCTGATCAACTGGTTCTCCTGGGCCAAGATTCTGTCGGTGCTCATCCCGCTGACCCTGGTCGGTGCCATGCGGATCGCCGTGGCCGAGCAACGCCCCGGACGGGTGTGGGAGATCCTGCGCAACCCGCGATTCCTGTGGTTCCCGTACGCGATCCTGTTCCTCAACATCGCCGAAGCCACCCTGCGCGACGCCCAGATCGGCAACTACTGGAACGCCGCGGTCGGGCTCGGACTGTGCCTCACGATCCCCTACTGCCCGCGCTTCTGGGAGGTGCTGCCCGGCCGCAACGCCGAGCTCGTCGCCTACACGACCATGGCGTGGAACTTCCTCTACACCACCTGGAATCTGTGCTTCACCTTCGGCGGATATCCCCCGCAGGAAGAGCATTTCGCCGCCAGTATCTGCATACTCGCGGTCGCGGAGATCTATCCGCTGGTCAAGCGCCGCCCCGAGCTCTACATCATGGCGCGCATCTACACGCTGCCCGTGCTCATGCTGGTGATCGCGATCTACAACATCTTCCCGAAGGTGATGCCGTCGGACGGCTGGTTCAACAATGATGTCTGGATCGTCTGGGGCATAGCCAATTTCGTCCTCACCATCCCCTACCTGTTCTGGTACACCTGGCAGCTCGAGACCGGCCGCTCCTTCCTCACCTTCCGGCGCGGCCGCGCCCGCGAGGATTTCCTGCGCCGGCACGGCGAACAGGTCCGCCAGCTCATCGACTTCGCCGATTCCCTCGACGCCGCGACCGATACGCACGGCCGCCGATCACGCTCTGCGGCGGCGCCGGACCGTTAGGCCGGTCGAGATGTCCGCGCACAGGAGGTATTCCGATGCGAGCAATGGTTTTTCATGGACCCGGGCAGAAATCCTGGGATGAGGCTCCCGACCCGGCCATCACGCAGCCGACCGATGCGATCATCCGTGTCGAGGCGGTGACGATCTGCGGCACCGATCTGCACATTCTCGAGGGTGACGTCCCCGAGTTCGCGCCCGGCCGGATTCTCGGTCACGAAGCCGTCGGCACCATCGTCGAGGTGGGTACCGGAGTGCACACCCGCAAGGTCGGCGAGCGGGTCCTGATCTCCTGCATCAGCGCTTGCGGCGCATGCCGATTCTGCCGGGAGGGCCGCTACGGGCAGTGCCTCGGCGGTGGTGGCTGGATCCTCGGCCATCTCATCGACGGCACGCAGGCGGAGATGGTGCGCGTCCCCTTCGCCGATACCTCGACCTACCCGATCCCCCAGGGCATATCCGACGAGCAGATGCTCATGCTCGCCGACATTCTGCCCACCAGCTACGAGGTCGGCGTCCTCAACGGCGCCGTGCGGCCGGGCGATACCGTGGCGATCATCGGCGCGGGTCCGATCGGGCTGGCCGCGATCGTCACCTCCCGGCTCTACAGCCCCGGCCACATCGTGGCCATCGACCTGGCCGACAGCCGGCTCGACGCCGCCGCGAAACTGGGCGCGGACGTCATCGTCAACAGCGGCCGCGACAATCCGGCCGACGTGATCGCACGGCTGACCGGCGGCCTCGGCGCGGACGTCACCATCGAGGCGGTCGGCATCCCGGAAACGTTCGAAACCGCAGTCGACCTCGTCCGCCCGGGCGGTCACGTCGCCAATATCGGCGTGCACGGCAAGCCCGCCACCCTGCACCTCGAGAAGATCTGGATCCGCGATCTCACCATCACCACCGGCCTGGTCGACACCTACTCCACACCCCGGCTCATCGACCTGGTGGCCAGCGGGCGGCTCGACCCCGCCGCGATGATCACCCACCGCTTCACAATGGACGAATTCCCCTCCGCGTACGACACCTTCGCGCGCGCCGGCGAGACCGGAGCGCTCAAGGTCGTCATCACCGCCGTGTAGGGCCGATACACCTGTCGCCCGGCCTGATCCGGCGCGCGGATGGTCTTACGTCACCGCGATCGAGGTCTCTCGCATCGTGTGCGATCGCCGGTGACGCGTCATTCTCGGAGAGTCGGAACAGGTTTCGCACGGATACGCCGGGCGGGAGGCAGGTAACGATGGACGCGCACCATGCTCGCAATGCCGTCGTGGCCGGGGTGGACGGCTCGACGGTTTCACTCAATGCCGTCCGCTGGGCCGCATATCTCGCCACGGCCATCCACGAACCGCTCGTCATCGCCTGCGCGCCGAGATTTCCTCGCGGCGACGGCGAGGCGGAGCACGCTCACCCGAGCGGACGGGTGGTGCGCTGGCACGAGATCGCCGCGCACACCACCGAACACGCTGTGGCACTGGTGCGTTCCTGTGCACCCGAGTTGCCCGTCACCACCGAGGTCACCCCCGAGGCGGCCGCTCCCGCGCTCATCGCGCGCAGCACGCACGCCCGGATCCTGGTGGTCGGGGCCCAGACCGCCTGGGATGGGCGGCTGGTCGGCCAGACGACCATGGAGGTCGCGCGCCACGCGCGGTGCCCGGTCGCGATATGGCGCGGTAGAACGGGCCGTCGCATTCCGCGGTGGAAACCGGTCACGGTGGGTGTGGACGGCACCCCACTCAGTACGGCGGCCCTCGCGCTGGGATTCGAACTCGCCGAGGCACTCTCGGTGCCGCTGACCGCGGTGCACTGCCGGCCGGGGAACCGGATCGTGCCGATCGGACCGGCAGCCGACCACACGGCCGCGGACGATGCCGTCCTGACGAGTGCGCTGGCACCGCATCGGCTGGCTCACCCGGACGTGGAGGTCACCGAGGTGACCGTTCCCGGCGTACCCGCCACCGTTCTGGCGGAGACGGGTCACGATTCCCAGCTACTGGTGGTCGGCACACGCGGCCGCAACTCCGCGACCGCCGCATTGTTCGGATCCACCAGCCGGGATCTGTTGCATCACTCGCCGTGTCCCGTCGTGCTGTGCGGTTGAGCGGCCGGGTGTTCGGCGAGGCTGCGGAAGGGCCAGAGGGGTTCGTAGCGGAAGTCGGCGCCGGCCGAGGAGGCGACGGTGGCCGGCGGCGCCGGCGCGGACTGGTCATTGCGATCGCAGAGGATCGCCACCAGGGTCGCGGCGACCAGCACCACCGCGACCGCCACCAGCACGGCGAGGACTGCCCAGCGTTCCGGCACCCGGGGGAATCTCGTTGTCACGGTGCGACGTCCTCGGCCGGTTCCCGCGGGCCCTGGTCGAGCCGGAAGGGTGGATAGTCGTCGGTCAGCAGGGCCGAATACGCCAGGACGCGGTAGAACCACCGGTTCACGCCGAGGACGAATCCGAACAGTCCGCGCGGGTAGCGGCCGGTGAACAGCAGGGCGACCGCGGCGATCAGTACCAGCACGCCGATCAGCGGAATCGTGTTGCCGGCGTTGCTGTCGCCCGTGTCGCCGCCGAGCATCACACCGCCGCCGAACAGGGCGGCCAGAATCAAATAGTGCGGGATGGCGAGCAGCCACCATTTCACGAGAGCGAGCCCGCGCGAGAGCCGTTCGGGGTAGTCGATCTCCAGATCCGCCGGGTAGTCGGTCTGCCGCAGGGTGAACGGCGGATACCTGTCGGTGCCCAGTGCCGCGTAGGTGTAGAACTGCACTCGCCAGGACCAGCGCATCACACCCACGGTGAAGTCGAACAGCGAGCGCGGGTAGCGCCCGGTGAACAGGATCGCGAACCACGCCACCACCGTGACCACCCAGAAGGCGATCCACAGGAACAACAGCACGATGTAGTGGGGTATCGCGAGGATCCATTTCACCAGCCACAGCCAGCGGGAGAGCGGTTCGTCCAGGTCGCCGCGCAGTCGGACGGAGCGGACGGTGGAGGGTTCGGGGTTCATGTCGTTCTCCTGTTCGGAAAGGGTCGAGCACGGTCTCGAGGGGGAATCCGTTGCCGGACTTCAGGATCGGAGCTCCGTATGCGGCGTCCGGCGATGCCCGTCGGCCAGTACCTGGGTCAGGAAGGCGCCGGTCACCCACGCCATGGCGGCGGCCATGGCGGCACCTCCCAGCGCACCGATGGCGGCAGTGAGAATCGGCGGCTGGCCCGGCTGCCACAGCGGCGGCGCCACCACCGTGAAGGCGATGAGCCCAGCGATCCATGCCACCGCGTTGGCCAGGATCCACAGTGCGGACCGATCACTGAAGCGGCGCAACACCGTCCACTGCGCGACGCCGATCGAGGACACCACGATCAGCGAGCCCGCCACGGCCACCGGAACCTGTGCCCACGTGGGCCACGCGCCGAATCGTTCGCCGTAGAGCATGGGCAGGATACCGATCGACCACGCCGCCACCGCCCCTACCGAAGTGACTGCCATCCACTCGCGAATTCGTAAACAGGACAACAGCGTTCGCAACACCCGCGCCTGGAAGTACCCGAGGACGGCGCCTTCGACCGCCCCCGCCGTCAGCATGACGGCGGCAACCGCCGCCCCACTCGCGCGTGCGATGAGCGCACCCGCGAGTGCCGGCACGAGGAACCCGAGGAATTCTCCGGCGGTCACCGTGACGAACCACCGTGCGCGCACCTCATGCACCGCCGACGCGGGCGTCGTTGGCTCGACCATCGCGCCGGAATGGCGTGTCCTGTACTCCCCCAGCGCATGTCGCAGTGCGTTCGGCAGCCGCAGGGCCGCCGCCCCGATGCCGTGGCCCCCGTACCCGGTAACCATTGTGTCCTCCGTCCGCGAGCGCGTCGATCCGCCCGCCGGTCCGATCGTCCGCCATGACGGGGCTCCGCAGACAGAAGCCGAAGTCCCACGCCCGACGGCCTTTCGCCGCTGCCGGTGACACCGTGGGCAGGACCTTGGTCCCGCCGGTAGCGGGACCTCTGGCTGTCCGACGGTGGCCCCGGGCACCGGAGACCTACTCGGCCGGGTGCTGCGGCCGGGCTCGCGCGGCGGTGAGCAGTTCGGTTATGGCGGTGTGGATTCCGTCGGCGAGCACCTCGAGGTCGGGGGTGGAGTCGTAGTCGCCGGTGATGCCGAAGGTGAGCTGATCACCGTAGCTCAGGATCGCGATGCCGGTACGCAGGCGCATGGCGATGGGAATGGCCGGTATCAGCTCCAGGACCTCGCGACCCAGCATGGTGAGGGTGCGGCGCGGGCCCGGGACGTTGGTCGCCACGGCCGTCACGCCGCGCTGTGGCAGATGCGACCACAGCCGCATGCCCCAGGCAACCGGAGCGAACGGAAGCCGGCCGGCGAGGGCGAGCAGCGACTTCTCGGCTTGCGCCGCCCCGCCCGACTTGTGCCGGGCCATCCGACGGTGAATGGTGGTGAGCCGTTCGACCGGGTCGTCGAGATGCAGGGGCAGCAGGGACAGAACCGCCGAGATACGGTTGTCGAGAAACGTTTTCGCATCCGCAGCACGCATCGACACCGGGACGAGGATCCGCACGCTGTTCCCGGTGGGTTCTTCCCCGCGCCCGAGCAGGACAGCTCGGTACGCCGATGTCACCGCGGCCAGCACGACGTCGTTGACCGTCGTGTCGAAGCCGTGGCCGATCTCCCTGATCTCGCTGAGCGAGGCTCGCGCGATCGCATAGCGCCGTTGCCTGCCGATCGGACCGTTGAGCGAGGAGGCCGCGGGCGTGGAGACGAGAGCGGCCGCCACCGGGACCAGGCTGCGGACCAGACCCAACGCATAGCGTGGCACCTCCACCGGCAATCGGAGCCCGGTGACCGCCCAGTCGAACCAGTTCCCGCCTCCGGCGGCATCGGTGTCCGGCGTCGGCTTCTCCCGGCTCTCCACTTCCGTTTCATCACAGAAGCTTTCGAACAGATTCACGCCGGAGACGCCGTCGACCAGACTGTGATGCGCCTTCACGATCACGACCCAGCGCCCGCCCGCGAGGTGGTCGACGACGACGCACTCCCACATCGGATGATCGCGGTCCAGGCGCTCCACCAGCTCACCGGCGACGAATTCACGCAAGGCGGGCTCGTCGGCAGGCGCGGGCAGCCCGCTCCACCGGATATGGTGGGCGAGATCGAAATTCGGGTCGTCCTCCCAAACCGGTACGGCCAGGTCCAGTGGCGTACGCCGGACACGCTGCCGCAGGCGTTCGTTGGCCGAGACCCGCTCGGCCAGCGCCGCCGCGAATTCCGCACGACCGGGAGGCGCACCGGCCAGGATCGCCACGGCGGCGATACCGAGGCTGACATGCCGATCGGAGTCCTCCAGTTCGATGAATCCCGCGTCCAGCGGCTGTAATTCGGTCATGAGCGACACCTGATCCTCGATTACGCGCGCACGACGACCGTCGGAGTCTCGACGTTGTGCAACACGGTGGAACTGGTGGAACCGAGCAGCATGCCCGTGAAGCCGCCGCGGCCGCGGCTGCCGATCACGACCAATTGCGCGTGCTCGGATTCCTGGAGCAGAGCCTGGGCTGGGCGCTCCGTCACCAGCATGCGACGGACCGGCACGTCGGGATAGCGTTCGCCGAGCCCGGCAAGCCGCTCGGAGAGCAGTTCGTTCTCCTGCGCACGCAGCGGCTCCCAGCCGATCAGCGGCACGTATGAGCCGAGAACATCGGTCCAAGCGTGTAGCGCGGTCACCCCGACCTTGCGTACCGAAGCCTCCTGGAACGCGAATTCCACTGCGGGCACGCTGTGGGGGGAGCCGTCGATGCCGACCAGCACCGGCTTCTCCGCCGACAGCGGATCGGCCGCCGCGGTCGCGTGGATCACGGCTACCGGGCAGTGCGCGTGCCGGGTGACCGCATCGGCCACCGAGCCGAGTAGGCCGCGCCGGATCGCGCCCAGTCCGCGGCTGCCCACGGCGATCGCACGCGCGTGCCGGGACTGATCGAGGAGATGGCCGATGATGGGTTCGCGAATCACCTCGGTCGTGATCGGCACGGCCGCACCCGTCGCCGCGGCGCGCACCAGGCGGCCGGCTTCGCCGACGATTCGCTGACCGTCCCGGTCGAGCAGCTCCAGGTCGGTGTCTCCGAGCAACTCGCCGGGGATTTCGCTGACAGGCAGCGAGATGGAGGTGACGAGGTGCAGTCCGCAGCCGTGCAGATCCGCGGCCACCGCGGCCCACACCGCTGCCCGGTATGAGGTCGCCGAGCCGTCGACGGCGGCGATGATGCGCGACATCGGTTGCCCGGCAACAGAACTGAGGTCGGCGCTCATGATCGGTATCCTCCCGATGGTCTGTGGTGACTATGTACCGATGGGACGGCCGAGCCCGCGCAGCTCCGCCTCCCAGCGTGCGGCGTGCAGGCGTTCCAGCCCCTGCGTGACGCACCAGAGCAGCGCGAACACTCCGAATCCAGCTCCTATGAGCAGTGCGAGACCGGTGCCGACGCCGTCCCACACCGCCATTTCGGGTTCCCGCGGCGGGTCGGTGGCCAGCCCGTCGGGCCCGACCCAGAGCTGCACCGTGTCACCGACCTTCGTATCGCGCCGGATCTCGATCGTTCCGGTCGCGAGGCTCCCGTCGCGCTGCCACTGCACCCGTGACTCGAAACGCGCCGGCTGCGCGGGACCGGCCGGCTGGACTTCCTTCGGCGCGGTCAGAACCGTCGCGTGGACCGTGGTCTTCGAAGCGTTCGCGACACTGATGTGGGCGGCGCTGCGGGTGTACGTCTCGGTGCCTACCGCGGCAGCGACCGGCACGGCCAGCAGCAGCAGGACGACCACCAGCATGTGCAGCACCGACGCCCAGCGGTCGGATGCCCGCATGAGCGGATTTCTGTTCCACGGCCGCATCCGCCACACCCGCCACGGCAGGGAGCAATTGTGTGACATGGCCTTGCACCTCGTCCCTGGAGTTTCTCGTCTGCCCGTTCAGCATCTCGCGTCCGGGGCCGCTCGGTGACGGCCGAAAGTCACTGATCCGCCGGTCCGAGGTCGCCGGTCCGGTGCCGATAGGCCGCCAGCGCCGTCGGCAGCGTCGGAAACAGGCGATCTGCGCCGATGCGGGCGGTGAGCCCAGCCGCGTCGAGCGCCGCGCGCAGATCCTTCTTGACCCTAGCCATCGCGAAAACCACTCCACGGGAGGCCAATTCGGCGCGGAGCTGATCGACGGCGTCGAGTGCGGTCAGATCGACCTCGACATTGGCCTCGGCATTGAGGACGAACCAGCGGACCGGAACCGTCGCGGCGGCGGTATCGACGGCCGCCAGCGCACGGCGACGGAAGTCCTCGGCGTTGGCGAAGCACAGAGGGGCGTCGTACCGATAGACCACCAGTCCGGGCACGGTCGTCGCCTCCGGGTAGTCGTCGATGTCGTGCATGCCGGCCAGACCGGTGACGAAGCCCTGGATCGCATCGTGGGCTCGGGCCACCCGGCGCAGCAGGTCCAGGATGGACAGCCCGACGGCGATGAAGATCCCGTACAGGACGCCGACTGCCAGCACTGCGAGGGCCGTGCTGAGCGCGAGCACCAGCTCGCTGCGACGGAATCGCGCCAGGCGGCGGAACTCCGGCAGGTCGATCAGCCGCAGCGCAGCGTAGATCACCAGCGCGCCCAGCGCGGCGGCCGGGAACGCGGCGAGCACGGTCCGCCCCCAGAACAAGACGGCGAGCACCGTCAGCAGCGCCCCTACCGCGTAGAGTTGGGTACGCGCACCCGCGGCGTCGGCGATGCTCGTGCGGCTGCCACTGCAGCTGACCGGAAAGCCCTGCGAGACACCGGCGGTCAGGTTGGTCGCGCCCATGGCGAGCAGTTCGCGATTCGCGTCGACGGCCACGCTGTGCCGGGCCGCGAACGCGCGGGCGGTCAGGACCATGTCGGAGAATCCGACCAGGGCAATCCCGACCGCGGGTAGCAGCAGCTTCGCCAGGTCCGCGGCCGCGACGTGCGGTACACCGGGAACCGGCAGCCCGGACGGGATCTCACCCACCACGCGAATCCCGCTTTCCCGCAACGAGAACACCGCAACCACCGCTGTCGCGCCCAGCACCGCCACCAGCGGCCCCGGCAGCCGTGGCGCCCGCCACGCCGCCAGCAGCAGCACGGCCAGCGTGCCGCCGGCCAGACACACGGTAGGCCAATGCAATTCGTCGACATGCGTAGCGAAGGACCGCAGTTCATCGGGGATGGACTCACCTGTCACACTCACCCGGCTGACCCGGCCGAGCTGGCCCACGATCATGATTCCTGCCGTCCCGGCCAGGTAGCCGACCAGTACCGGCTTCGACAGCAGGTCGGCCAATACGCCCAGCCGGGTCACCGCGCCGACCACACAGCAGGCTCCGACCAGCAGCGCGAGCGCTGCGGCCAAGGCCGCGTATCGGGCGGAGTCACCCGCGGCCAGCGGCGCCAGCGCCACCGCCGTCATGAGCGCCGTCGTCGATTCCGGCCCGACCGAGAGCAACCGTGAGGTCCCCAGCACCACATAGACGGCCAGCGGGCCGAGCACCGCCCACAGGCCCGCGATCGGCGCCAGACCGGCCACCGTCGCATACGCCATCACCTGCGGAATCAGATAGGCAGCCACGGTGACTCCGGCCACGGCGTCGGTCCGCAGCCACCCACGCCGGTAACCCCGGAACTGTCGGGTCCCGGGCAGCCACCGCCCCGTGGCGTCACCCATCAGAGCACCGTAGCGCGCGAAGTCACCGCATCGCGCTGTCCAGGACGAGCACGCCGGCACTGAGAAGGGCGATCGCCTTCAGGACTTCGAGGGCGACGTAGGCATAGTGGCTGCGCGATCGCGGCCCCTCGTGCCCGGCCAGCACCGCGTCGCTGCGCCGGGTCAGCCGGGGGCGCACGAAAGCGAGCTGCAGGACCAGCGCGCCGATCGCGACAGCGAGGGCGCCGGTCGTCGCAGCACCGGGGGGATCAGCCCAGACGGCGGCGAGAACGAGGACGGCGAGCAGGGATTCGACGCCGTTGAGGGCCCGGAAGACCAGGCGTCCGATGCCGAGTCCGATGGCAAGGGTGACATTCGGGGCGCGGAACTTCAGCGGTGCCTCGATGAACGAGATGGCCAGCACCATGCCCAGCCAGAGGAAGACTGCGGCGGTGATGAAGGCACGGGCGGTGGTCATGGGATCGGTCCTCTCCGGTCGGCATTCCCGAGCCTGGCGCAGCCACCGTCAGACCCAGCAGAGTCGACAGGTCGTATTCGAGATGACCATTGCCCCTGGGCATCGGGCCTCGATCAGCCCCGCCGCCTGCGTTGCCGAACAACCGCACAGCGCACAACAGGACCAAATACCCTGCGGTACAGGAGCAACGGCCGTATGTGCGAGCTGCTGGCAAACCGCAGACTTCCGGTATGAGCAGCGACGAAGGTGTGCGCGGTCGGTCCGTGCCCGATCCGGCGACAATCACGGCGATGGTCGAGGTGGCGGCGCGGGCGCCGTCGCTGCACAACACTCAGCCGTGGCGCTGGCGCTTCGATGGCAGACGCCTCTATCTGTATGCCGACGCCGAACGGCAGCTGACCTCGACCGACCCGCTCGGCCGCCAGCTGGTGATCAGTTGTGGCGCGATGCTGCACCACGTCAGGACCGTGTTCGCCGACCGCGGCTGGCACACCGACATCCTGCGCGTACCCGATGAACGCCACCCGGATCGACTGGCCGCCATCGATTTCCGGCCGTGGAGCAATCCCCCGGCGAGCATCCACGCCCTGGCCCGAGCCGTCGAACACCGGCGCACCGACCGGCTGGCCCTCCACGAGCCGCAGGGGTGGGCCGAACTCCTGCCCAGGCTGCGCGCGCTGACAGCGGCACAGTATGTGCGGCTCGACCTGCTCGACGAATCCGTCCGGCCGCAGCTCGCCGCACTCTCCAGGAAATTCGCGACACTGCGCGGCCACGACATGTTCTACGACACCGAACTCCACTGGTGGGCAGGACATTCCGACGGGCAGGAGGGCATCCCGCGCACCGCACTGGCATCGAAGGCGGAGTTCGCCCAGGTCGGCGTCGGCCGGGTGTTCCCCCCGGGTCCGCGCACCGTCCGCCGCGATCACTTCGCCGATCGTGCCCAGCTCGTGGTGCTCAGCGCCGTGCGGGACTCGGTACCGCAATGGGTTCGTGTCGGCGAGGCGCTGTCCGCGGTACTACTCGAGTGCACGGCCGCCGGGCTCGCCACCTGCACCCTGACCAATATCACGGAGCTACCTGACGGGCGGGACCTGCTCACCGGCATGATATCCAGCCCCGGCATTCCGCAGGCGGTAGTCCGCATCGGCACCCCACCGATCGACGACGCACACCAACCTCCCCCCACCCCTCGACGCCCGGTAGCGGACATACTCACTCTCGCCGACCAGGCCGCCCCGGCACCGCCGCATCGGCGAAACCGCTGACCTCCAGGAGCCACCCGGGCGCCGGTCGGGGCCGACGCCCGGGCAGGCAGCAAACCAACCGCACCCGGGCGTCGACCTCGACGTCGTCACCGGGATCGTTGCAGGCAACCCGCGGGACGACCGTGAGCCGCCGCGAAGGGATGGGCGGCTCACGACTCTCGATCCCCTCCCCTCCGCGTGGCGCGACTCGGGATCGAAAACTACTGCTGTAGTAGCTGATTGGAAACTCTATCGAGCGCGCCGCCGATATCCACCAGACCAGCCGCCGATTAGGGGGTGATATGTGTTACTTCAGTTAACATGCCTGATCAGTGCATTCACGAAAGCCATCGAGCAATGCCGATCCGGGGGATTACAAGACCAACCGACCAGTAAAAGCAGGAAAAACAGACTGGGCAACTGATCAGTAACCCAGCGTGCCAGGAACGACTCCCACAAGTGCCGCAAACACGGTCCTGCCACCGAAAACCGATGCCGCCAACGAGATGGTCTCGTCGACGGCATCTCCAGGGCGAGTCAGCTCGAAATCCTCTGTGGCACATGGGGCACTTCGTCAGCATCCGCAGGCACTCGATGCGGCGGGGCAGGAAACGGGGCGTCACGCCACGGCACCAGCCCCAGCCCCTACTCGGAGTCCGCCACAGGCCGCAACAAGCGGGTGAGAGGTTCGGCGAGGTCGATGGGCATCGGGAAAACGACCGTCGAGCGTCCCTCGCCCCCGAGCTCGCCCAACGCCTGCAGATAGCGCAGCTGGAGGGCAGCCGGTGTGTCGGCGAGCAATTGAGCTGCCTCACGGGTGTTTTCGGCCGCCTGCACCTCACCGCGCGAGTGGATGACCCGCGCACGCCGTTCACGCTCGGCCTCGGCCTGGCGGGCAATGGCACGCTGCATGGCCTCCGGGATCTCGACATCCTTGATCTCGACGAGACTCACCTTGACTCCCCAGGGCTCGGTTTGCTCGTCGATGATCTTCCGCAGATTCGCATTGAGCTGGTCACGCTCCGACAGGAGGGTATCGAGATCCTCACGGCCGAGCACGGAACGCAGTGTGGTCTGGGCGATCTGGGAGGTGGCCACCGCATGGTTCTCGACCTCCACCACGCTGCGCACCGCATCGAGGACGCGGAAATAGGCGACCGCATTCACCCGCACGGGAACGTTGTCGCGACTGATGGCCTCCTGCGGTGGGATGGTGAGGGTGATGGTCCGCAAATCCACGCGAACCATGCGGTCCACGAACGGAATCAGTGCCACCATGCCGGGCCCCCGCAGCGGCCGCAGCCGACCGAGCCGGAACACCACAGCACGTTCGTATTCACGCAGAACGCGCACCGTCGACAAGGCAAGCACCGAGGTCACAACCACCATCGCCATGACGATCAGCATCATCGGGCACTCCTTTCCGCCGTGGGGACACCGGTGGGGAAGTCGGCAGGCGTATGGCGGAAGTGACCTGTCAGCACCCAGGCGGCGACCACCCAGCCGACGGCGATCGGCGTCAGCACGAGCAGAGTCGTGAGTGACCAGTGCAGGACCGCGGCGATCATCAGGAAGATGCCGGCGAGTACCACAAGCATGAGGGCCATGCCACGATGGAATCGACCCGCCTCCGAATGCGGCCAGGGATCGATCGCGCGGCTGACCTCCCGCCCGTGCGACGAGTCGGTGCACTCCCGCTTCTCCGGACAGGCATTGCACACCGACGGACGCGCCCGGTAGCGAACCAAACGCGCATCGTCATCGACACGATGCGGCCACAGCGGCTGATTGGTCGGGCACACCCAGTAGTCGTGGTGGGGCAGATAGCGGAAGCCCGCAGTACGATGCCGCTCCGAGCGTTGATGAATGTGCCGCGCAAGGCAATCCAACCCGGCGGCGCAGCCGATGAGAATGAGCGCGTACCCGCCCATCAGCAGCGTCTGCCCGGCGGGGGCGGAGGAACTCATTGCTCGTCGCCCCCGGACACCGTCGCGAGTTCGTCCATGACGATGTCGGAATCGCCCGTGCCCACCGTCTTCTGCTCCGCGGGCTGCGCTCCACCCCTCCCGCGGTACTTCACCGCGAGCCACATGATCCATACCAGCGGCGCGATGCCACCCACCATGAACACGATGTCGCCGGGCATGCGCAGCCATTCCAGCACCGAATTCGCGTGGCTCTGAATGTAGGTCAGCTCGCGGGCTTCGTAGTATCCGCTGTCGACCGCCTTGTACAACTGCAGCAGGCCGATGGGTAGCAGCGTCGCGAACACCATCCATGCCAGGCCGATGTTCAGCGACCAGAAGGAGATTTTCGCCAGCCGGTCCGGCCATTTGCCGGCCGGGATCATGTAGCGAACGCAGAACAGGGCGAACGCGATCGCCAGCATGCCATACACGCCCATCATCGCCGCATGCGAGTGATTGGCGGTCAACGCGGTGCCGATCTCGTAGTACGACACCACCGGCAGGTTGATCAGAAATCCGAAGATCCCCGCGCCCAGGAAGTTCCAGAATCCCACCGCGACCAGGAACATGACCGCCCACCGATGCGGGAACACCGTGGCCGACCGTGCCTCCTGCCGGGAGCCCAGTTGCAAGAAGCTCCATGCCTCTAGCGTGAGGAAGGTCAGGGGCATCACTTCGAGCGCCGAGAACACCGCGCCCAGCGCCATGGTTTCGGGCGGCGTGCCATTGAAATACATGTGGTGCATGGTGCCGATCACGCCGCCGGCCGAGTACAGGATGATGTCGAGGTAGATCACCACCATACCGACCTTCTCGCGCACCACCCCGAGCAGTACGAACATGTAGGCGACCATGACGGTGGTGAACAGTTCGAGGAAATCCTCCACCCACAGGTGTACCACCCAGAACCGCCAGAACTCGGTGTGGGTGAAGGTGTCGCCGGGCCGCGCCAGCAGCCCCACCGCGTACACCGCCGGAATTGCCAGCGCGGCAAGGAAGAACAGCCAGGGCATGTTGCCGGGCGATTCGTTCGCCAGATGTCGGCGCAAACCGCGGTACAGGATCACCACCCAGATCGCCAGCCCGGCCACGAGCAGGATCTGCCAGAATCGCGCCAGGTCGAGAAAGGTGAACTGCTGGGCGGCAAAGAAATTCGTGAACGACACCTTGCCGTGAATGCTCAGCGCCTCACCGATGAGGCTGCCGAAGACCACCACCGCGACCGCGCCCAGCAGCAGGTAGGAGAGCTTGCCTTGCCCGCGTGGTTCCCGCTTGGCGATCAAGGGGGCCAGAAAGATTCCCGCCGCCAGGAACGCCGCTACCACCCAGAACAATGCCAACTGCAAATGCCAGGTGCGAGTCAGATTGTATGGCAGTACTTTTGCCAGGTCGAGGCCGAAGAAGGTGGTCACATCGGCGCGATAGTGCTCGGTGGCCGCGCCCAGCAGGCTCTGCACGCCGAACAGGATCACCACCACCGCGAAATACCACCGGGTGGAGCGTTGTCCGGGAGTAAGCGCCACCTCACCAGGCTGCCGGAACGACAACGTGGCCGCTTCACGGCCACGCCACCCGATCCGCTCACCCCAACGGCCGAATGCCGCGAACACCAGGCCGATGCCGCCCAGCAACGCTATGAGTGAAACAACACTCCATACAACGACATTCGCGGTGGGACCGTTGCCGACACGCGGCTCCGACGGCCAGGAGTTGGTGTAGGAGTAATCGTGGCCGGGCCGGTGCGCCGCCGACATCCACGCCGTCCACGAGAAGAACGCCGTCATATCATGGATATGCGCCCGATCGGAGATCACCTCGGGCTTCAGGCCCAGTTCCGTACCCGCGCTACCGAAGACATCTGCGTAGTGATCGACCAGCCGTTCGAACGCCTGCGACTGCTCGGGGCTGTAGACCAGCACACCGCTGTTCTCGTCGTACCGGTTGGCCTGAAAGTCAGCCGCAACCTTGTCTCGCGCCTGGCCGCTGTTCCTGCCCTGCTCGAGTGCGAAGTCAGCGGCCCGGCGCAGATAATCGGCGGTGTAATCCGGTCCGAGCCACGCACCGTGCCCGAGCACCGACCCGTACTGCATCAACCCCGCGGCCAGGAAGATCTTCTGCCCGTTGGCGATGTCATCCTTGACGAAGAGAACCTCACCGTCGGTGCTCTGCACCCGGTCCGGAATAGGCGGGCCTGCGTCATAGGTCCGAAACGCCAGCAACCCCATGACGAAGAATCCGAACAAGGCAACAAGGGCACACGCCTGAATCCACCCCTTTCCGAGGAGCAATTGTCGCCTCGAACTCCGGCCCATCCCTGATCCTCCCTTTCACTCACGCCTTTTCACTCGCGGAAAACACGCTGAAGCAGAGCCGACTGGCCATCAACGAAGGATCATCCAGTACTCGACCACGCATTTCCGACAGCGACACACGGACCTGCCCGCCCCTGCTGACGGGTTCCGGCCGAGCAGCAAGCGGTACAGAGCCTTACCGTGGTTCAAGAACATTCATGGCACACAATGCCGGCACGACCGAGTACTCGGCCCTGATACTCCAGCAGCGCTTCGTGATTCGGTGAGTTGTCGATTCCACTGACGACGGGGCGGGGTCTGCGGCTCCGTGCGTGACTTGTGTCGGTCGATGAGGATCTCGCAAGAACGGGTGAGCCCTGGCCGAAGCGGCCGGCGATCAGACGCCGGACGGGATGCAGCAGTTACTGAACAAGGCGCCGTCAGATGCCGACGGGGTGCGCGACGACCCGCGTCCCTCTGCGGTCGAGCATCTCGGCGAGCCCGACGGTGCACTGGTGGATGAGACCGGTTTCGTGAAGAAGGGCATCAAATCGGCTGGGGTGCAACGGCAATACTCTGAAGCGAGGCTCGATGCGGTTGACTTCGACACGAAACAGGTTCTGGCCCAACGGATGCCGCGTTGGGCTCCGGCGGCACCCCGACCGGCACCAGCGACGCGGAATTGATCCGCGTCGCTGGCACCAGGTGAGCGGCCGAGGACTGGTCCCGGACCGCGAGAACCGATGTCGGACTCGACCAGTACCAGTCCGCCGCTCCGACGCCTGGTACCGCTACATCACCCTGGTCATGCTCGCCTGCACCGACCTCGCTGTTACAGCTGGGCGGGCCAGCGCCAGTCGGCGATCTCCGGTGGGTCGATGCCGTAGCGGCGGGCGTAGGCGTCGGCGGCCTCACGGCGGGCTGTGAGCTCTTCGGTGAGCGGGGCGAGCTGTTCGGACAGGCGCGGCACCTCGGCGAGGGCGGCGGCCGCCAGGGTGAAGCGGTCGATGCCGTTCATGGCGCACATGCTGAAAGGTGTTGTGGTGGTGCCGTTGTCGGTGAATCCGTGGACGTGCATGACGTCGTGGCCGGGGCGGCGGTAGGCGATGCGGTGGATGAGCCAGGGGTAGCCGTGGAAGGCGAAGATCACCGGCGCGTCGGTGAAGACGGAACGGTATTCCTCGTCGGAGATCCCGTGCGGATGGCGATCCGGCGGGAACAGGCGGGCCAGGTCCACCACGTTGACAAGGCGGACAGCCAAGTCCGGCACCAGCTCTCGCAGCAGCGCCGCGGCTGCCAGGGCTTCCTGGGTGGGGACGTCCCCGGCACAGGCCAGCACGACCTCGGCGGGACGATCGGAATCCGAACTCGCCCAATGCCACACACCCAGACCCTGCTCGCAGTGCAGCCGCGCTGCGTCGTCGTCGAGGTACTGCAGCGCGGGCTGCTTCCCGGCGACCACGACATTCACCCGGCCGCGGCTGCGCAGGCAGTGGTCGAAAACATGCAGCAGGCAGTTGGCGTCCGGCGGCAGGTACACCCGGCTGACCTCGGGCCGCTTGCTCAGCACATGGTCGATGAAGCCAGGATCCTGATGGGACGCCCCGTTGTGATCCTGACGCCACACGTGCGAGGTGATCAGGTAGTTCAGGCTGGGAATCGGCTCACGCCAGGGGAATTCCGCCGCCATGTGCAGCCATTTCGCATGCTGCACCACCATCGAGTCGATGATGTGCGCGAAGGCCTCGTAGGTGGAGAACACACCGTGCCTGCCGGTCAGCAGATAGCCCTCCAGCCAGCCCTGGCACAGATGCTCCGACAGCACCTCGAAGACGCGGCCGTCCGGGGACAGCCGATCATCGCCCGCAATCCGCCTGGCGCGCCAGCGCCGGCCGGTGACCTCGAGCACGGCGTCCAGGCGATTGGAGGTGTGCTCGTCCGGCGAGAAGAACAGCAGATTGTGCGGATTCTCGACCAGCGCGTCGCGCAGATACCCGCCCAGGACCCGTGTCGCCTCCGCCGATTCGGTTCCGGGAGAAGGGAGTTCGAGGGCATAGTCGGTCGGGTCGGGCAGTTGCAGGTCGACGCTGTCGTGACCGTGCGCGGCGCGATTGGCGCTCATCCGCAGGTGCTCGGGATGCAGCCGCGCAATCCGGTCCACCGGACGGCCCTCGTCGTCGAAGAGCTCCTCGGGCCGATAGGACCGTAACCAGTCCTCCAGTTGCGCAAGGTGTTCCGGATTCTCGCGCACGCCCGGCAACGGCACCTGGTGCGACCGGAAGGTGCCTTCGACTCGCACGCCGTCCACCATCATCGGACCGGTCCACCCCTTCGGAGTCGACAGCACGATCATCGGACGGCAGGGATCGCGCGGACCCAGGCCGTGCTCGGCGAACTCGCGAATCTCCCGGATCCGCTCCATCGCCTCGTCGAGCACGGTCGCATACCGGTCGTGGACCTCGGCCGGAGTGTCGCCGTCGACATACATCGGCTCCCAGCCCTGCGCGCTGAGCATGGCGTCGAGCTCGTGGCGCGACATGCGCGCCAGCAGCGTCGGATTCGCGATCTTGTAGCCGTTGAGGTGCAGGATCGGCAGTACGGTGCCGTCGCTGACGCGGTCCAGGAACAGCGACCCGTGCCAGCTGGTGGCCAGAGCCCCGGTTTCGGCCTCGCCGTCACCGATCATGCACGCCACCACCAGATTCGGATTGTCCAGTGCCGCGCCGGTGGCATGGGCGAGCGAATAGCCCAGTTCTCCACCCTCGTGGATGGAACCCGGCAGATGCGGTGAGGCATGGCTGGGGACACCGCCCGGGAAGGAGAACTGCCGGAACAGTTCCCGCATCCCGGCCAGGTTCTGGCCGACCTCCGGGTGCCGCAGCGAATAGGTGCCCTCGAGCCAGGTCGCGGCGGTGAGCGCCGCGGCACCGTGGCCGGGGCCCAGGACGAACAGCATCTGCTGCCCGGTCCGCATGATGACCCGATTGAGGTGGGCGTAGGTCAGCGTCACCCCGGGCACGGTTCCCCAGTGGCCGATCAGCCGCTGCTTGATGTGCTCGGGCCGCAGCTTCTCGGTGAGCAGCGGGTTGTCCATGAGGTAGATCTGCCCGGCGGCGAGGTAGTTGGCGGCCCGCCACCACGCGTCCAGATCGATCAGGTCGTCCCGGATTCCGGTTCCGGCGCCGGGCATGGTCAGTGTCATCGCTTCGTCTCCTCGTCATCGGCGTGCACGACCATCACCGGGCAGTGCGCGTGCTGCACCAGGGAATGGGTGGTGGATCCGAGCAGCATTCCCATGAATCCGCCACGACCACGGTTGCCGACCACGACCAGCTGCGCGGTCTTCGACAGCTCCCCCAGCCGCTCGGCGGGCCCGGAGGCGAACACCTCGCGGGTCACCTCGACATCCGGATACTTCTCCTGCCAGCCGGCCAGCCGCTCGGCCAGGACGGCCTCCTCGCCGCCGGCCAGCTCGGCGGTCACGACCGGGATCACCGCGTCGGCGAATTGCCCGGTGTCCCAATCGCTGAAGACGTGGACGGCGACCAATCCCACCCCCCGTTCGGAGGCTTCGGCGAACGCCGCGCCGATCGCGGCCTCGCTCACGCGGCTGCCGTCCACGCCGACCACGACCGGACCCGAGCCGCGAACGGCATTGGCCGCGTCGGGATCCGGCCGCACGACGACCACCGCGCCCCGGGCGTGACTGGTCACCGAGAACAGGGTGGATCCCAGATGCGAGAGCGTGCCGGCCGTCCCGGTCGCCCCGATCACCACCGCGAAGGCGGACTCGCTGAGATCGATCAGCACCTGGGCGGGACTGTCGGTCGACACCGCGGAGGAGACCGTCAGTTCCGGCTCGTAGTCGCCGGCGGCCACCCGGGCCCGGGCGATGGCCGCCGCACCGGCGGCCTTGACCGCCTCGACGAGTGACGGCGCCGCCACCGAGTAGGGACCGACGCCACGGCTGGCCGCCACCAGATCCAGGCCGTGGACGATGTGCAGTCGCCGCTGTCGCTGTGCGGCGTAGTTCGCGGCCCAGTGCACCGCCCGCGCCGAACCTTCCGAATTGTCCACGCCGACCACGACGGGTGCCGAGGCCAGCCGATGCGGATCGTCGAGTTCCTGGTGTGTCATCCTGACCTCCGGGGTGAGGTGAAATCGTCGGCGCCCGGGGAGGGGCTCGTACTCTCACGGTAGAAATGGGACCTGACCGCCCTCTGCGGGCGATCGTCCTCGGAGTGAGGACCAAAGACCTCAGCGCGGCGACCGGGCTGGGCTGTCTGGGACTTCGGCCGTTGGTCCCACCGGTATCGGGAACATCGGCCCTGCTGATTCACGCGAGCCGCGACAAAACTTGCTGCCATGAATCCTCCCGCAACACCGCATGCCGTGGCGACCGTGGCCCTGGTCCTCGGCGCGGCGATGGTGGTCGCGGTGCCCGCCGCCACCGACTACATCTCCCTCTGGGCTCGGCTGTACGGCGCGATGCTGGTGTATCTCGCGCTCGTCGAATACCTGGCCGTCGCGATCGGGCTGGCCCGATGGGGCGTCATTCAGCTGCGGTCGTGAACGGATCCGGATCGGATGCCTTGCGGCTCACCGGCATTCGGATCGTTGCCCCCGCCTTCAACAGCTCGGTGAATCCGTCGTAGTGAATCTCCACCGGGTCCGCCACGCCCGGATCGGCGGCGACCTCCAGATCGGAGGCGCTGACCCTGATCGCGAGCCGGTGCCCGCGGTAGACGATCGAGAAGCGCAGCTCCCCGAGCTCGTCGGGCCAGCAGGGGTTGAAGATGAGGCGATCGGCCCGGATCTCCATTCCGGTGAAGCACCGCTGGACGAGGTCGATGGTTCCGGCCATGGCGCCGAGGTGAATTCCCTCCTGCGTGGTCCCGCCCTGGATATCGGCGATATCGGAGTCCAGGACCCGGTCGAAGAATTCCATCGCCCGCGCCCGATTCGCGCGGGCCAGCACCCAGGCGTGGACCAGCGCGCTCAGTGTCGAACCATGCGACGTGCGGGCCAGGTAGTAGTCGATCGTCCGCGGAATCATCTCCCTGGGAAGGTCATAGCCGAGGTGCTCGAGCACCTCCCGCAATTCGTCGGCTGAGAACAGATAGAACAGCATCAGGACATCGGCCTGTTTGCCGGCCCGGTAGCGGTTGACGTCGTCGCCCTCGGCCTCGAGGATGCGATCCAGCCGCTGGATCTCGCCGTAGCGCTGCCGGTAGCCGTCCCAATCGAGTTCGGCCAGTTGCTCGTAACCGTCGAACTGGCTGATGACCTCGTCGTGGAAGGGCACGTACATCCGCCGCCCGACATGCTCCCACCGCGTCAGTTCCACCGGTGAGACGCGCAGCGATTCGAGCAGTTCCGCCCGTGCGCGGGGGGTCAGCCGTGCCAGCGCGTCGCGCGCCCGCAGCAATGTCCACACCGCCATCACATTCGTGTAGGCATTGTCGTCCACGCCGGATCCCGGTGCGCTCGGCGAACCGGTGTGGAATTCGTCGGGCCCGATGACCCCGCGCAGGTGATACCGGTCGTGGCGCGGGTCGTAGTCGGCCAGGCTCGCCCAGTACCGGGCGATCTCCACCATGAGCTCGGCGCCGTAGTCGGTGAGGAATTCGAGGTCACCCGTCGCCTGGAAGTACTGCCAGACGTTGTAGGCGATGGCACTGCCGATATGGTGGGCGCGCGGGCTCGGATCCGGATTCCAATGCCCCGACAGCGGATTCAGATGCATGAGCTGGCTTTCCTCACGGCCGTCGGAGGCGGACTGCCACGGGAACATCGCCCCGGACAACCCGGCAGCGGCGGCCGCGCGACGCGCCTCCGGCAACCGCCGGTATCGGTACCGCAGCAGACCGCGTGCTAGTCGCGGGAAGCGAGGACTCAGAACCGGATGCACGAACAGCTCGTCCCAGAAGACGTGCCCCCGATAGGCCTCGCCGTGCAGACCCCGCGCGGGGACCCCTACGTCCAGATCGGCGGTGTGCGGTGAGAGGGTCTGCACCAGATGCAGCAGGTGCAACCGGATCACCCGGGTCGCGTGTTCACCGCCGCCCAGATCGATTCGGAGCCGATCCCAGAGGTGTTCCCAGGCAGCTGTGTGCGATTCGAGCAGGTCCGCGAACCGGCCGGCACTACGAAGTGCCCGCGCCGCCTCGTCGTCCGGGGCCGAGACCGCGTGGTCGCGGCCGGTGACCACGGCCGCGGTCTTCTCCAGTACGACGGTGTCACCCTCGGCCATCGCGACGCCGTGGTCGTGCCCGATCGCCCCGTCGCTCTCGACGAGTTCCGTAGCGGGACACAGCTTCACACCCTCTCGGTGCAGCGTGCCGCGCGCCGCGGTCGCAACCGGAATCCGGGATTGCCCGGTGCGTACCACCACCAGCACCGATTCAGGTGACAGCTCCCGCGCCGAGACCCGCTCGAGGTGATCCCCCGACAGGTCCCGATACCGCTCCACCAGACTGTTTCTCACTGCGCCGTCCACCGTCGAACGGAAGACCACCGTGCCCGACCAGTTCTCGGCGGTCACCGCGGTCTCGAGCGCGCACAGGTGCGGCGCGTGCATGGCCGCGAACCGCCGTTGTCGCACCGCCGTGATGCGACCGGTGCTGTCCCGGAAGCGGAAGTGCCGCAGCAGGACTGCCCGGCGCAGATCGAATTCCTGGCGATAGGACAGCAATTCGACGGCGTCGATGTCGAGCCAGTCGCCGTCGCCGATCCGGAACGTAACCGGCAGCCAGTTCGGCAGGTTCACCAGGCTCTCGTTGTCGACCGTGCGCCCTGAGATCTGATCGAAGAGCCGGTTGTAGATACCGGCGACATAGGTACCCGGGTAGTGGTGATCCCCCGCCGCGCACTCCGGCGCGGCCCCGCGGGTGGCGAGATATCCGTTTCCGACGGTGCACAGCGCCTCCCGCAGCCGCTCGTGCGCCGGGTCGTACCCGTCGAAGGCGAACACCCACGAATCCGACACGGCCCCAGCGGATTCGGCGGCCAGCAGGACGGCCAGATCGTCGAGGAAGGAGCGCACGCCCTCGGGTCCGGGTAGCGCGAAGCGGGCGGCGGTCCGCCGGTCGCCGTTCTCGTCGTGCCGGACCACGATCGAAATACCCTCGGCCTCCACGGCGTCGAAGGCGTCCTCGTCGGTGAGGTCGTCGCCGACGTAGATCGGCAGCGTCGGCGTGACGAGGTGGCCGAGGATCCACTGGAGCGCGGTGCCCTTGTCCCAGTCCATGTCCGGCCGCAGTTCGACCACCTTGCGTCCGCCCGTTACGCGCAGGCCGCGCTGGTGCGCCTGCGCGTGCACGGCGGCCGTCACCGTGCCGACGTGTTCCGGGGCGACCCGCCGATAGTGCACGGCGACCGCAAAGCGCTTGTGCTCCACCAGGATCCCCTTGATCGCGCTCAACGACCCCGCCAGTTCCTCCGCTGCCGCCGCCAGCGCGCGTTCCGCGCCCGGAGCGGCATCGTGCACATACGTCGTGCCGTCCGGGGCCTGCAATTCGAAGCCGTGACACCCGGCGTACCAGAGACCCTCGACACCGACCCGGTCGCGCAGATCCGCCAGCTCACGCCCGCTGACAATGGCGACCGGGCACCGCGCCGCGAGCCGCGCCAGGGCCGCCGCACCGCCCTCCACCAGGGTCGCGTCCACCGGATCGGGGACGATGGCCGATAGCGTGCCGTCGAAATCGAGCAGGACGGAGGCCTTTTCGGTGTCGAGCAGATCACCGAGCCGCCCCGCGACCGCATCCGGCACCTCCGACATCCGCCGGAAGCCGTTGCGCAGCCGCACCCGATCGAGGTCGGGCACCACCACATCGGCCCCGCGCTCGGCCACCCGATCGCCGTGCCCGCCCCGATCGACGCCGATCACCAGACCGAATCCGCCGGCCCGGCCGGCCGCGACACCGGCCTCCGCATCCTCGACGACGACGGTCCGTTCCGGCTCCACGCCCAGCCGGCGTGCGGCCTCGAGCAGCATCGCCGGGTCGGGCTTGCCCGCCAGCCCCAGCTCCGCCGCCACGATGCCGTCCACCCGCACCGTGAACAGGTCCCCGATACCGGCGGCCCGCAGCACGTCGGCGCAGTTGCGGCTGGCGGAGAACACCGCGACGCCGATATCCGCCGTCTGCAGGCGCCGCACCAGGGCCACGGTGGAGTCGAACGCGGGGACGCCGTCGCGGGCGAGCCGTTCGAGGAACAACCGGTCCTTGCGGTTGCCGAGTGCGCACACCGTTCCCGCGTCCTCGGCGTCGGCGGGATCGCCTTCTGGTAGCGAAATGCCGCGTGCGGCAAGGAAATCGGACACACCCCGGTAGCGCGGTTCACCGTCCACCCACCGCAGGTAGTCGTCGTCGGTGAAGGGCGACAGGTTCTCGCCCGGGGCCGGCGCCCGATGCACGAGGAAGTCGTCGAACATCTCCTTCCAGGCCGCCGCGTGGACGCGGGCGCTGTCGGTCACCACGCCGTCCATATCGAAGATCACCGCGTCATGGCGCCGCGCGTCGATCAGTGGCGCGGGCCGCATGTTGTCGTCCACGGCTTCAGCGTGCGTGCGTCCGGGCGCCGGGCCAAGGGTCCTGTAGCACCGTAACGAGGACCAACGGCCCCTGTAGCGCGCACGCCACCCGTCCTAGCGTGAGTCCATGAGCCAACTACCCAGCGGCGACACGATCGAGCAGGCTGTTCGGCTGGCCGGTCGCGCGCCCTCCCTGCACAACAGCCAGCCGTGGCGCTGGGTCTTCGACGGCGATGCCCTGCACCTGTTCTCGGTGCCATCGCGCATGCTCCCGGCCACCGACCACTCCGGTCGGCAGATGCTGATCAGCTGTGGTCTCGCGCTGGGGCATCTGCGCGCCGCGCTGGCCGCGGCCGGGTGGCAGACGCAGGTCACGTACTTCCCCGACCCCAACCGGCACGATCAGCCGGCGACGGTGACCTTCGAGCCGTCGCGGATCGTGACCGACGCCGACCGGGATCGGGCCGCCGCCATCACGGTTCGCTACACCGACCGGCTCCCCTTCTACGCACCGGCGGACTGGAGCGATTTCGAACCGGTACTGCCGGTCATCGTCGACCCCTCCGACGCAGTGATCACCGTGCTGCCGCCCGAGGCCCGCACCGAGCTCGCCCGCGCTTCACGGCTGACCGCGGCGATACGCCGCTACGATTCCGGCTATCAAGCCGAATTGCAGTGGTGGACAGGCCATTCACTCCCCGCGGAGGGTATCCCGCCGACGGCCCGGGTGTCCGCCGAGGAGCGCGAGCGGGTCGATCTGAGCCGTGTACTCCCGGCCGTCGACGAGGAGCCGCGCCGGACCGAGATCGAGGACGATCGGTCCGTGGTTCTCGTCGTGTCGAGCGGCAGCACCTCCGCAGACCTGCTGCGCTGCGGTGAGTCGCTGTCCACCATCCTGCTCGAATGCACGGTCGCGGGCTATGCGACCTGCCCGATCACCCACGTCACCGAAGTGCCGCAGAGCCGAGCGGTCATCCGCGAGCTCACCGGCCGCGTGGAGCAGCCCCAGGTGCTGGTGCGGGTCGGCACGGTTCCCGCCTCCGACCGGCAGCCGACGCATACCCCACGGCTGCCCCTCGAACAGATCCTGGAGGTCACCGCTCCCGCCAGCCCCGGCGGCCCAGCTCCGTCCGGTCATCCCCGATAATCCGTCCCGGAGAGCTATGTTCGACCACGACGACCTACAGATTGGGAACCGGCCATGATCAAGGTTTTTCTCGTTGACGATCACGAGATCGTTCGCCGGGGACTCGTCGACCTGCTCGACAGCGACCCGGAACTCACCGTCATCGGTGAAGCCTCCGATGTGGCCCAGGCCCTGGCCAGAATCCCGGCGCTGAAACCGGATGTCGCGGTCCTCGATGTCCGGCTGCCGGATGGGAACGGCATCGAACTCTGCCGTGATCTGCTCTCGCGCCTCGATACGCTGCGCTGCCTCATCCTCACCTCGTTCACCGACGAGCAGGCCATGATGGACGCGATCCTCGCGGGAGCCAGCGGTTACGTGGTCAAGGACATCAAGGGCATGGAGTTGGCGAAGGCCATCAAGGAGGTCGGGGCCGGCCGCTCGCTGCTGGACAATCGCGCCGCCGCGGCGCTGATGGACCGGCTGCGCCGCAGCACCCAGTCCGACGGCCCGCTGGCCGGGCTCACCGACCAGGAGCGCAAACTCCTCGACCTGCTGGGTGACGGGCTGACCAACCGCCAGATCGCCGAACGCATGTTCCTCGCGGAGAAGACGGTCAAGAACTACGTCTCCCGGCTGCTCGCCAAGCTCGGCATGGAGCGGCGCACCCAGGCCGCGGTCTACGCGTCCAAGCTGCGCGGCGACCATCCGCGTCCGCAGTAGAACGAACCGCGCTCCCCGCCGCGTCTTCGGCCGAAGGCGCGGCGATCGCGCGTTCCCGCCTCCGCCCACACCGACCTGACAGGCCGACCTCCGAGGCCGGGGCTGGCCAATGGCGGCGGCAAGTCCTCGGCTACAAGGTCTTTGGTCCCCTCCCTGGATGCGAGCAGGCCCTATCGGCTCGGCCCGGACAGCGGAACCCTCGACTGCATGCACGTTCACGCGCTGTCCTCGGCCACGAATCGGACGCTGCCGCACACGGTTCGGGCCGTACCCGCCACGGACGCGGCGGCCCGGCCCGCCGACCAGATTCTGACCGCGCTGGCCACCGGCGACGAAGGGCTGACCGAATCCGAATATGCCGAACGGGCACGCCTTTTCGGGCCGAACGCCATTCAGGCGCATCGCGCGCGCATCGGGCCGGTCATCGTGCGGCAATTGCGCTCGCCGCTCCTGCTGCTGCTCGCCGCGACCGCTCTGGTGTCGTTCTTCCTCGGCGAGCGCAGCGATGCGGTGGTCATCGGGGTGATCGTGGCGATGTCCGTAGGCCTGGGCACCGTCAACGAATTCCGCGCCGAGCAGGCCGCGGCGGCCCTGCACGAGCGCATCCGGCATCGAGTCGTGGTGACGCGTGCCGGACAGGCCCGATCGGTCGACCTCGCGGAGCTGGTTCCGGGCGACATCGTCCAGCTGCGGCCCGGCGAGCTGGTGCCCGCGGATCTGCGGCTGTTGTCGGTGACCGGACTGCAGTGCGATGAATCGGTGCTGACCGGCGAGTCGGAAGCGGTGATCAAATCGCCCGACCCGGTGGCGGCGGGAAGCCCGGTGTCCGAGCTGGCCTGCTGCGCACTCATGGGCACGGTGGTCGCCGCGGGGACCGGCCGCGGCGTCGTGACAGCGACGGGCGGCGACACCGAATTCGGGCGTATCGCCGTCGGTTTGGCGCGCCGGGAGCCCGAGACCGAGTTCCAGGCCGGGCTGCGCCGGTTCTCGATGCTGCTGGTGCGCGTCGCCGCCGTTCTGACGATCGGCATCTTCGGGGTGAACCTGGTGCTGCACCGGCCGCTGCTGGACGCGCTGATGTTCTCGCTGGCGATCGCGGTCGGCATTTCCCCGCAACTGCTGCCGGCGGTGGTGTCGACCAACCTGGCGGCCGGGTCACGAATCCTGGCGCAGCGCAAGGTGCTGGTGAAGCGGCTGGTCTGTATCGAGGATCTCGGCGACATCGAAGTGTTGTTCACCGACAAGACCGGCACCTTGACCGAGGGACGAATCGAATTCATGCGCGCGGTCGCCGCCGAACCGGACACGGATGGCAATATCATCGAGCTGGGCATGGCCTGCACCGACGGCGTGATCCAGAACGGCCGGCTCGCCGGCGGTGACGCGCTCGACACGGCACTGTGGGCCGCGCCGCTCGCACCGCGGGACGACGCCGAGCGGCACACCCGGCTCGCCACACTGCCTTTCGATCATCGGCGGCGCATGGTCTCGGTCCTGGTCGATGCACCGGACACCGGGGAAACCATCATTACGAAGGGAGCGCCGGAAGCCGTCCTCGCCTGCTGCGAGAACGTGCCGGATGCGGCCACCCGGGCGCTCGGCGCCGAGTTCGCGGCCGGGCACCGCGTGGTCGCGGTCGCGACCCGTCCGGCGCCCGGGCGGACGTCGCTGACGGCCGAGGACGAGACCGGTCTGCGGCTGGCCGGGTTCCTGGTGTTCCTCGACCCGCCGAAAGCCTCTGCGCGCGAGGCGATCAGCCGCCTGGGCAGGCTCGGCGTCGCGGTCAAGGTCATCACCGGCGATCATCCGACGGTGGCGGCGCGGGTCTGTGAACAGCTGGGCCTACCGGCGGGCGACACCCTGTCGGGCGCCGACCTCGACCGGCTCACCGACGCCGAGCTCACCGGGAAGCTGTCCACCACAACGGTTTTCGCGCGCATCGATCCCGAGCAGAAGGCGCGCATCGTCCGCGCGCAGCGGTCGCTCGGCGTCGATGTCGCGTTTCTCGGCGACGGCGTCAACGACGCGCTGGCCCTGCACGCCGCCGATGTCGGAATCTCCGTGGACGCCGCCACCGACGTCGCCAAGGACGCCGCCGACGTCGTGCTGCTCGAGAAGGACCTGCAGGTCCTGGCGGACGGCGTCACCCAGGGCCGGCGCGTGTTCGCCAACACCATGAAGTACGTCTTGATGGGCACGTCCAGCAATTTCGGCAATATGTTCAGTGCGGCGGGCGCTTCCGCGTTCCTGCCGTTCCTGCCCATGCTGCCCTCGCAGATCCTGCTCAACAATCTGCTCTACGACTCCAGCCAGCTCGCCATCCCCACCGACACCGTCGACGAGGAACAGCTGGCCCGGCCCGCGCGCTGGGACATCGGGCTGATCCGGCGATTCATGCTGGTGTTCGGTCCCATCAGCTCGGTGTTCGACTTCGCGACCTTCGGCATCATGCTGTGGGTCTTCCACGCGAGCGAAGCCCTCTTCCACACCGCCTGGTTCGTCGAATCACTGGCCACCCAGACCCTGGTGCTGTTCGTGATCCGCACCCGCAGAACACCCTTCTTCCGCAGCCACCCGAGCGTCGCCCTGCTCACCGCCGCGCTGGCCGCGGTGGGAATCGGCGCACTGCTGCCCGTGACGCCGCTGGCCGCTACGCTCGGCTTCCAGCCGCTGCCAGGCGCCTTCTTCGTCGCGCTGCTCGCCATGATCGTCGTGTACCTCGCGCTGGCGGAAACCGCGAAGCACTGGTTCTTCCGGACACCCCCCGCCGTCCCAGCCGCCCGCGACCGCCGGCCCGACCATCGAATGCGACGTCGCGCTGCGCGTTTCGCCACCGGAACGCCTCGGGCGGCGACCGTGGAGGCCCTGTGCGCGTCGAACCAGTCGTGACCGAACTGGAGAAGGTGATCCCGCTGTTCCGGATCCGGAAACCGTCGCCGAGCGCTGGACCGCCGCTCGCGTCCATATCGCGCTGCACTGGTCTACGGGCTCGCCGGTTCGAACCCCAGGCGATCCGCCACCCCGCTCATCCCAACGAATTGATCAGGCCCGCAATCGGTTTCACTGGTGCTCCTAGGCCAGCAGCCGGGACTTGATCAGTTCCATCATTTCGGTGCGGCTGCGCGGGCCGTCCACGCCCGCCACCGGTGGCGCTGGGCCTGTGCCAGCGCCTCGATCCGCACGGCTTCGGGGCCGCCCGCGACGAGCGCACGCAAGCCTTCCTCGACCCATCTGCCTCGCGGTGTGCGAGCCACGGCCACGGTGCGCCTCCTCACGTCGGCAAGGAGTATACGGGGGCGTATAGATGGGTTTATGTTCGATTTATACGCCACCGTATAGATCGGAGCCGAGCTCGTGAGACTTCCTCCAACCGCTCACACCAACCGCCCGTGGCGGATCCACGACATCGCCGACGACTTCACCGTGGAGGACGTATGGGCGTTGCCCACACCGGGCGGCCCCGACGACTTCCCTTGGCTGGTACGCCAATTCGCCGAAGGAATCGGCGGTGGGGTGACCGGCGATACCGCGATCTCCCGGGCGCTGTTCACCATTCGCTGGAAGCTCGGAGCACTGCTCGGCTGGGACCGGCCCGATACCGGCACCGGCGGTCGGCTGCCCTCCCTGTACGACCGCTTGCCCGCCGACCTCCGCGAAGGCTCCCGGGGACCGGACCTCGGCACATCGCCGTTCCGGTCCGTCTACCAACTGGAGAACGAATGGGCAGCCGAAATGGGCAACACGACCGTCCACGCGGTCATGCACCTCGGCTGGGTTGCGGACGGAACCGGCGGCTACCGCGGTCAGATGGCTGTCCTGGTGAAGCCGAACGGCCTGTTGGGCACCCTCTACATGGCCGGTATCAAGCCTTTCCGGTATCTCGGTGTGTATCCGGCGCTCATGCGCGCCATCGGCCGCGAGTGGCAAGCGAACACCGTCGCCGCGACCTCGCACGGCAAAGGTGTTGCGGTACACACGATCTTCGAGCAGATCGCCGGATACTACGACCGGATGAACCTCGTCATGACGCTCGGCCGCCATGCGCGCTGGTGCCGTGAAGTGGCCGTCCGCGCCGCGCCGCCCGCGGGCGGACAACTGTTGGACCTGGCCACCGGGACAGGTGTGATCGCTCTGGCGGCGGCACGGATGTATCCCACTGTCGCCGTGACCGGTGCCGACTTCTCCGAGGCGATGCTGGCTCGCGCACGGATCAAATCCGGGGCCGGCGCGATTCGATGGCAGCAGGCCGACGCGACCCGGCTACCGTTCGATGACGAGTCCTTCGACGCGGTCACCGAAGGCTATCTGCTCCGCAACATCGAAGACCTCCCCGGAGTGCTTCGCGAACAGCACCGCGTCCTCGTACCCGGCGGCCGGATCGTCATCCTCGAAACCTGCCCTCCCAGCGGCCCGTTGCGGCCGATCCTCGAGTGGGGAATGAGCACGATCATTCCGCTGCTGGGGCAGACGATTGCTCGCGACCGGTCGTCGTACACATACCTCGAATCCAGCACCCTCGCCTTCACCTCACCCCAACATGTCGCTAATGTTCTGTGCGAAACAGGTTTTCGGAACATCGGATGGAGCAAGAAGTTCCTCGGCACCAATGTCGTCCTCTGGGCCGACAAGCCACGATGATCGGTCATAGAAAATGGATTCAAAAGCTCGGTTCCCGATAGTCGGCAGCATGCTCACTTTCATCGGCGCCGCTATGTGGGTCACCGAAGACTTGGCGCTGCGGCTGTGGGGCCACTGGCAGGAGGACACCTTGTCGGCCCAGGCCTTCTGGGCCAACCCGGCAGGGTTCGGTGGGGCACTTCGGCGCCCTGAATCCGGCTAACCCGCCTGCTTCACCACTAACCGCACTCCGGTCACCAGGGTCGGCTCGATGGCGACGATGGTGTCCATCTCCCCGTCGACCCACGGCTGCAGCAGGCGCTCGTAGCGTGCGACCCGTTCCGGATCCGTCACGGTGCGGGCGATCCCCGTCACCACCACCGACCATCCCAGCCCCGCGATGGGGTCGATCTCGTCGGCCTCATAGGCCACCACCACATTCGAATCCGCACGCACGGTCGAGGTCAACCGAGACGTGAGCCGGGTCCGCACGACGATGATCTCGCCCTCGTCGACCAGATGGTTCACCGGTCGCACAGCGGGCAGCGCGTCGCGCGTGAAGATGACCCTCCCGAACGGAACACCGGCCAGCAGCCGCAGTGCTTCCGCGCGCTCCAGACTCACGGTGGCGCGCGGAGCGAACTGATACCCACGCATCAACTGACCCTTTCTCACCTGATCCCCTGCACGACAAACCCCTCGATACATGTCAGCATCCGCACCCGCGCCCCTCACAGGGCCGAAGGTCCTGTCTCGGGCATACATCGGACACGGCACAGCCCGCGAACCGTGGGCCGGCCACCACCGGGACCAAGGGCAGTGGTGTTCGGGGACTGTGGCCCTGCCGCTCACCCGAACAACTGCGATGCACTGATCGGGAATGCACACCCGGCGGAAGGACGAGAGCCATGGTGGCCGATTCACGTTTCCACGGTTGGATCGATCGAGCCGGCGGTGTCCTCGGAACGGCGCTGCTGGCCGGGACGATCGCACCGCTGGTCGCCGGTGGCGTCGCCTGGGCCGCCGGGGCGACAGCAGTGGCCGACTGGTGCTGGGCCACGGGCACGGTGGTGGCCATGGTCCCGGCGGTGTGGTGGGTTGTCGCGGCGCTGCGCCGCGGGCGCGCCGGAGTGGACCTCATCGCGGTGTTGTCGCTGGCCGGCACGCTCTGGGTGCACGAGTACCTCGCGGGCGCGCTGATCGCGGTCATGCTCAGCAGCGGGCATGCGCTCGATGCCGCCGCCGAACGGCGCGCGGCCCGGGATCTGCGAGCCCTTCTCGAGCGGGCGCCGCGGTCGGCGCGGCGACGGCAAGGGGACGTGGTGCGGATCGTCGATCTCGATGAGATCGTTCCGGGCGACATCCTGGTGATCGCCGCCGGCGAGGTGGTTCCCACCGACGGCAGGATCATGGATACCGTTGCGGCACTGGATGAATCGGCACTGACGGGTGAACCGCTCCAGGTCGAGCGCGCCCCCGGGGAGCCGGTGCGCAGCGGCGTGCTCAATGCCGGCGGCGTGTTCGAGATGCGGGCCACCGCGACGGCCGACGACAGCACCTACGCCGGGATCGTGCGGCTGGCACGCGAGGCGGGAGCCGCCACCGCGCCCACGGTCCGGTTGGCGGACCGTTATGCCGTGTGGTTTCTCCCGCTGACCCTGCTCGTCGCGGGTGCCGCGTACTGGTTCAGCGGATCGCTGGTGCGCGCGGTGGCGGTGCTCGTGGTCGCGACACCGTGCCCGTTGTTGCTGGCCGCACCCGTTGCCATCGTGTCGGGGCTGTCACGTGCGTCGCGGGTCGGCGTGGTGGTGCGCGACGGTGGGGCTTTGGAAAATCTCGGCCGCGCAACAACTCTGGTCATGGACAAGACCGGCACCGTCACGGCCGGGCGGCCCGTGGTCACGGAGGTCGCCGCCGCTCCGGGCACGGATGGAGCGTGGTTGTTGCAGCTGGCCGCCTCGGTGGATCAGATGTCGCCGCACGTGCTGGCCGAGGCGATCGTGACCGAGGCGCTGGCCCGCAAGCTCCAACTCGCCGTTGCCACAGCGGTTTCCGAGCAGGCGGGTCGCGGCGTCACCGGCACGGTCGACGGTCATCGCGTGCAGGTGGGGAAGTTGCCGGAGTCGATGATCACCCCGGAATGGGCGCGGCCGGTGATGAATCGGGCGCGGCTGGACTCCGCCGCCGTCGCCTGGATCGTCGTCGATGACGACCCCCGAGGTGTCGTGTTGCTGCGGGATCCCTTGCGGCGGCAGGCGCCCCGCACCCTGCGCCGGCTGCGGGAGGCCGGACTGAACCGCCTCGTCATGCTCACCGGTGATCGTCCCGAGCCCGCTCGGGAGGTCGCGACGGTGCTGGGCCTCGACGAGGTCTTCGCGGGCCAGAGCCCGGCCGACAAGGTCGAGGCGGTGCGCCGGGAGAGCCGGCAGCAGGTGACCGTCATGGTGGGCGACGGCATCAACGACGCCCCGGCCCTCGCCGCTGCCACGGTGGGGGTGGCCATGGGGGCCCGGGGATCGACCGCCTCGTCGGAGGCCGCCGATATCGTGCTCACCACCGATCGGCTGGATCGGCTCGCGGACGCCATGGACACCGCCCGCTGGTCGCGGCACATCGCGGTCCAGAGCGCGACCGCCGGCATGACGCTGTCGCTCGCGGCCATGGTCATCGCAGCCGTCGGCTGGCTGCCGCCCGCGGCGGGCGCGCTGCTTCAGGAGGCCATCGACGTCGCCGTCATCCTGAACGCACTACGAGCACTGCGCGGCAATCCGGCCGCCCATCTGGATCTGCCGGCCGATACCGAAGAGCTGCTGCACCGCTTCGCCGCCGAGCACGATGTCCTGCAGGACGCCCTCACGAAGCTCCGCGCGGTGGCCGACCGCGTCGCGGAGCGCCCCGATGACGATGCACTCAGGGCGCTCGACGCTGTGCACCGTTTCCTGCTCGACGATCTGCTGCCCCATGAGCTGGCCGAGGAAACCCAGCTGTACCCCGCGCTCGCCGGGCCGCTCGGCGGCACCGAGGCAACAGCCACCATGAGCCGCGCACACGCCGAGATCCAGCGGCTGGCCACCCGCATCGGTACCCATCTCGAACTGGCCCGCGCGCGTGGCGGATTCGACCCGGATCAGATCGACGACTTGCTGGCCTGCCTCTACGGCCTGCACGCCGTGCTGCGCCTGCACTTCGTGCAGGAGGAGGAGAACTATTTCGCCCTCGCCGCCGACGAACGGCTGTGATCATGACCCGGTCCGCCGGCCGATCGCCCCGCACGGCCGTGCGTTTGTTCCCCCACCACCGTGACCTTGTCCTCTGTGCCGCCCGCCCGGCCGGACGCAGGCTGAACGCACGAACTACCGAAGGAGGCGCGTCATGGAGTACCGGGTGAACGTGTGCGAGACACCGCCGCAGGCGGTGCTGCGCATACCACTGGAGATCCGCCCGGACCTGTTGAGCGACGGCATTGTCGGCGGCATGAGCCGGCTGTCGGAGGTGGCCGACCAGGCCGGGCTCGTCGCGAACGGCGCGCCGATGATCACCTTCCATCGGGAACTGCCCGCCGAGGATGCCATAGTCGTCGATTTCGGGCTCCCGATCGAGGCCGCGCCCGCCCTAGGCCCGAGTTCGGGTGCGGAGCTGACCATCCAGTCGCCGTCGCTGGTGGCCCGCACCTGCCATCGCGGCAGCTATCGCGACATCGACGCCGGATACCGCGCATTGCGAGAGTGGCTGCAGGGCAACGGCTATCGACCCATCGGACCGCCGACGGAGGCGTATCTCATCGGCCCCGACGAGGTGAGTGATCCCCGTCTGCTGATCACCGAGATCCGGATTCCGGTGGCCCCCGTCGCCGCCATCACCGTCCACCTCGACGCGACGTTCCCCGACGCCGTGGACCGCACCCGGACCGCGTTGCGGGAGCATGGATTCGGCGTCGTGACCGAATTCGACGTCCAGGCCGCACTCCGGGAGGGGACCGGTGAGCACATCGAGGAGTACCTGATCCTCGGAGCCTGCAACCCGCAGCTCGCCGGTCGCGCCCTCGCCGTCGACCGGGAGGCGGGATTGCTGTTGCCCTGCACCGTCGTCGTGCGGGCCGACCGGACCGGCGTGCTCGTGGAGGCCACCGATCCCACGCTGCTCGCCGAGGTCCTGGCCAGGCCCGAGCTCGCCCGACCGGCCGAAGAGGCGCGTCGAATGCTCGCCGCTGCAGTGGCGGACCTGTCCCATCCCGCCGCGGCGGCCGGCTGAGGCGGTCGAGGACCATGGTCCCGGCCACCACGGGTAGGAGTCCTCTCACCGAAATCCGGCCACGCGAGCAGGCTCGATGCATGGAAACCACCGCTCCCCGCGTCGCCGTCATCTACGCCACCGCTCAGGGATCCACCCGGGAGATCGCCGATTTCATCGGCGCCTACCTCACGGCCCGCGGCGCGACCGTCGAAGTCGCCGACGTCGAACACGCTCCCGAACTCACGCTCTTCGATGCCATCGTGCTGGGCAGCGCCGTGCACGATCTGGCCCTGCTGCCGGAGATGACCGAATTCGTCCGCTCGCATCGCCACGAACTGCAGGCATACCCGGTGTGGCTGTTCAGCGTCGGGCTGGGGCCGGCCCTGGTCGGCCCGACCGGGCGCCGCATCGGCAATGTCGTCCCGAGAAAGATTGCCGCCCTGCGTGATTCGATCACACCGCGTGATTTCCACGCGTTCGCCGGCCACTACGAGCGCGTCGGCGTCTCACTGCCCGCACGCGCCCTGTACCGCGTGCTCGGCGGTGCCCGTTACGGGGACCTGCGCGACTGGTCCGACATCACGGCCTGGACCGACACCATCGCGCAGGCTCTGCACCTGCCGCAGGCCCAGGCCACTCCGACCCACCCCTGACCCGCGCACCCTCGGTCATCCCGTTTCCGCGAAAGGCCATGCCGATGAGCCACCACACCGATCCATTCGCCCCGGCGATCCATACCAGCCGCATCTGGCTGCGCACCGTCGCCGACCGGCTCGGCACCGACGACCGGATGGAGGCGCAGCGGGCCCTGCGCGCCTGGCTGCACACCGTGCGCGATCGCCTCGACATCGGCGCGGCCGCACACCTGAGCGCCCAGCTGCCCACGCTGCTGCGCGGTGTCTACTACGAGGGCTGGACGCCGGGACGTGTTCCCGTGCGCCATGATCCGCAGTCGTTCCTGGACCAATTCGCCCGGACGGCCGACGTGTCGACGGACGAGGCGAGGCGCATGTCCGCGGCGGTCACCGATGCGCTGGCCCAGCTGTTCTCCCCCGGCCAGCTCGACCACGTGCTGGCACAGCTTCCCGTACCCCTGCGGCGCGTGCTACTCGGTGCCGATTTCAGTGACATTCTCACCTCCGCGGGCATTTTCGAGACTCCGGAGGCACAGCAGTGACGATCCGGCACGCCCCCTGTTCGTCATCGCGCTTCCCTTCGTGGTCACCGGCCTCGAACTCAGCGGCGCCTCGCCGCTGGCGATGCTGTCCGCCTTGTTCATCCTTGCCGTCCCGATCCTGTTGCTGCTCGTGCTGCCCGGATCGAAACAGAACTGGAGCCGTCATGGGTGACTATGTCGCCACCTTCGATGAATTGCGATTGACCGATGCCGACCGCGCCGGCGGCAAGGGAGCCAATCTCGGCGAACTGGTCGCGGCGCAACTGCCCGTGCCGCCGGGGTTCGTCGTGCTCAAATCCGCCTACGAAGAGGTGATCTGTGCGGGTACGCACGGCCCGGAACTCGACGAACTGCACACCCGAGGGCTAGCGGCAGCGGTGGGCGCGACCCGCGAGGAGGCACAGCAGCTCGACGAACTGTGCCGCCGCATGCGGGAATTCGTGCACGACACCCCGATGTCGCCGGCCGTCCGCGATGCCGTGCTGTCGGCCTATCACCGGCTCGGCGACGCGGTGACCGTGGCAGTGCGGTCCTCGGCCGTCGGCGAGGACAGCGCGACCGCGTCGTTCGCTGGAATGAACGTGTCCCACACCAATGTTCACGGCGACGAAGAATTGATCACCGCGCTGACCGACTGCTGGGCATCGCTGTTCTCCCCGCGCGTGCTGACCTATCGGGCGCGGCGCGGCATGCACAATCGGCCCGAGATGGCCGTGGTGGTGCAGCGGATGGTGGCCGCCCGCACGGCCGGCGTGGCCTTCACCGCCGACCCTGCCACCGGTTCGCTCGATCGCATCGTCATCGACGCCGCGCGTGGCCAGGGCGAGGTGGTGGTGTCCGGCGCCGTCACACCCGACACCTACGTCCTCGACGCGGCCGGACCGACACTGCTCACCACCGAGCTCGGCAGTCAGAGCTTCGCCATCGTGGCCGGTTCCGACGGCGATCGGCGAATCCAGCTCTCCGAATCCGAAGCCGCGGCGCCGGCGCTCACCGACGACCAGGCCGTCGCCGTCGCCAGGCTCGCGCTCGAGGTGCAGGCGCACCACTCCGGCCGCCCCCAGGACGTCGAATGGGTCTTCGACGACGAGCACCTCTGGCTGGTGCAGGCGCGGCCGATCACCATCCTGCCCAGCGACACCGCGGTGAAACCTCCGGTGGCGGAGACCGCCGAAGGTCGGGTGCTGGTGCGCGGCCTGGCCGCGGCGCCCGGCCGCGCCACCGGTCCGGTGCGCGTATTGCGCTCGCCCGCAGAGGGATCCACGCTGGGTGACGGCGAGATCCTGGTCGCACCTATGACGAACCCTGACTGGCTGCCCACCCTCTCGCGGGCCGCCGCGGTGGTGACCGACAGCGGCGGCATGACCTGCCACGCGGCCATCGTGGCCCGCGAACTCGGCATCCCGTGCATCGTCGGAGCGCGCACCGCCACCACCCAGCTGACCACCGGCCACGAGGTCACCGTCGACGGGTCCGCCGGCCAGGTGTACGCCGGAAGCCTGCTTCCGGCCACGACCACCGCGGTGCCGCGCCCGGTCCCCGAGGCCACCGCACCCGAGGCCACCGCGACCCGCGTCTACGTGAATCTGGCGCTGCCCGAAGCCGCCGAACGCGCCGCGGCCACCGACGTCGACGGAGTCGGCCTGCTGCGTGCCGAGGTGCTGCTGACCCAGGCGCTCGGCGGCCGCCATCCCCGCGATCTCATCGCCCGCGGCGAGGACGAGAAGTTCATCCAGAGCATGACGGCCTCCATCCACCGGATCAGCTCCGCCTTCGCGCCCACGCCCGGTCGTCTATCGGGCAAGTGATATGCGCAGCAACGAGTTCCGGGCACTCGAGGGCGGCGACCGCTACGAGCCCCGGGAGCACAACCCGATGATCGGGTTCCGGGGCTGCTACCGCTACGTCCGCCAGCCGGAGATGTTCCGCCTCGAACTGGCCGCGCTCGCACGCGTGCGCGAACAGACCCCGAACGTGCACCTGATGATCCCGTTCGTCCGCACCCGCTGGGAACTCGAGCAGTGCCTCGAGCTCGTCGACGCGAGCCCGCTCGGACGCCAGCGCGGCCTGCACCGCTGGGTCATGGCCGAGGTGCCGTCGGTGATGTACCGGCTACCGGAGTACGTCGAGCTGGGGATCGACGGAATCTCCATCGGCAGCAACGATCTGACCCAGCTCATGCTGGGCGTGGACCGCGATTCTGAGGAGTGCGCCGAACTGTTCGACGAATCCGATGCGGCGGTGCTGGATGCCATCGAGCAGATCGTCACTACCGCCCGCCGGCTCGGCATCACCTCGTCGCTGTGCGGCCAGGCGCCCTCCACCCGTCCGGAATTCGTGGAGCATCTGGTACGCGCGGGCATCACGTCGGTGTCCGTCTCGCCCGATGCGATCCAGCGCACCCGGCGCGCCGTCGCAGCCGCCGAACGGCGCGTGCTCCTGGATCGCGCGCTGGCCCAGCCGGACCGGCGGTGACGCTGCGAGTCACTCACCTGCACCATCGTCGTCGCGCGCGTGCCTAAACTGGAACAGCCGTAACAGAACCAGTTGTGCGCGCCCGACACGAGTGCAGGGAAGCCAGGAAATGACCGTTGAGCCCACCGACGGCTCCTACTCGGTACGCGACACCCTTTCCCAGCTGCGGCTGCGGGAATTGCTCACCGAGGTCAAGGACCGTGTCGAACAGATCATCGACGCTCGCGACCGCATGGACGGTCTGGTCGAGGCGATGCTCTCGGTGACCTCGGGGCTCGATCTGGACCAAACCCTGCGCACCATCGTGCACACCGCCATCAGCCTGGTCGACGCCCGCTACGGCGCGCTCGGCGTCCGCGCGGACGATCAGCTCGAACAGTTCATCTACGAGGGCATCGACGAGGAGATGCGAGCCCGGATCGGCGATCTCCCGGAGGGCCGCGGCGTGCTGGGTCTGCTGATCAGCCAGCCCAAGCCGATCCGCCTGGACAACATCGCCGATCATCCCTCGTCGGTCGGCTTTCCGGACCACCACCCACCGATGCGGACCTTCCTGGGCGTGCCCGTCCGGATCCGCGACGAGATCTTCGGCAACCTGTATCTGACCGAGAAGTCCGGCGGCCAGCCCTTCACCGAGGACGACGAGGTCATCGTGCAGGCCCTCGCCGCCGCCGCCGGAATCGCTATCGACAACGCCCGGCTCTATCAATCCACCCGCACCCGCCAAGCCTGGATCGAAGCCACCCGCGACATCGCCACCGAATTCCTGGCCGGAACCGATCCCGAGCAGGTGCTCGCCCACCTCGTCACACACACGCGCACCCTCACCGAATCGAAATGGGCGTTCCTCGCTGTCGACGAGGAACCCGACAGCAACCACGCCGACGCCGAGGGGCTGTGGATCAGCAAGTGCGCCGGTCCGGACGATCACCGTCACACCGGAATGGTCCGCACGTCCGGGACGGCGATCGGACGAGCGTTCCGCGAGGGTCTGGCCCTGCGCCTCGACGACAGCGACGATCTCGGTCTCGACATCGCGCTCGACGCCGGACCCGCGCTGATCCTGCCGCTCAACGCCCAGGAGTCGACCTTCGGCGTGCTGGTCGTGGTCCGCCCGGCGGGTGCTCCCCCGTTCGCGGACGAATTACAAGAACTGGCAGGCGCTTTCACCGATCAGGCCGCGCTGGCGATCCAACTGGCCGAGGCCCAGCAGCGCATGCGCGAACTCGACGTGCTGACCGATCGCGACCGCATCGCCCGCGACCTGCACGACCATGTGATCCAGCGGCTCTTCGCGGCCGGTCTGAGCCTGCAGGGCACCGTCGCGCGCGCCCGTTCGGCCGAAGTGCGCGACCGGATCTCGGATGTCATCAACGAATTGCAGGACGTGGTCCAGGAGATCCGCACCTCGATCTTCGACCTGCACGGCGGCGCGGCGAGCAGTACCCGGCTGCGGCAGCGGATCGAGGAGGTGATCCGCACGCACACCGCCGATACCGGCCTGCGCACGTCGTTGCGCATCACCGGGCCGCTGTCGGTGGTGGCGGCCGAACTCGCCGACAATGCCGAAGCCGTGGTGCGCGAAGCGGTTTCCAATGCTGTGCGACACGCCGGGGCCGCGACCGTCTCGGTGACCATCGACGTCTCCGACGATCTGACCGTGCTGGTCGCCGACGACGGTTGCGGGATCCCCGAGAACATCACCCCGAGTGGGCTGCACAACCTGCAGCGCCGGGCCGAGGAGATGGGCGGAACCTTCTCCTTCGGCCGCAACCCCGAGGGAGCGGGGACCTTGCTGCATTGGGCGGTGCCGCTGGGGTGAACCGGCTGCCGCCGAGTGATCCGGTCACTTGCCACGCACGATGACAATCGGGCAGTCGACGCTGTGCAGCAGGGCGTCGCTGGTGGAGCCCAGGAGCATGCCGGTGAAGCCACCGCGCCCGTGGCTGCCGACGACCACCAGCTGCGAGCGTTCGGATTCGTCCAGCATCGACCGAACCGGACGATCCTTCACCAGGATTCGCCGCACCGCGACATCGGGATAACGTTCGGTGTATCCGGCCATCTCCTCGCCGAAGGTCGCCCGCTCCTGCTCCTCCACGGTCTCCCACCCCGACATCGGCAGGTAAGGTCCGCTGACGTCGCTCCAGGCGTGCAGAGCGGTCAGGCCGGTCTTGCGCAGCGACGCCTCCTCGAACGCGAGTTCCAGCGCCGCAACGCTGTTCGGGGTGCCGTCGACGCCGACCAGCACCGGCTGCCGCGCCGACACCGGATCCGCGGCCGCGGTCGTATGGATGACGGCGACCGGACAGTGCGAGTGGTGGGTCACCGCCGTGGCGACCGACCCCAGCAGCCCACGCCGGAGCGCACCGAGTCCGCGACTGCCGAGCACAACCATCCGGGCGTCCCGCGAGAGGTCCATCAAGCGCGAGATGATCGGCTCCTCGGTGACTTCCGAGGACATCTCCACCCCTTCGCCGGGCAGCGTCTCGGACGCGATGCGAGTTGCCTCACCCACGACGCGTTCGCCGTCCAGTTCGAGCGACGCGATAGCGGCGGCATCGAGCACGGCGGTCGGCGGCAGCCCGGTCGGCGCGCAGATCGATGTGACGATGTGCAGGGGGGCTCCGTGCCGCGCGGCATCCAGCGCCCCCCAGGCCACCGCCTGGTAGGAGACGGCCGAGCCGTCCACACCGACGACGATCGGTGGATTCGGATCCACCTGCGGGGCAAGGTCTTCAGTCATTTATGCGCTCCTGACTCTCGTGTCTTCGCTATTGCTCACCCGACAGGCTCAGGGATTCGAGCGGACGAACGACGTCCTCGAGCGGGAGCCGGGGTGTGGCGGGTACCGGTGCGGCGCTGGTCGCCGCCCAGCCCATCCGGATGATCAGCTGCGGATAACCGAAGTCGCCCAGCAGATCCCGGCGGATCCGGGTGCGCACACCGGTGACTTCGAGGGGTTCGCTCAGCGAGCAGGTGGCCAGCCCCCGCGCCGTGGCCTCGAGCAATACCGCACTCGCCACCTCGCCGGCGCGCAGCCAGCCCCGCAGATCATCCGAGGCGGTGCACACCAACAGCATTCGCGCGGCCTCGTCGGTGTCACTCACCACTGCCTCGGGCAGGCGGGGGTCACCGAACGACCGGACCGTCGCATCCGGCGGAACCACCGCGTTGCGCGCGGGTACGCCCTGCGCGCTGGCGTGGTGACCGCTCCATTCCGCCAGCTCGGCGTTGTAGCCGGCGTCACCGCGGTGCTCGGTCGCGGCGTCGACGAAAGCGCGCAGCAGCCGCGCGTGCTCCCCGTTCGTGTCGACCTCCCGGACCTGCACTCCCGGAACATCCGCTCCCGCGGCGACGACCGCGGATACCTGCGCGGGCGGCACCTCCCACGAGGTGAACCGGCGACGGTCGCTGCGCCGCCGGGCAATGGCGCGCGCCAGACGCGCAGCGGTCGCGTCGGGCTCGGCGTGGTGGAGTTCCAGGGCGGCGAGATGTCTCGGCTCGGCGGGGTTCGGGAACCGGTGCACGACCGTGTCCCAGCCGACCGCACACAATGCCACGCGCAGATGATGCAGCGCCGCACCACAACTCACCACCAGCTCCCGGCTGTCCGGGTCGGTGTAGGGCAGCTGGCGGCTGTCGTCGGCGTAGAGGTGCACCGTGGTGTCGCCGACCCGCCACAGCCACGGCTGGGTATTGTGCACCGACGGCGCCCGCACCGCCAGCGCCACGGCTGCGCGGATGGTGTCGTGATCGGGGAGAGTCGACATCGCCTGGCCTTCCTCGGAATTCTCGTGCCCTCACTCAGCATGGCCCGTGCGACAGGCCGCCGGTGACGGCCGAAAGTCACTGTCCGGCGGGTTCTTCGGCCCGGGTTTGCGATGGCTGACGGACGACCAGGACCGGGCACTGCGCCAGATGCAGCAGCGCGGTGCTCACCGAGCCCAGACCCATCCCGGCGAATCCGCCCCGGCCATGGCTGCCGACCACCATGAGCTGCGCGTTCTCGGCCTGCTCCAGCAGCGCGCGCACCGGCGTATCGGAGGACACGACCCGATGGACGGTAACCTCCGGACAGCGTTCGGTGTAGCCGGCGAGGGCCGCTTCCAACAGCACATCCTGGGTCCTGCGGATCGCGTCCCACCCCATCACGGGTAGGTCGAAGCCACCTGTATCACTCCACGCCTGCACCGCGATCAGCTCGACCTTGCGCCGCGACGCCTCCCCGAAGGCGAGCTCGATGGCCGGCACGCTGTTCGCCGATCCGTCCACACCGACCACCACCGGTTTCGACGCCGACGCCGGGTCCGTCTCCGAAACACCGTGCACGACCGCGACCGGACAGTGCGCCTGCCGGGCCAGCGCGGTACTCACCGACCCCAGCACCGCCCGCCCGATCGCGCCGAGCCCCCGATTGCCGACCACCAGCAGCCGCGCCCGCCGCGAGCGCTCGATCAGCGCGCCGATGATCATGTCGAAGATCAATTCGGTCCTGATGTGCAGGCTCGCCCCCGGCACGGCGTGGGCGGCGATACGCGCGGCGTCGGCGAGCACCTGCTGTCCCCGCTGCCTCAGGTCACGCCTGTCGTGGGGGTTCTGTTCCGTCGCCCCCGCCACGATCGGGTTCGCATACGAGGTGACGATATGCAGCGGGCAGCCCCGCATGTCGGCTTCGACGGCGGCCCACATCACCGCCTGATAGGAGATCTCGGATCCATCCGTGCCGACGACGATCCCCAGATCATCGTGATCCGAATGCTCGAAACTCGTTGCGGGAACAGCATTCTCTTCCATGACGTCTCCTGATTCGACGGCTGCTCGGCTCACTCCGCGGGACGGACAACCATGATCGGGCAATGGGCGTGCTGGACCAGCGTGTGCGCCGTGGAACCCAGGAGCATGCCGGTGAAACCACCACGGCCGCGGTTGCCGACCACGACCAGTTGCGCGTGTTTCGACCACCCTTGCAGCGTGTCGGCCGGGGCGGACACATAGATGCGGCGGGTCACCTGCACGTCCGGATATTTCTCCTGGAAGCCCGCGAGTCGTTCGGTCAGGAGAGCTTCCTCGAGCCCGTCCACCTCGCCGAGGTCAGCGGTGCCTCGGTCGCCGAGGTATTCGCCGAAATTCCAATCGCTCCAGACATGTACGGCGACCAGGTCGGTGTGGCGTTCGGCGGCTTCGGCGAAGGCCGTGGCGATGGCGGCCTCGCTGACCGGGCTGCCGTCGACGCCGACGACGACCGGTCCGGACTCGCGGAGGGTGTCGTGCGCATCCGGATCCGGGCGCACCACGATCACGGGACTGTGGGCATGGGAGGTGACGGCGAACAGCGTGGATCCCAGATGCATCAACGTCCCGGCGTTTCCGGTCGCTCCGAGCACCACCGCGTAGGCGGCCGTGCTCAGCTCCACCAGCAGTCTGCTCGCATTGGTCACCGAAAGCCGTGTCGCGGACCGCAATCCGGGTTCGATCCGCAGCGCCATCTCCTCGGCCTCGCGAACGAGCTGCTGCCCGCGGGCCCGCACCGCGTCGACCACCGACGGCGGCACCACCCCGGAGGGACTTCCGGAACTGCTGACTCCGCCCAGATCGAGGGCGTGCACGATCTGCAGCTCCCGGCGGCGCCGGGCGGCATAGCTCGCGGCCCAGCGCAGGGCGAGCTCCGATCCGAGCGATCCGTCCACTCCGACCACGACACCGGCCGAGGCCAATTGGTGCGGATCGTCGTAGTCCTCGTGTGTCATCACGTCCTCCTCTGTGGAACAGGCGTTTCGGGGCTGCCCGAGCCGACCGGTGAGAAGCAGCTCGGCCGGGTCTCAGGTTCTTGCCGGTACAGCTCGGCGATGCGGGCGGGATGGCCGGGCCGGGTGCCCGGCGTGATCAGGGCGGCGGTGGCGGCGGCGATGCCCAGCCGCACCGCGTCGTCGAGGGGGTAGCCGCGTGACAGGCCGACCGTCATGGCGCCCACCATGGCGTCGCCGGCCCCGATACCGCTGCGGACGGTCACCTCGAACGACGGGAACCACCGGTCGTCGTGGCGCGTCACCGCCAGCGCGCCGCTCGCCCCCAGCGACACGACCACGATCTCGCAGACTCCCGCCAGGATGAGCTCCCGTGCGGCCGCGAGTTGCGACTTGCGGTCGGGCAGTAGGTGACCGGTGAGCTCGGCGAGCTCACGCACACTCGGTTTCAGGAGGTGGACGCCGCGTCTCACCGCGCGCAGCGCTGCGCCCGACGTATCCAGGATCAAACGGACACCCAGGTCGCGCAGCAGGTCGGCGAGCATCTGATAGAGGCCGTCCGGGACACCCGGCGGCAGACTGCCGCTTGCGACCACATAGCGGGAGCCGACTACCGCACGTTCGATTTCACTCAGGCAGAGATGCAGTTCCGGCGCGGTCACCCGGGGTCCCGGAAACACGAATCGGAACTGGTCGCCGGTTCCGTTGTCGGTGACCGCGAGGTTCTCCCGGGTATGGCCCGAGATCGGGATCGATCGCATCGGGACTCCGGCGTCACGGACCAGGTCCTCGAGCTGCCGCCCCGACGGTCCGCCCGCCGGGAAGATCGCGGTCACCGGCTCGCCGAGAGCCGCGATGGTGCGCGCGACATTGATACCGCCACCACCGGGATCGAATCGCGGTGGCGTGCAGCGGGTCTTGGAGGTCGGCCGGATATGGTCCGCACCGGCGGCGATGTCGATCGCCGGATTCATGGTCAGGGTCACGATCGGCATCGGCCGCCTTCTCTCGGATGTGGCCCGGCCGGCTCGCGGGGCCGGGATGTCACTCCGCGGACTTGACTTCGACTGTCTTGATGGGCGATTCGGGCTCACCGAGCGGAACACTGACAGTCAGGATGCCCTTGGCGTAACTCGCGTCGATGCCTTCCTCCTGAGCCCCCGGCGGCAGTACGACAGTGCGGACGAACGAGCCGTAGGTGAACTCCGAATGTCCCTTCTCCTCGCGTTTCTCGGTCCGCTCGGCCTTGATGGTCAGCTCCCCCTGATGCACGGACACCTCGATGTCCTTGGCCGGGTCCACACCGGGAATTTCGGCGCGCACCAGGTAACGCCCCTCCTCGATGGTGTCCTCGACCCGCATCAGGTGGGTGCCGAGCATCGGGACGGCGGGCGGCGCCATAGCGTTCCACAGCTCGGCGAGGTCGGGCAGCAGCGAACCGGGCTGACGATGTACGGACAGCAGGCTCATGATCCCTCCTTCGAGAGGTAAACTGTTCTGACACACTAGATTTCACGCTCCGGACCACCGGTTCTGTAGGGCATCGAGTCGTCGCTGCCGGGGACGGTGGTCCTTTCGCCGGTGACTTTGGTCCCGCGATCGCGGGTGTGCGGTCTCTAGCCGACGGGAGCGACGCGGCGAACCCTGGCTTCATGGAGACGAACATCCCCGCCGCGGTGACCGCTGAACCCGGTCCGGTCGTCGCCGGCATCGACGGCTCGCGGGTGGCCGTGCGCGCCGCCGAGTGGGCCGCGGCCGAGGCCGTCGCCCGGCATACGCCACTGCGATTGGTCTCGGTCGTGCCGGCGATCGACAAGCCCGCATTCCGGCCGGGCGGGCAGCGGCACCGGGAGGCCCACGCGGCACTCGAGGACGCGCGCTCCGCGATCCTCGCGCGGCATCCCGCTGGTGAGGATGCGGACCCGCTCGAGATCAGCACCGCCGTGCTGCGAGGACAGGCCGATCATGTGCTCGTCGAGCTCTCTCGGTCCGCGATGCTCATCGCGCTGGGCGCCCGGGACGTCGGGTTTCTCTCTCACATGGTGCTGGGATCCACCGCGCTGGCGGTGACCAGGGATGCCTGCTGCCCGGTCGCGCTGGTCGGACGGCCCGCAGCCGAGCACGGTTCGATCCTGGTCGTGGTCGGCACCTGGTACACCGCCCGTGCGGCCCTGGTCGCCGGGTTCCGTGCGGCACGGGACCGTGGCACGGATGTCACTGTGGTGCGGGTGTGGCAGGGCAGGCAGTGGGCCTCGCCACCCGATGACGCGATGTGGTCGGGGCTTCCGCCCGATCACCACATAGCGACCTCGGTCGTCCCCGACGCCCAGCTGCGGCAGTATCGACGCGACTTCCCCGATGTGGAGGTGCGGCCCGTCACGGTGGTCGGCGATGCAGCCACGGCGGTCGAGCGCCTCGGCGCCACTGCGCAATTGGTCGTGATCGGGCATGATCCCGAGTCCGCGCATACGGCGCGTCTGGGCAGCATCACCCAGGATCTCGTCCGCCACGCGCCCTGCCCGGTGCTGGTGGTCCCGGACCCGCCCGTAACCGAGATCGTATCCCGCGATACGGCAACGACTTTCCCCCGGATCGTCACGCTATGAGCGATCTCCGCACCTGAAATCGAGCCGATCTGGCACATCCGGATGCAGGCCGCCGTCCAATGCCACACCGACGCCGCCGTCTCGAAGACGGTCAATCTCCCCGAATCCGCAACCCCCGACGACGTACGCCAGGTCTTCCCAGCGCGCCTGGCAGGCCGGCGCGAAGGACATCACCGTCTACCTGCTCCGGCCAGGTGCTGCGCTGCGCGCAAAGTCCATCGCGGTGAGGACCTCCGTCGCCGGCCGGGTCGTCAGGCGAGCGCGAGATCGCGGCGGCGGAAGATGAGCAGCGCCAGCGCGAACAGCCCCACGCCGAGCGCGGTGAGCAGGAGGGCGGGCGAGACGGCGAAGTGCTGCAGGGGCATGCGGGCGAGGGCGTGGAATGGCGAGACTTCCAGCGACCAGGCCGGGGCTTCGAGTGCGGTGCCCACGGAGTCCCAGAGGAAAGCAGTGGCGACCAGGGCGTGCACGAAGGAGACGGCTCGGGGTGCAAACGCCAGCACCGCGGTCGCGGCGCCCACGGTGGTCACGATGAGCGGGAGGCTGTTCGCCGACGCCGCCAGGAGCGAACCGAATCGAAGGCGTTCGCCGGTGAGCGCAGCGCCGGTCCACATGCCCACCGATGCGACCAGAGTCAAGCCGGCCGCCAAGGACACCGCCAGCACGGCGCGGCCGGACAGCCATCGGAGCCGGGAGTGCGGCATGGCCAGCACGACTTCCAGCCGGCCTGACGATTCCTCGCTGCGGGCCGACACGACCACTGTCACCGCCAAGAGCGCGGCCAGCAACTGGACCAGCGAAAAGAGCGTGGCGACAAAGCCGTCGACGGCGATCTGGCGACCGAAGAGCTGTGTGAAGATCGGGGTGCGCTGCATGAAGTCGAGAATGGTCTTGACCAGGCCGCCCATCAGCAGGGTGTAGGCGATGGTCCCGGCGAACCAGAAACTCAGCTGCGGAATCTCATCGCGCAGGGCGGCTTGCCACGCCGAGCCGAGCAGGAGTCGCCGTGGCGGTCGGCTGTCTCGGGCCCCGAGCACGCCTCGGCCGATATCTCGGATCCGCAGCAGATACACGGAAATCGCTACTGGTACAGCCGTTCCGGCGGCGATGGCCGCCAGCGTGAGCAGCGGCGGCGCGGCCGGTGGGCGCAGTTCCTCGAACCAGCCCAGGGGCGTGAGCCATCGCAGCCACGGAATGCCCGCACCGACGTCGGCGGGCATGCGGATAATCAAGGCCGCGACCAGAATTCCCGCCGCGAGCAACCGCGCTCCACGCACAGTGGCGGCCAGTTGCGCGGTCAACGCGCCGACCGCGGCGAACAGCAGCGCGGGCAATGCGAGCTGCAGCCCGAGCTCGCACGTGTTGGCGGCACTGAGCAGATGCTGCGGCACCCCGACCGCGGCGAGCGCGGACACGGTCACCGCCATGATCACGAGAGTCTCGAGGGCCGTGGCCGTGAGCGCCGCCGCGAACCAGCGCCGCCGGGACTGTCCGCCGCTGAGCACGAGATCGCCTCGGCCCGCGTCTTCCTCTCCGCGCAACGCGCCGGTCGTGATGATCACCGCCCACATGGCCATGATGATCCCGACGCTGGTCATGCTGCGCCACGCCACCCAGCCGGCGGGCGAGGCGATGTCGTAGGGGTAGCCGTACAGCGCGCGCAGCGCACCATTGTTCGTCAGCGGTGCGAGCATCGTGGCCCGGGTCGCCTGATTCGGAAACGCCACCACATAGGTTTGCAGCGCGGCCGTGCAGAACACCGCCATCAAAACCGTCATCACCGCCAGCGATATCCGGTTGGCGCGCAATCGTGCTCGCACCATGACGACGAAGCCGTGCACCGCCTCGAGGTTCATCGACGTGCCTCCGCTGCGCTCCCGGCCCGGCCGGTCCGGGTAGGGCCGCCCGCGCCCTCGTGATAATGGACCAGGAAGATCTCCTCCAAGCTCGGTTCCCGGCTGTCGATCGTCGTCACCGGCAACCCGGTGAGTGCTGCCAGCAGCGGTCCCATCTCACCGCGGACCTCCAGTGCCACATGGTGATCCATCGCATCGACCACCTCGACCCCCGCGACCGCGCGCAGCGGAGCGATATCGACGCCGTCCCGCGCGAAGCTCACCTCCACCGTCCGCGCCGACAGGTGCCGCAGCTGCGCCAGGGTGCCCTCATCGATGAGCCGGCCCGCCCGCAGGATGCCGATCCGATCGCACAGGGCCTCCACCTCGCTGAGCACGTGCGAGGACAGGAATACCGTCTGCCCGCGGTCGCGGGCTTCACCGACGGTCTCGCGAAAGGCGGCCTCCATCAAGGGATCCAACCCGGAGGTGGGTTCGTCGAGAACGAGAATCTCGGCGCGGGTCGCGAACGCCGCCACCAGCTGCACCTTCTGCCGGTTGCCCTTCGACAGCGCGCGAATCTTCTTGTCAGGATCGAAATCGAAGCGCTCGATCAGCCGGTCGCGGTATGCGCGATCGCAGCCGCCGCGCAGATTCTCCAGGTATTCGAAGGTTTCCGCGCCGGTCAGCGACGGCCACAGCAACGCCTCCGAGGCGACGTACGCACAATGCCGGTGCGCGGCGACCGGATCGGCCCACGCGTCCCGGCCCGCAATGCGCACCGTACCCGAGGTCGGACGATGCAGGCCCAGCAGCAGCCGGATCGTCGTCGTCTTGCCCGCGCCGTTGGGGCCGAGGAAGCCGTAGATCTCCCCCGCCTCGATATCGAGTTCGAGACGATCGAGTGCGAGCGTGGATTGGTAGCGTTTGGTGACTGTATGCGCCTCGATGACACCCATGGTCCCTACCTCCGACCAGCGATGGAATGGCTCCCCCATTCTCGGCTGCGACCCCGGCATCGGCCATGGGACCTTGTGCCCTGTCCCGCACCGGCAGGAATAAAAGTCTGCTTCGACCGCCCGATGAGGGCTTGCAAGGTCCAGCAGAAGCGGGACTTCCGTGTCCGGCCGCCGGGCCGGTGACCATCGTCCCCTCCGGCCGGGCACGAGTCCTCTCTTCTGGACCGTCACGGGAGGCGCACGCTCGGCACATGGAGAATCGCAAACCTGCAGTCAGCATCGTTTACGCTTCGGCTCAGGGGTCGACCCGGGAGATCGCCGAGTACATCGGCAACGATCTCGCCGCCCGGGGTGCGACCGTCGAGGTCGCCGACGCCGAGCACGCACCGGACCTGTCGCGTTTCGACGCCGTGGTCATCGGCAGCGCGGTGCACGACATGGCCCTGCTGCCCACCGTCGCGGAGTACGTGGCATCCCATCGCAACGAACTCAGCGCTCGGCCGGTCTGGCTCTTCAGTGTCGGCATCGGACCGGCGCTGCGCGGACCGATCGGACATCGGATCGGCCGCATGGTGCCGAAACGCATTGCCGCCGTGCGCGACTCGATCAATCCGCGCGGATACCAGGCCTTCGCGGGGCACTACGAGCGCGTCGGCGTGTCCCTCGGCGCACGCGTCCTCTACCGCCTACTCGGCGGCGGCCGCTACGGCGACCTGCGGGATTGGACCGCCATCAGCACCTTTTCGGATTCCATCGCGCAGGGTCTGAATCTGCACGCACCGCACATCATTCCGATTCATCCCTGACGGCCACACGGACACAGGATTCCGGAGGCCGGTATCGATCGGGTCCTTCGATTCAATCGGTCACTGTGCGGGTTTGATTGTCGGGGCTGCAGAGGCGAACATGTTGCCCGGGTTCGGTTTCGAGGAACCTGTCCTCGGCGGCACGGCGGGCCGCTACTCGCCCTCACAACCCGTTCTTGATGCAGGTGAACTGCATGACGTCGAGGTGGCCGTGACGGAAGTAGTCGGCGAACCCGGTCATATGGCTGATGTAGGCGTTGTAGGTGTCACGCCCGGCGAGTTCGATCGCCCGGTCGCGGTGCTCGTGTAGCGCGGTGACCCAGTTCTGCAGTGTGGTGGTGTAGTGCGGTCCCAGTTTCCCGATTCCGGTGATGGTGAATCCGGCATCTTCCGCGTACTCGGTGACCCCCCTGGGGTTGCGGCCGGTCGGTGGCGGAACTCGGTCGAAGGGCAGGATGGTCCCGGGCGCGAACACGGAATCGGTACTCGCGAAACGCGTCTGGTGGGCATCGGAGGGGTCGCGGCCCGGTGCGACGACGGTCTGCACCAACAGCACCCCGTTTTCGGGCAGGATCCGGTAGGCGAAATCGAAGAAATCGGCGTAGCGCTGCGGGTGGAGGTGTTCCAGCGTCCCGATACACACGATGCGGTCCACGCGGCGGTCGAATTCCTCCCAATCCTGGCGCCGGACCCCGCCGTAGGGGCGGCCGCGGATCAGCCGGTCGACGAGCCGGTCCCGCACATACCGGTACTGGTGGCGGTTGCCGGTCAACCCGATCGCGTTCACCCCGTAGGTGTCCATGGCGCGCAACATGGTCGAGCCCCAGCCGCAGCCGACATCCAACAAGGTCATCCCCGCCTGCAGATCGCACTTGGCCAACGCGAGGTCGATCTTCGCCGACTGGGCTCGTTCCAGGGTGTCGTCCGGGCGAGTCCACAGCGCGCAACTGTAGGTGCGGGTCGGGTCGAGGAACAGGGCGAAGAATTCATCCGGGAGTTCGTCACGGGATCGGACCTCACCAAGCACGGGTACATCAACAGTCATGATGGCGGATCCTTCGTGCAATCGAGCACTGCCGTGAACGGCAGCCGAGGTAGCACGCTCCCCTCGTCACCTCCATCTGGGAGGTCGAGCGCCCTGCCGAGCCTAGGCGACCTCACACACCGGACTGAAGTCTTGTGAGCAGGAGTTCACCCGCAGGTAACATGCGCCGCGGCGCTATGCGGGCCCGGCCGGCAGTCGCCTGTGCCGAGCATCGTCCGGACTACGCGTCGGTCACGGTGCACCGGGCGCTGGCGGCCGAATCTGTGGGCGGGTTGCAGGAGAGCAAGTCGACGACGGCTGGCATCGTGCCCGGCATTGCTCGGTGAATGAGAAACGGCCACAGTCGAAGTCGGCGTGCTGCCACGTCGCCGCGGCGTGCGGGTTGCACGACCTGCGGCACACCTTCGCGGTAATGCAGCTGATGGCAGCCATCCCGGCGTGGTCAGTGCGATCGGTCGGCCGAGTCGGCCGGTTGCAGCGGGTGCACCACATCGTCCAGCGCGAGGCGGGGGCTGGGCGGGACCGGGTCGGCGCTGGTTGCCGCCCAGCCCATCCGGATGATCACTTGCGGGTGGCCGAAGCCGCCGAGGATGTTCGTGCGGATTTGTTCTCGGATGGCCGGCAGTTCCAGAGGTTCGGTGAGAGCGCAGGTGGCCAGGCCGCGGACGGTCGCGGTCAGCAGGGCGGCGCTGGTGGATTCACCGGCGCGCAGCCACGCCAGGGGATCGTCGGACCCGGTGCTGAGCAACAGCATTCGCGAGAATTCGTCGGTGTCGCGGACTACGGCTTCGGGGAGCCGAGGGTCGGAGAACGGACGGACGGCCGGGTCCGTGGGGACAACGGCGTTGCGGGCGGGGACGCCTGATGGTGCGGCATGGTGGCCGCTCCAGGCATGCAATTCCGCGATGTAGTCCGGGTCTTGGGCGTGGCTCGCCGACGCTTGTTCGAAGGCCTGCGCCAGTGTCCCACGCGCCTCCAGGGCGTCGACGTCGCGAATTTCCACCCCCACGACACGGGCGGCGGCGATGACCTTGTCCGCGTTCACGGCGGGCACCTCCCAGGAGGTGAAATGCCGCCGGTCGCTGCGGCGTCGAGCGATGGCCTGCGCCAGTTGCACCGTCGTGGGATCAGTGGCCCCGGAGCGAAATTCGATCGCGGCCAGATGTCCCGGATCCGCGGTATTCGGGAATCGATGCACCATCGTCTCCCATCCGACCGCGCCGATCGCCACTCGCAGGTGATGCAGTACCGCGCCGCAGCTGAGCACCAGTTCGCGGCGGTCGGGGTCGGTGTGCTTCAGCCAGCGAGTGTCATCGGCATACAGATGCAGGGTGCTCTCCCCGATACGCCACTGCCAGGGTTGCGTGTTGTGCACCGACGGGGCGCGCACGGCCAGGGCCAGTGCCGCGCGGATGGTGTCGGTATCGGGATGCGTGCTCGACATCGCCATTCCTTCCTCGGGATTCGCAGCTTCGTACTGTTCAGCATGTCGCGATGGGTGGCCGTTGGTGACGGCCGAAAGTCACCGATACCGAGGGCTGACGCCATGCCTTCGGTCATCGTTGCGGCGGCGCTGCCCCGCCTCCTGCCCGGGTGTAGGTCCATCGGTTCGCGCTGCTGACGTCAGCCGCGACCCACAGTGACCCGGCGGCGTTTCATCGCAGGATCAGGCCGGTGAACTGGTCGGCGTAGTCGGCTCGTCGGCTGCTCCGGTACCGCACCCCCGCTATCAGCAATCCAATGTCTCGGAGGTCGTTGTGGGACCAACGACTCTCCCGACCGGCGACAACCGGATCTGCCGGTGACCGCCGGAGGCTGTGACGCTGGAAGTGCCTGCTTGAAGGAGGTTTCGATGGTCTTCGAGGATCGCGAGGCGGGCCGTCTGCCGGCTCGCGGCGCTGCCCCCGATCCGCGGCCGCAACCGGGACCGGTCGCGGATCCGCCGCTGCGCGACCGCGAGGTGTGTGTGCGGGCGGGGAAAGCCATGCTGTCCGGACATCTCACCATTCCCGAGCATCCGATCGGTGTCGTGGTGTTCGCGCACGGCAGCGGCAGCAGCCGCCACAGCCCGCGCAACCGCTACGTCGCCGAGGTACTGCAGCAGGCCCGACTCGGCACGCTGCTGTTCGACCTGCTCACCACGGCCGAGGAAATCAACCGCGCCAACGTGTTCGACATCGACCTGCTGGCCCCGCGACTGGTGGCAGTCACCGAGTGGCTGAGCGGACGGGAACACGCGGAGGGGCTGCCGATCGGGTATTTCGGGGCGAGTACCGGTGCCGCCGCCGCCCTGCGCGCCGCAGCCGACCCCCGCGTGCACGTGCGGGCAGTGGTGTGTCGCGGCGGGCGACCCGATCTGACCGGCCGCGCACTGTCGGCTGTACGGGCGCCGACTCTGCTGATCGTGGGTGGTCGCGACTACCTGGTCATGGATCTGAATCGCCAGGCGGCCATGGCAATGTCATGTGAGACCGTGCTGGCCGAGGTGCCCGGCGCGACCCATCTGTTCGAGGAACCCGGCACCCTGCGTAAGGCAGCCGAGCTCGCGCGGGACTGGTTCGTCACCCGGTTGCCCACTACGACAGCCGAGCCGGAGGGGGCGGCGTGAGCGGCCCGGAGGCCGGGTATAGGTTCGGATGAGCACGGGTGCGCTACCGGCCGATTCCTGGTCGCGTGGTTCATCGTGCGGGCGGCCAGGTCCTGCGCGGGGACTTCCGGCCCTACCCGGGGATCGCATGGCCTTACCACGATAGAGATTCGAGACAACACCAGTTTCCGGCCGACGGGTAAGGAGGTCGTTCGATGCGAGCACAACCAGGCGACTGGCTGATCGTCGAAGGACGCGCGGTCGGGGGCGTGGTCCGTCGCGGTCTCATCGAAGAGGTGCACGGCACGGACGGCGCACCGCCGTATCTCGTGCACTGGACCGACACCGGGCATCGGGCCTTGACCTTTCCAGGCCCCGACGCGTACGTGCGGACCAGCGCGGAACTGCGCGCCCAGGAGGAGATCGCCGCGGCACGGTACTCGTCGATGCAGCACGTACCCGCCTCCCCCTCCGATGCGGACAGCCGGGGCTGACCGATCTCGCCACCGCCGTTCCGACCTGGGCACTCCGACCCCGTGCCGAGGACCTTCGACGCTGTTCGCGCCGCGCCGCGCCAGCCAGACTGGAATCGAGCGACGTGCGAGAACGGAGGCTTCCGTGACCATCGGCGACACCGTGACGATCGACCGCGACGGGCTGGACCGGCTCGTCGTGGTGTTACAGGAGAACGGATATCGGGTCATCGGCCCGACGATGCGCGACAACGCGATCATCCTCGACGAACTCGACACACCGGCCGCACTGCCCGCCGGGTGGGGCGTGCACACCGAGCCGGGCCGGTATCGCGTGTATCGCCGCGCCGACCAAGCGGTCTTCGCGCATTCGGCCGGGCCGGGATCGTGGAAGCAGTTCCTGCATCCACCGCACCGCCTGATCGCACGACTCGACGCCGACCTGAATCTCGTAGCGGCCGGAGACGGTCCGACGCCGACACCGGCGACCGAGCCGTCGTCGCAGCCACCGCAACCGGATCGCCCCGCCGCATTCCTCGGTGTGCGCGGCTGCGATATGGCCGCCATCCGCATTCTGGAGCGGGTGCTCGGTGGAGATGCGTACCCGGACTCGGCTTTCGCGGCCCGCTGCGCCGGTCTGTTCATCGTCGGCGTGAATTGCACCGAGCCGGGCGGGGTGTGTTTCTGCGCGTCGATGGGCACCGGGCCGGGCGTCTCGGCCGGATACGATCTCGCGCTCACCGAACGCATCGACGACAGCGGGCATCGGTTCCTGGTCGAAGTGGGCAGTGCGGCGGGCGAGCGCATACTCGCCGAGCTCCGCTCGCACCCGGCGAGCCAGGCCGAGATCACGGACGCCCGCGCCGAGGTGGCGGCCGCAGCGGGTCGCATGGGCCGCAGCATGCCGGATGCGGACCTGCGCGCGGTGATTCGCGAATCCCGCGAATCACCGCAGTGGGAGGACGTGGCGAGCCGCTGCCTGACCTGTGGCAACTGCACCATGGTGTGCCCCACCTGCTTCTGCACCACTACCGAGGACGTCACCGATCTCACCGGCGACCATGCCGAACGCTGGGAGCGTTGGGCGTCGTGCTTCGAATTGGATTTCTCCCATGTGCACGGCGGCAGCGTGCGGCAGTCGGGCGAGAGCCGGTATCGGCAGTGGCTCAGCCATAAACTCGGCACGTGGTACGACCAGTTCGGCAGCTCGGGCTGTGTGGGCTGCGGACGCTGCATCGCATGGTGCCCGGCCGGTATCGATCTGACCGCTGAGATGGGCCGGCTCGTCGAACTGCGCGAGGAGGCCGACGATGGTCACCGCTGAGGAACTGTCCGCATTCGCCTCGCTGGCAGCACTCGACCGCGCGAAGCTGGAAACGCTGGCCCAGGCCGGGCATGCGGTGCACTATCCGGCCGGGCAGCGCCTGATCGTGGAAGGCCAACGGGCCGACCGCTGCTGGCTCATTCGCGAGGGACGGGTGGTGCTGGACGCAGGGGTGCCGGGGCGTGGCGATGTCGTGGTGCAGACCCTCGGTCCGGGCGATCTGCTCGGCTGGTCGTGGCTGGTTCCGCCGTACCGATGGCATTTCGGTGCGATCACCGCCGAACCCGTGCGAGCGATCGAATTCGATTCGACTCGGCTGACCGAATTCGCCGACGCCGACCCGAGTTTCGGCCACGCACTGACGCTGCTGCTGTTCGAGGCGCTCCTGGAACGATTGCAGGCCACCCGCGCCCGGTTGCTGGATCTCTACCGCAATCCCACCGAAACCTGTACCGCCACACCGATACGGCTGGGCACGTCAGGTGACGGCCGATGATCGCCGAGGCCCGCGCCGGCGCGTCCGCGGACACCATGCTCCCGTATCGGGTGGCACGCCGCATCCTGCAGACCAGCGATACCGCGACCCTGGTGCTCGCCCCGATCGACGCTGCCGCGCAACGGTTCCGGGCCGGGCAGTTCATGATGCTCTACCGCTTCGGCGTGGGCGAGGTCGCCATCTCGGTCAGTGGAAATCCCTGTGTCGCAGTCGATTTCCTGGAGCACACCATCCGCGCGGTGGGGGCGGTGAGCGCGGCCCTGCACGACGCTCCGGTCGGCGCGACGATCGGAGTGCGCGGACCGTTCGGCACCGGTTGGGATCTCGACTCCGCCGCCGGGCGCGATCTGGTGATCGTCGGCGGCGGAGTCGGACTGGCGCCGCTGCGCCCGGTCGTGCTGGAGGCGCTCGCGCGGCGCACCGAATATCGGAGGATCGTCCTGATCACCGGTGCTCGCACACCCGATGACATCCTCTTCCGGGACGACCAGCAGGTCTGGGCCCGCGACGGCCTGCTCGAACTGCATCAGACCGTCGACCATCCGGGTCCCGGCTGGACGGGACCGATCGGCTTCGTCACCGAACCGCTCGCGAAACTGGTCGTCGATCCGGGCAACACCACGGCATTCCTCTGCGGTCCCGAACCAATGATGCGGTTCTGCGCGAACGCCCTGCTGCGCAAGGGCGTCCCGCCCACCGATATCCGGGTCACCCTGGAACGCAATATGCAATGCGGTGTCGCCCGCTGTGGCCATTGCCAGCTCGGTCCGCTGCTGCTGTGCCGCGACGGCCCGGTCGTGGACTACGCGGTGGCCGAACCCCTGCTTTCGGTACGGGAGCTCTGATGACGACACCCACTCTCGCGGTCTGGAAGTTCACCTCCTGCGACGGCTGCCAGCTCACCCTGCTGGATTGCGAGGACGAACTGCTCGCGCTGGCAGGCCGGGTCCGCATCGCTCATTTCATCGAGGCGAGCAGCGCGGTCGAGCCCGGGCCCTATGACGTGTCGCTGGTCGAGGGTTCGGTCAGCACGCCCGACGAGCAGCGCCGCATCCTCGAGATCCGCGCGCAGTCACGGATTCTCGTGACGATCGGCGCCTGCGCCAGTCACGGCGGCATCCAGGCGCTGCGCAACTTCGCCGACATCACCGAATTCGCGTCGGTGGTATACGCCAGCCCGCAATACATTTCGACGCTGGACACCGCGACGCCGATCGCAGCGCATGTGCCGGTGGACTACGAGCTGCGCGGCTGCCCGATCGACCGCCGCCAACTGCTGGATACCCTGTGCGCGCTGCTGGCCGGACGCAAACCCGACCTGCCGAACACCAGCGTCTGCTCCGAATGCAAGCGCCGCGGCAATACCTGTGTGATGGTCGCCGACGGCATTCCCTGTCTCGGCCCGGTCACCCAGGCGGGATGCGGCGCCCTGTGCCCGTCCTATCATCGCGGCTGCTACGGCTGCTTCGGCCCGATGGAACGGCCCAATATCGGTGCGCTGCTGCCGATCCTGCGGATCAACGGCATGGACACCGCCGATATCGACCGAGTGTTCAGCACGGTCGCGGTCGCCGCACCGGCCTTCGCCGAGAGGAACCGGGATGAGCCATCGCAGTAGGCAATTGCGGGTCAGCTCGCTGGCGCGAGTGGAGGGCGAGGGCGCGCTGCGGGTTGTCGTCGAGGACGGCCGGGTGGAGCGGGCAGAACTCAATATCTACGAACCGCCCCGCTTCTTCGAGGCCTTCCTGCGCGGCCGGGCGTACACCGAGCCACCCGATATCACCGCCCGGATCTGCGGCATCTGCCCGGTGGCGTATCAGACCAGCGCCTGCAACGCGCTCGAACAGGTATGCGGCGTCACACTGGATCCGCCGCTGACCGCGCTGCGCCGGCTGCTCTACTGCGGCGAGTGGATCTCGAGTCATACCCTGCACATTCACCTGCTGCACCTGCCGGACTTCCTCGGCTACCCGGACGCCATCGCCCTGGCCGCCGACCATCGCGAACTCGTCGAGCACGGGCTGGCCGTCAAGAAGGCGGGCAATACGCTGCTCGAACTGCTCGGTGGCCGTGCCATCCACCCGATCAATGTCCGGGTCGGCGGTTTCTACTCGGTGCCCGGCCGCGCCGATCTGGCACCGGTCGCCGACCAGCTGCGCCGGGCCCAGGACTACGCGATCGAAACCGCCGGCCGGGTGGCGCAATTCGACTTCCCGGATCTGGAGCTCGACCACGATCTACTCGCGGCCACCGCGTCGGACCGTTACGCCATCGAGGACGGCACCGTGTCGACCAGCACCGGACTCGACTTCCCCGCAAGTGAATTCGGCGAGCACGTGGTCGAGGAACAGGTTCCGCATTCCACCGCGCTCCACGCGCGATTGGACGGGCGAAGCTATCTGACCGGTCCCCTGGCTCGATACAGCCTCAACTCCCGGCGTCTCTCCCCAGTTGCCCGCGAGGTCGCCGCTGCGGCCGGGCTCGGCCCGGAGTGCCGTAATCCGTTCCGCAGCATCGTGGTTCGCGCCGTCGAGGTGGTGTACGCCATCGATGAAGCGCTACGTCTCATCGCCGACTACGAGCCGCCCGCGCACCCCGCGGCGCCCTGCGCGACACGGCCGGGCGTCGGCCACGGCATCAGCGAGGCCCCGCGCGGATTGCTCTATCACCGTTACGAAATCGACGACGCGGGTTCCATCCGGGCGGCCACCATCATTCCGCCGACCTCCCAGAACCAGGCTGCCATCGAGGACGATCTTCGCCACGTGGTGTCCGAGCACCTCGACCTGGACGATGCGGCGCTGACCACCCTGTGCGAACGCACCATCCGCAACTACGATCCGTGCATCTCCTGCTCGGCCCACTTCCTCGAGCTCGATGTGGTGCGCCGATGAGCGGTCCGCGAGCCGTCGTCATCGGAGTCGGAAACGAGTACCGGCACGACGACGGCGTCGGCCCCGCCGTGGCCACGGAACTCGAAAGGCTGGACCTGCCCGGCGTTCTCGTGGCACTGAGCGACGGCGAGCCGACGGGTCTGCTGGATCTCTGGGCCGACGCGGAGCTGGCGATCGTGGTCGATGCCGTCCTCTGTGAACCTTCCACCCCCGGCCGGGTCTGGCGCACCACCGTCGATGCCCTGCGCGGCCTCACCCACGCCACCAGCTCCCACGCCATGGGCATCCCCGACGCCCTCCCCCTGGGCCGCGCTCTCGGCCGCGTCCCCGCCGAACTCGTAGTCATCGCCGTCGAAGCTCACCGCCTCGACCTCGGCGTCGGCCTGTCCACCCCGGTCGCCGCCGCACTCCCCGACGTCATCGCCACCGTCCGGACCGAACTCGCCCGCCTCGGCATCCCAACGGATGGTCGGCATCCCAACGGGTGAATGAACGCTCAGCCGGGTCGACTGCAATCGGGCCGACAGTCGTCACAGTCAGCGAACCAGCGGTCGGTCGGTGAAGTCCCTCAGACCGTGTAGCCGCCGTCGACATCCAGTGTTTGGCCGGAGATGAAGTCCGCTCGGTCCGATGCGAGGAATGCGACGGCTTCCGCGATGTCGTCCGCATTCCCGAAGCGGCGCAGCGGGATATTGCGCCGGGCGACCTCGAGCGCGGTTCGATCGAGGTCTCCGGAATTGATCAGGCGCTCGGCCATGCCGTCGGTCAGCATGCCCGGACCGACACAGTTGACGCGGATGCCGTAGCGACCCTCTTCGGCCGCCAGGCCGCGGGCGACGGCTTCCACGGCACCCTTGGTGCCGGCGGAAAGGCCATCCCGGACCGGATAGCGTCGGGTTGCGGCCGTGGTCACCGCGACGACGGAGCCCTGCGACCGGCGCAGCAGCGGCAGGGTGGCGTGCATCAGGTTGAAGAACGCTGCGGCGTCGGCATTCAGCTGCTCCCGGTACTGCTCGGGCGACACGCTGCTCAGATGAACCATCGGGACATGGGGTCCGGCGGCGTAGACCACAGTGTGCAGACCGCCGAATCGCTGTTCGAACTGCGCGACGACATCCGCGACGGCACTCGGATCGGTGAGATCCAGTGCCCAGGCCCGGCATGAGCGTCCGACCCGCTCGACGTCCTTCGTCAGCAGCTCTGCCGCGTCTCGATTCGCGCGATAGGTGAGTCCGATATCGCTGCCCCGGTGCGCCAGCAGGCGGACCACCGCGGCACCTATGCCGCCGGTGCCGCCCGCGACCAGTGCAGCGCCGTCACGTCCCCGGAAGTCATCGCTCACTACTTCTCCCTCGACCAAGCAATTGCTTGGCCAATCGTAGCCTGCGTTCGATCTGCCGCCTCTCGAACCAGCATCAGCGCCTCACGGCGGGGTCACATATTCGGGTGATGGAGCGTTCGGATTCGACTCCGGATACTCGAGCCGTGATCCGGCTTCCGGGTCGTCCAGACCACCGATTGCCCCTTGCGAGCGAAAGCAATTGCCATGTCTCTCACGATCGACGTCTTCAATACCGGATACCTGCCGATCAACGGTGGACCGGGATGGGATCCGGACACCGCCGCCACCTGGCCCGCGTCCACCGCCACCCTGATCTCCGGTGCGCGCGACGCCATCCTGGTCGACGCGCTCATGACGGTCGACGAAGGCCGCCGCCTCGCCGCCTGGATCGGCGACACCGGCAAGAACCTGACCAGCATCGTCATCACCCACGGTCACGGCGATCACTTCTTCGGCGCGGGCCCGGTCCTCGAGGCTTTCCCGCAGGCCCGGCTGCTGGCCCTGAACACCACCGTCATCGAGGAAGCGCGCTACAACCTCGGACCCGAGGTGCAGCAGAACTGGATCGCGTGGTTCGGTGACCGGTTCGACCGCACCCCGGCACTCCCGCAGCCGGTGGAATCGGAAACCCTGACCGTGGACGACCATCCGGTGCGCTTGGTCGAAGTCGGGGGCGCCGACGGCGTCCTCAACACCGTGGTCCATATCCCCGAGTTGGACACCGTCTGCTCCGGCGACGCCGTGTACAACAACATCCATATGTGGCTGTGGAATTCGACGCCCGACAGCCGCCGGACGTGGCTGGCGACCATCGACAAGATCGCCGACCTGCACCCCGCCACGATCATCGCCGGGCACAAGGATCCCGGCGCGCCCGACGACGACGCCGAACGGCAAATCACGCAATCCCGTTCCTACATCGAGGCATTCGACCGGGCTGTCGCCAAATTGTCGTCCGCGCCGGAGGTCATCGACGAGATGACCGGTCTCTTCCCGGGTTACGGGAACCCCTACACGTTGTTCGCCGCCGCCTATTCCCAATTCCAGAACTGAGCGACCCCGCCACCGGAGGTTCAGCTGTCGGATCGGATGCCGCGCTGCCGTCCGGGTAGCGCGGCACTCTCTTTCGTTGATGCTCACCGTTTTTCATCGATGGAGTCGATCGATTCGACGAACTCGGTAATGGCTCGGGCCAGGGACACCGGTTGTTCCTCGGCCGGCCAATGACCGGCATCGGGGATCATGGCGGTGCGGACGTCCGCGACTCCGACGTCATGGAGCCCTTGCGCGACGGTGTCGGTGACGGTGGCGTGGGAGAACTCGCTGAACGCGAGCAGGATCGGCACCTCGAGCGACTCGGTGGCGTGCTGATTGTCGGCGATGTCGAGTGGTAGCGCACGAAACATCTTGAATCCCGCGGTAAGACGATCCGCACCCTGATAGCCCGACGCGTAGGTGGCGATGTCGGTGTCGCCGATCGCCTCCGGGTGCGCGGCGAAGCGGTCGATGAATCGGCGGAAGTACTCACGCTCGTTGCCCTGGACCAGGTGCTGGGCGGTGAAACGGCCGCAGGAGGTGTCGCTGTGGAAGCCGAGATGCCAGTAGGCCGGCGAGCGGGTGACGTCCTCCCATCCGGCGATGCCGGGCAGCGCCGTATCGACGCTGACCAGTCCCCGGACGGCGGCGGGATACCGGCGAGCGAAGGCATAGCCCACGAGCGCACCCATGTCGTGCCCGACCAGGAACACCCGGCCCAGGCCCAGATCCTCCAGTGCGGCATGCACATTCGCCGCCATCGTGACCTTGTCGAACGCGTGCGGCTGGGGCGCGGATCGGCCCACTCCGGGCAGGTCCAGGGCCACCGCGGAACAGAGTTCGTCCAGCAGTGGAAGCACCCGGCGCCACGCGTGGGACGTCTGCGGCCAGCCGTGGAGGAACACTGTCGAATGCGCGCCGCGGCCACTGCGCTGCCAGCCCAGCTGCGGTCCCGCCCCGGGAGGCTGCGACGCGAGCGCGCCATGCGCGTCGTGCATGCCTCCTCCTCGGTCCTGCCGCGCGTGAAGCCATACGACGGCCTGCATGGTCCCGCACACGGATCGTCGCCCCAGTATCGAGCGAGCGCGTCGGGGCGTCTCTACCGCAAACAGGTGAGGCGAGCCGCCCCGTCGGGCACCGATTGGGCGAATTCGCGATGCCGGAGCTCGAGCGGCCGCGCAGAATGGGTATTCCAGGGTGGCTGCGGGGAAAGGCGGTGTCCGTTGCATTCCGAGCCGTTGCGAGGCCGGAGCGAACCGATGCGGCGTGCGCTGGCGGTGCTGCGAGGCGCGAGCAGGCACGGCAGCGGCGGGATCATCTGGATCACCGGTGCCGCCGGGCTCGGCAAGACGGCGCTGCTGTCGGAGATATGCCGACAGGCCGAGCGCACCGGCATGCTTGTCGCGACCGGTCGCTGTGACATCGTGGCGCAGGTCCAGCCGGGTGCGCCGGTGCTGGGGCTGTTACGTTCCGGACGAGATCCCTTGCTGGCCACCGCCGACTACGCGGGCATCGTCGCGCACTCGGCAGAACCGCTCCTCCTGGTCGAAGCCGTCGCCTCGGCGCTCGAGGACCGCGCCGCTACCGCCCCGCTGTTGCTCGCCGTCGACGATGTGGACCGCGCCGATCGGGTCAGCCAGTTCCTCCTGTGCACCGCGATTCCACGCCTGGCCGGGCTGCCCGTCGTCTGGGTGCTGACAACCCGGGATGACAATGCGGAAGCCGATCTCCCCGGACACGGACTCGCCGCTGTCGAACAGATTCGGCTGTGCCCGCTGGCGCTACCGGACCTGGCGATGATCGCGCAGGATCGGCTGGGTCACCTGCCCGACCAGCGGCTGCGCGGATACCTCGATGCCATCGACGGCAATCCCACACTGGCCGTCCAGATCATCGACAATGTTGCTCGGGCCACCGCCCGCGACGACTCCGATACCGTATCGGTGGAATTCACGGCGGCCATTGCCGCCAGGCTGGCACAGCTCAGCGCCGCCGCGCGGGATCTCGTGCAGACCGTCGCCATCGCAGGCCGTGCGGTTCCGGTGCCCGACCTTCGCAGGCTCGGTACCGCGAGCTCCGAACAGTGGCTCCCACAAGCCCTTTCCGGCGCCTTGAAGTCGGGACTGCTGCGCGCCGAGGGCGAGCGCGTGGACTGCCGGCATGACCTGGTGCGTGCGGCGGTGTGCGCCGGTATTCCGGCCGCGCACGCTCGACGGCTGCATCGCAACTGCGCCGTCTACTACCTCGCCGCCTCCGAAGAACTCATCGCCGCCGCGCACGCGCGGGAAGCGATCGGTCCCGGCGATCTGCCCGGCGCCACGGCCATGGTTCAGGTCGCCGAATCCCTGGTGGCTACCCACCCCGAGGAGGCCGGGGAACTGGGGGCGCTCGCCTTCCGGACCGTTCGCCCCGACCAGCCCGCATGGCTCGACCTCAGCAAACGGTGCCTGTCGGTGCTCTGCCGCACCCAGCGTTCCACCGAGGCCATCACCGTCGCCGACCTGATTCTCGCTCGCCTGGACGACAACACCCTGGCCGCTGAAGTGGAAACCCAAGTGGCCCAGGCACTGTGGCTGAGCGGTCGCATCAGCGATCTCGTCACCCGCACCGAGCGGGTCCTCGGCACCCGAACCCTCGAGCCCACCGTCACCGCCCGCCTGCGCGCTGCCGCTGCCCTGGCCAACACCCGCATCGCCCGCGGACCCGCCGCCATCCGCGTCAGCGAGGCCGCGCTCGACCTCGCCCGAACAGTCGACGACCGCGAAGCGCTCGGCCTGGCCCTGCAGGCGGCCGGTGAGGCCGCGAAGAACGATGCCCGCCACCTCACGGCACTGGGCCACTTTCGCGAACTCCGCGCTCTCGGCGGGGTCTCCTACCTGGCCGAGGAGATCATCGAGCTGCAGTTCCTCGACCGTTACGACCATGCACAGGCGCTGCTCGATCAGGCCCGCACCGACCACTCCACGACCGAAGCCATCCTGCCGGCCCTGAGTGGCAGCGAAATGTGGCTGCACTTCAATCTCGGACGCCTCCACCGAGCAGATGCCGCAGCCCGCGCGCTCATCGAGCTCGGCCGCACGCTCGGCAACACCGAGCAGGCCTGCGACGCCGCCATGGTGAGCGTCGCGGTGGCGTTGTTGCAGGGCGACATCGAGCGCGCGGACCAGCACATCCGGACCACCGACGAGATCGTTCGAGGCGGCGACCACACCCGCAAGCCCGTGGTCGGGGTCATGCGCGGCTGGCTCGCCGCCGCCCGCGGTGACTTCGAGAACGCCATGGCCACCTGGCGGCCCGTCCTGGACGGGGCCGGGGTGTGCAACGGCTACTGGCCACTGTGGCCGTGCTGGACGGGCCTGTTCTTCAAGATCGGCGACACCGCCATGGATCACGAATTCACTTCTCTGGCAACAGCGGTCGCGGAAGTGGCGGCGAGCCGGAATCCGGGGGTCGCCAGTTTCGAGGGCATGGCGTTGAACCTGCGCGGCCGCAACAGCGGCGACCTGGACCTCATCGGCCGTTCCGCCCAGGTTCTCGCCCGCAGCCCGCGCCCGCTGCTGCGGGCCTGCGGAGCCGAATCCTACGGGCGGGCCCTCCTCGCCGCCGGTGACCGCATCCACGGCCTGGCCGAACTGGACCGCGCGTGGGAGGAATTCCACACCATGCATGCCCTGGCCAAGACCGCCGAGATCCAGAACGTGATGCGTGCGGCCGGTGCTCGCCGTTCCAAATGGCTTGTCACACTGCATCACTCGACGGACGGCTGGGCCTCGCTGACGCCCTCGGAACGCCGGGTCGCGGCCCTCATCGGCGCGGGGCACACCAATAAGTCCGCGGCCGCCGAGCTCGGCATCTCGGTCAACACCATCGGCACCCATCTGCGTTCGGCGTTCACCAAGCTCGGTATCCAGTCCCGGGTCCAGCTCGCGAACACCCTGCACAGCTTGCCGTCACACGAATAGGTGAGTGATCGTCGTGCTGGGGAATGACAACCTGGTCCGACCGATCGGCAACGGCCCGCTGACCGACAGTCCAGCGAAGGGAAGCGACATGACCTCAACCGCGCTCAGCTACGCGGCCGCCCCCAACAGGGTGGTGCGCGCGGGCAACGGCATCGACTACGCCTACCGCGAAATCGGGAGCGGCACAGTGCCACTGGTGTTGCTGCAGCACTTCCGCGGCAATCTGGAGAACTGGGATCCGGTACTCGTCGACGCCCTCGCCGCTGGGCGGCGCGTCGTCGCGTTCGACAACACGGGCGTGGGCGCCACCAGCGGCGCGACTCCCACGACGATCACCGAGATGGCGCGCGACGCCATCGCTTTCCTCGCGGCCCTCGATGTCCCGCAGGTGGATATCCTGGGCTTCTCGATCGGCAGCTTCGTCGCCCAGGAGATCGCCCTGATCCGGCCCGACCTGGTGCGCAAGCTAGTCCTGGCGTCCTCGGCGCCACGCGGCGGCGCGGGAATGCACGGGTGGGCTCCCGAGGTGATCGGTGCGGTGGGCACACTCCAGACCGCACCGAAGGGATATCTCGATGTCTTCTTCACCTCCTCCCCCGCCAGCCGGAAAGCCGGTGAGGAAACCCTCGGCCGCATCTACGGCCGCACCACCGACGCCGACCAGCCCACCTCCTGGGAGACCCGGCAGGCGCAGTACGACGCCGTGTGCGAGTGGGGCATTCCCGATCACGCGGCGTTGCAGCGGGTCAGTGCGATCACGCATCCGGTATTCATCGCCAACGGCGACAGCGACCCGATGATCCTGCCGCATTTCTCGTACCTGCTCGCCGGGCTGATTCCGCAGGCGCGCATCAAGATCTATCCCGATTCGGCGCACGGATTCCTCTTCCAGCACGCCCGGGAATTCGCCGCCGATGTCAGCGACTTCCTCGGCGACACCGACGGGTCGACCCCATGAGCCCTGCCGCGCCCGCGCACGATCCCGAAGCCGACCGCTTCCCCGTCCTGTCCGATGCACAACTCGAGCGGGTGCGCGGATACGGCAGCGTCGAGGTCGTGCAGCCGGGCGCGGTGCTGTACGGGACCGGGCAGCGGACCTACGACTTCATCGTGTTGACCACCGCCGCCGCGGAGATCGTGCGGGTGGCGACCACGGATCTGCCCGAGGCGCTGGTGGTTTCGTGCACGCCGGGTCAGTTCCTGGGCGAGCTGAACCTGCTCACCGGGCAGTCGACGTATCTGACCGCGCGGGTCACCGCGGCAGGCTCCATCATCCGGATCGACCCGGCCGCGTTCCGCCGGCTGATGGACGAGGACACCGAACTGTCGGACCTTATCCTGACCGCATTCCTCGCCCGCCGCAGCGAACTCCAGTCCGGCGCCGCCGCGCTCAGTGTGCGCATGCTCGGCAGCGAACTGTCTCGCGAGTCGCTGGCGCTGCGCTCCTGGGCCGCGCACGCGCGCATCGCCTATACCTGGTTCGACATCGACAGCGTCGCGGGCGCGGCGCTCGCGCGGACGATCGGCGTCACCGACGAACGGCTGCCCGCGGCGGTGACGCCGACCGGGGTGATCACCGACGCGACTCCGGCGCAGGTCGCCGCGGCCCTCGGCCTCGCGTATTCGGCCGAATCCGAACCTGATTCGGCCGCAACGGATCTGATCATCGTGGGGGCGGGGCCCGCAGGGTTGGCCGCAGCCGTCTACGGCGCCTCCGAAGGCCTGCGCACGGTCGTGTTCGACGCGGTCGGGGTCGGCGGGCAGGCCAGTTCCAGCTCCCGCATCGAGAACTATCTCGGATTCGAGCACGGCATCAGCGGCGCGGATCTCACCGGCCGGGCCATGGTGCAGGCGCAGAAGTTCGGGGCCTCGCTGAACAGTCCGTGCCGGGTCGTCTCGGTGCGACGCACCGGTGCGCTGTTCGAGGTGACGCTGTCCGACGGCGCGGTCGCCTACTCGCGGGCGGTCATTCTCGCCGGAGGGGTGAAGTACCGGGCGCTGGACCTGCCGCGCTGGACGGATTTCGAAGGGCGCGGAATCTATTACGCGGCCACCGAAATCGAGGCCCGCACCTGCTCCTGCACCCCGGTGGCGGTGATCGGCGGCGCGAACTCGGCCGGACAGGCCGCGTTGTTCCTGGCCGGCCGCGGGTGCATGGTCACCCTCGTGGTCCGATCGGGAGATCTGTCCGCCGGGATGTCGAGCTACCTCGCCCACCGCATCGAGGCCAACCCCGCGATCGACATCCGGCTCGGCACCGAGGTCGCCGCACTGCACGGCGACGATCGTCTGGCCGGAATCACCGTGTCCGGCAAGAACACACCCGAACCCCAGCGGCTCCCGTGTTCCGGCCTGTTCTGTTTCATCGGCGCCGACCCGGAGACCTCCTGGCTCGCCGACATCCGCCTCGACCCCGACGGATTCGTTCTCACCGACGTCGCGCTCGGCCCCGGCACCGCGGAAGACATGTGGGACACCCTGGGCCGCGGCCCCCTCCCGTTCGAGACCAGCGTGCCGGGCATCTTCGCGGTCGGCGACATGCGCGCCGGATCGATGAAGCGCATCGCCGCCGCCGTCGGCGACGGCGCCGGCAGCGTCCGATCGGTACACGAATTCATCGGCCTCGCCGGCATGTGATCCGAACCCACGGCGTGGCGTCGCGACCGATCTGATCGGCCCGGTACGTAGGCTGTCGTGACGACCGGCAACGAACGGGGCCGGGAAAATGATCTACCAGGCCTTCGACGTGCATCCGGGATTGTTCCCCGCAGGTACACGCGATCTCGAAGCGCAGCATCCATCACTTCTGAGAGGACAGCCGTGACACTTTCCCCCGCCGACCTCATGCGCCGCAATCTGCTCGACGTCTTCAACGAGCCCGACCCGGCACGCCGCGCCGCGGCCATCGCCGAAACCTATGCCGCGGACGTGATCTGGCACGAGGCGGAACAAATCATGCACGGACGCAAGGAACTCGGACACCGCGCCGAGGAGCTGCGCGCCGAGAACCCGGACTGGGTCTTCCGCCCCGCGGGCCCGGCCGCCGAACTCGACGATATCGGCCAACTCGGCTTCCATTACGGTCCCGCGGACCAGCCCCCGGTTGTGGTCGGCATGGACATCGCCCGCACCCAGGACGGCACCATCATCGAGCTCTACACCATCGTCACCGAGATCCACGCGCCGGACTGACCGGGCCGGAGCGCTATTCCGGTTTCCGGAACACCAGGATCTTGCCCGTTGCCCGCTGCCTGATCTCGCCCTCCTGGTTGATCGTCAGGTACGCGGTGGTGACGATCCCGCGCGCGGCATCGGACCGGCCGACCTTCACCTCGGTGACGAGCGACTCGACGTGCAGTACGTCGCCGGGTCGCGTCGGCGTCGGCCACGCCAGCTGCTGCTCCACGCCGATGATGCCGTGCGCGATCGGCAGCCCACCGTCGACGAGCAACCGCATGGTGATCGCGGCCGTATGCCATCCACTGGCCGCCAGCCCGGCGAAAAACGTTCCCGCCGCCTGGGATTCACCGACATGGAACGGCTGCGGATCGTACGACTCGGCGAAGGAGACGATCTCCGCCGCGGTCACGGTGTAGGACGCGCTCCGGAAGCGATCCCCCACCCGAATATCGTCCAGCCACAGGGCCTGTGCGGTCACGACTGCTCCCGACCGACCGGATCACGCCGTGCCGGTGGCGATCTCGGCCAGCTGGGCGCGGGCGGCGGCGACCAGTTCCTCATTCGTGTTCGCGTGCCCCGCCAGCCCCCACCCACCGGGCACCGCCTCGGTCAGCAACACCCAGGTACGTTCGGCCAGCGACGGATCACCGGCGGCCTTCGCCACGAGATCGGTGGACTGCCGCACGACCGCCAGCTGCTTGTCGCGGTCGAGCGCGCCGGCATTGGTCAGCACCTGAACGCGCACATAGCCGTTGTCCCCGTCGACATTCGAGATCTGCTCGGCGGGCAGATCGTGGATGAAGGCCGCGGTGTTCTTCCGGAACATCGGAATATCCGGGACCTGCTCGATCGCCATCAGGGTGGCGGCGAGCTCCCGCGCGAGCTGCCGCGGATCACCGAACGTCCCCGGCACCGCGTACACGTCGATCATGGGCATGGTGGCTCCTCCCTCGATCCAGGGTTCAAGGACGTACTACGAGGCTTGCAGTTGCTCCAGCGCGGTCGCCCAGTTCTCGACGTGATAGCCCGTGGCGAGCTTTCCGTCGCGGACGGTGAACACGTCGATGGCCATGGTGCGGAAGGACTTACCGGTGGGCGCAGCGCCCCAGAACTCGGCCACGGGCGTGCCCGTCGCCTCGCCGCGCACGATCATCATGTCGTCGACAACATGGATGTCGACGACCTCCCACGCCAGATCCGGGACGGTCTCCCCCATCTGGGTGAACACCTCGCCCAGCTGGTCACGCGTCAGGAAATCCTGGTTGGTGTGGAACGACCGGTAGTCGTCGTTGCATGCCTCGGCCAGCAGTGCTGCGACGTCCTTCTCGGCCGGCCTGTTCAACGCGGCATACAGCGGCGCGGAGATCTTCCGCGCCTGCTCCACGGTCATCATCGATTCGTCGCTCTTGGTCATGGAGACGCTCCTCGTCGCAGGCATCATCTGATCCGGGCCATACCGGCGGCCGAAACGACAGCGTGCCCGATTCGCGCCGCCCAGGGCATCACACATTCAGGTGATAGGTCACTCGTCGTGCCGAGCCGATACCGGCGTGACCGCTAGAGTTCGGGAATGCCGGAAAAGATTCTCTGTAACACGTTCACCGTCCCCGCTCCGATGGAAGCGGCCTACGAGCATCTGATCCGGCCCGAGAACTACATCGGCCTGTCGCCACTCGTCGTGGCGGTCGAGGATGTCCAGGATGGCTCGTATGTTGCCGTCGAGCGGTTCCGGCTCCTCGGGCTGAAATACGACAACCGCATCCGGGTGTCGCTCGAGGGGACACCCGGTAAGGCGGTCTGGGGTGAGGTCAAGAGCCCCGGCGGCGTTCACATGGCCTACCGCTTCGAGCTCGCCGACGGCCCGGAAGGCACGCGCATCGAGGACGAACTCCGGCTGCGCACCCCGCTCGGACTGATGGCCTTCGCCTCCGGCCAGGCCCGCAAGGTCCAGCTGGCCCGCGCCACGATCCTGGCCGAGCGCCTCGGCCGATCCTGATCGGGTCCCAGTTGCGTTGGTACTCATCGAAATTCGACGGATGCCGACGTGGTCGAGGTCCGGGTGGGAATTCACCTGTCCGGCCTCGAGCCCACCGTCACGGCGGAACGGTCGAACGCCAGCCGCTCGTTGGTCACCCTGATCTGGCGCACGGTCGTGGTAGCGAGCGCCGCAGCTTGCACGGGTGATAGCCGCCCGCACAGGTGATTCCAGTGCACAGCGAGGATGTCGCCGGCCTCGACGTCCGGCACAGCGGCGTACCCGTCGTGCCAGACGTCCAGGCTCCGGTCCTCGGGCCTGGACAGGCCCAGACTCAGGCCGTTCCAGCTCAACCGGCGGGCACGGACCACAACCTGCGAATCGCTCCGATCGATCACTCGCGCCCAGGTGATCCGGCAGTCGTCGAGAATCCGCAGGGCCGGACCTTCACCCGCCGCATCGAGCAGCCGGGACCAGGGGTAGACGCCGAGCACGTGGAAACTGTGGTTGGGTGCGGCCTCCGTGGCCAGGCGGGCGCTCAGGTGCGCCCAATACTGTCCGGCGACCGGCCCGATGCGCGCGAGCAGGGCCGCGCCGACCTCGGCCGGATCCAGCGCGGCGCCGACTCCGCCACCGAGCCAATAGGATTCGACGAGCCGGGCGTCGAGGGGATCCTCGATCCCGGTGAGCGCGGACATCACGCACAGATACGGCCACGCCCCGGAGAACAGCGGTGCCGTCGCCCGCACCGCCGCGCTCGACCCGCCGCGCAGCCCGGCGGAGTCGGGCGGCCCGCAGTAGCCGAGCGCGTTCGGCGCGTAGGCGTAGCGCGCGAACATCTCGGTCCCGTCGACGTGGACCGGGTCCATGGGCGAATTCCCTTCCGCCTCAGCAGATTCTGGGTAACTGTTCACCGGCCGGCAGATCCACCACCCGGGTACCGCCGAGGGCGGTCCTGGCCACCACCATGCCCGGATGCTCGGACACACAGACGCCGATCGCAGCGGCCCGCGTCCCGAGCGGATGGGCGTGCATGGCGGCCAGCACCCGATCCGCGTCCTCGGCCGCGACGAACGCGACCAGCTTGCCCTCATTCGCGACGTACATCGGGTCGAGGCCGAGCAGTCCACAGGCGTCGCGGATCTCGGGCGGGATCGGGATGTCGTTCTCCTCCAGTGCCACACCGACTTTCGCGGTATGGGCGATCTCGTTGAGCGATGCGGCCAGACCGCCGCGCGTGGGGTCGCGCAGCACGTGCACGTCCGCGCCGGTGGCGAGCATGGCAGCCACCAGGCCGTGCAGCGGTGCGGTGTCACTGCACACCGTGGTCCCGAACTCCAGTCCCTCGCGACAGCTCAGCACCGCGACGCCGTGCAAGCCGATATCGCCGCTGACTATCACCACGTCCCCGGCACTCGCGCGCTGGGGACGGATGTCCACGCCCTCGTCGATCACGCCGATACCCGTGGTGTTGATGTACACCCGGTCGCCGTGCCCGGCGTCGACCACCTTGGTGTCACCGGTGACCAGGGTGACGCCCGCGCCGAGCGCGGCGGTACCCATCGCCCCGGCGATCTGCGCGATCTCGGCCAGCGGGGTGCCCTCTTCGAGGATGAACGCCGTCGACAGCGCCAGCGGTCGCGCACCGGCCATGGCCAGGTCGTTGACCGTGCCGTTGACCGCGAGCTCGCCGATCGATCCGCCCGGGAACACCATCGGTTTGACCACGAACGAGTCGGTGCTGAAGGCGAGCCTGGACTGCCCGACGGTGAGCACCGCCGAGTCCCCCATCCCGGCCTCGGCGGCCGCGCCGAAAGCGGGCAGGAACAGATGCTCGACCAGTTCCCCCGACATCGCGCCGCCGCCACCGTGCCCCATGACGATGGTGGGTGAATCCCGTAATGGCATGGGGCACACCCAGTTCGCCAGGTCGACGGGGGCCGAGATCTCCTCACGCATGGGCCACCTCCGCGGGCAGGTCCAGGCGCCGGTACAGGTAGTAGGCGGCGCACGCGCCCTCGGAGGAGACCATCGTGGCTCCGAGGGGGTTGCGTGGCGTGCACTGCTTGCCGAAGGCGGCGCACTCGTGCGGTTTGATCAGCCCTTGCAGCACTTCACCGGAACGGCAGATCGAGGACTCGGCGGTGTGCAGATCGCCGACGGCGAACCGCTGCTCGGCGTCGAACTCGCGATAGCGGTCCGAGAGCCGCCACCCACTGCGCGGTATCACGCCGATCCCGCGCCAGGCGCGGTCGGTGACCTCGAAGACGTCTTCGAGCATCGCCTTCGCGACCGGGTTGCCCGCTTCGGCAACGGCGCGCGGGTAGGCGTTCTCCACCTCGTGCCGCCCGGATTCGAGCTGAATGACGGTGCGCCGGATGCCTTCGAGGATGTCGAGCGGCTCGAACCCGGTGACCACGACCGGAACCCGATACTTCTCGGCGAGCGGCGGGTATTCGCGGGTACCCATCACCGTGCAGACATGTCCGGCGGCCAGGAACCCCTGCACCCGGCACGACGGTGATTCCATGATCGCGGCGATGGCGGGTGGCACCAGCACGTGCGAGACGAGCAGCGAGAAGTTCCGTATGCCAAGCCGTTTCGCCTGATAGACGGTCATCGCATTGGCGGGCGCGGTGGTCTCGAAGCCGATGCCGAAGAACACCACCTGCCGATCGGGGTTGGCCCGGGCCAGCTCGAGCGCGTCGAGCGGCGAGTACACCACCCGGACGTCTCCGCCTTCGCTCTTGACCCGGAACAGGTCCTTGGAGCTGCCCGGTACCCGCAGCATGTCGCCGAACGAGCAGAAGATCACGCCGGGCTGCGCGGCGATGTCGAGGGCTTTGTCGATCATGCCGAGCGGGGTCACACACACCGGGCAGCCGGGCCCGTGGATCATTTCGATCGTCTCGGGCAGCAGTTGGTCGATGCCGTGACGGATGATCGAATGCGTCTGCCCGCCACACACTTCCATGATCGCCCAGCGGCGTGTTGCGCTTTCCCGGATCCGCTCGAGGAGAACCCCTGCGAGCTGCGGGTTGCTGAATTCATCGAGGTACTTCACGACCCCACCTCCGGTTCATCCGACTCCTGCCCTGTCGACTCCTGCACTGTTTCGGGATTCGCCAGGCCCGCCTGCGCGGCCGCGATCTCGAATCCGTTCCCGAACTCCTCCTTCAGAACACCCAGATGCTCGAACTCGGCGAGTGTCCGCAGGGCGGATTCCTCGTCGAGCCGCTGAATGGCGAAACCGACGTGGACCACGACGTAGTCGCCGACCGCGGCGTCGGGGATGTATTGCAGGCATACGTCCTTCTGCACGCCGCCGAAGTCCACGATCGACATCAGGGTGCCATTGCGTTCTTGCAGGCTGAGAACCCTTCCCGGGACTGCCAGGCACATTTGCTGCTCCCTTCGCTCAACCCGCCTCGGCGGCGAGTAGTTGCCCGAATGCCAGGCCGCCGTCGTTGGGCGGCAACCGATGAGCGGTCAAGACTCGAAAACCGTTGTCCACCAGCAGTCCACGCGCGGCCGACAGCAGCAGCGCGTTCTGGAACACGCCGCCGGTCAGGACGACCGGGGTGGCCGGGGTGGCGTAGTCGGCCGCGAGGCCGAGGACCAGCCGCGCGACCGCGTCGTGGAAGCGCGCCGCGATGATCCCCACCGGGACGCCCGCCCGCACATCGCCGATCACGGCGCCGATCACCGGGGCGGCGTCGAACACCGACGGACCGTCCCCGTCTCCGGCCCGATCCGGCCTCGCGAACCGGTAATGCCCGGACTCCGGGTCCACCCCGCGCGCATGCCATTCCAGTTCGATCGCGGCCTGCGCCTCGTAGTCGACCTCGAACCGGACCCCGGCCAATGCCGCGACGGCGTCGAACAGCCGACCCATACTCGATGTCGGCGCGCTGCCCAGTCCGGTGTCCAACTGGTGGGCGAGCACGGCCCGTTCGGCGGGCGGGCACGCAGCCACCGCGGGAATATCCTCGGCCCATTCGATTCCGGCGGCGCGCAGGTGCGCCAGCGCCATGCGGTAGGGGCGGCGCACGCTCACGTCGCCGCCGGCCAGCGGTACGTAGCGCAGATGCGCCAGCCGCCGGTAGCCCTTGTATCCGGCCGCCAGCACCTCGCCGCCCCAGATCGCGCCGTCCGGCCCGAATCCGGTGCCGTCGAAGGCGATTCCGAGGACGGCGGCGGCCGGATCGAGGCCGTGTTCGCCCATGACCGCCGCGATGTGCGCGTGATGGTGCTGCACGGTGCGCACCGGCCGCTCGCCCGCCTGTTCCCGGGCCCACGCGGTCGAGCGGTAGCGCGGGTGGGCGTCAGCGGCCAGGACGACCGGTCGCACGCCGGTCAGCTCCTCGAGATGGCGTTCGGCGTCGGTGAAGGCGCGCAGCGTCGCCAGATCGTCCATATCGCCGATGTGCTGGCTGAGCCAGGCATAGCGCCCGTCGCCGACGGCACAGGTGTTCTTGAGATCCGCACCCACCGCGAGCGTGGGCTGGACCGGCAGCGGCAGGGCCAGGGGCAGCGGGGCGAATCCGCGGGAACGACGCAACGGCAGTTCCATGCCGTCGACCACCCGCAGTACCGAATCGTCGCAGGGCACCAGGATGGGACGGTCGTGCGCGAGCCAGGCGTCCGCCAGACCCGTCAGCCGGGTCCGGGCGTCGGCGTCGTCGTAGCAGATGGGTTCGCCACCGAGGTTCGCCGAGGTCATCACGAGCACCCGGGGGCCGGGCGGGTCGCCGGGCAGGCCGAAGAGCAGCAGATGCAGCGGCGTGTAGGCGAGCATCACACCGAGATCGGGGTTGCGCGGGGCTACCGACGGCGCGATGGTGAATTCCGGTGCACGCCCGCCGGTTTCGGTACCGAGGGCCCGGCGCGCCCGTGGCAGCAGCACGATGGGCCGGGCGGGCCCGGTCAGCAGTCGGGCGGCCGTCTCGTCGATCTCGGCGATACGCCGTGCCGTATCGAGATCCGCCGTCATGACGGCGAACGGCTTGTCCCCGCGGCGTTTCCGCCGGCGCAGCTCGGCGACAGCCGTCTCGTTCCCGGCGTCGCAGGCCAGGTGGTACCCGCCGATGCCCTTGACGGCGAGAATTCCGCCGCCGCGCAACAACTCTCGCGCGGCGGCGACCGGATCACCGGCGCCCGGGCCGGTGTAGGACAGCCGGGGACCACAGTCGGGGCAGGCGATGGGCTGCGCGTGGAAGCGCCGGTCGACGGGATCGGCGTACTCGCCGGCGCACCGCGCGCACATCGGGAAGCCGGCCATGCTGGTGCGATCGCGGTCGTAGGGCAGGCTCGCGATGATGGTGAACCGGGGACCACAGTTGGTGCAGTTCACGAAGGGGTGCCGGTAGCGCCGGTTGCCCGGATCGCACAGATCGGCGACACACTCGGCGCAGATCGCCACATCGGGTGAGGCCAGTGTGCGCCCGGTCCCGTCCCGGCTGGTCGCGGCGATGTGGAAGCCGGTGCCGCCACGGACCGGAATCTCGAGGCACTCGACGGATTCGACGACCGCCAGCGGCGGCGCATCCGACCGCACCCGCCGCACGAACTCCGCCAGATCCGCTGTCGCGCCCTCGATTTCGATGATCACGCCGCAGCTGTCGTTGGACACCGAGCCGGCCAGCGACAGTTCGGCGGCGGTGGTGTACACGAACGGCCGGAAGCCGACACCCTGAACCACGCCGCGCACCACCACGCGGCGGCGGCCGCGCCCGGCGCTCATGGCGCGTCTCCCTGGCGCAGCAGCCGCAGCCCGTCCAGGGCCGCGGCCGCACCGGCCGCGTCGGTCTTCTCCACCGCCAGGCCCATGTGAATGATCACCCAGTCACCGGGCCGGACCGGATCCTGGTCCAGCAGGCCGACATTCACCTTCCGCTGCTCACCGGAAACGTCGACGAGCGCGATCTGGTCGTGATAGCCGTCGAGGATCTCCACGACCAGGCCGGGAATTCCGAGGCACACGGCTCACACCTCCTGCCGGGCGAGTAGTTCGGCCAGCACGTCGCCGATCGCGGCGACCGCGACGGGCACGGCGGCGGCGACCACGTCGGTCAGTCCCATACGCTCGTCGACCGAGCACACCTGGCAGCCCACCACGACCGTCGGCGGCACCGCGCCGCCGAGTGCGCGCACGGTCTCGAAGACGGCCTCCGGGTGCATGGCGTGCCCGTCGAATCCGGCAGCGCCGCTGCCGGATTCGGCACGGAAGACCTCCACGCGTCCCGGTTCGCCGCGATCGGGGATGGCGTCCACCAGCACCAGCGCGTCCCATCCGTCGAGCAGGTCGTAGGCCAGGTGCAGGCCCCGGATGCCGTAGTCGGTGACGCGCACGCCGGCGTCGTGGTCCGGCGGCAACCGCCGGACCACCTCGGATCCGAATCCGTCGTCGCCGAGGAACATATTGCCGATCCCGGCGACCAGTACCCGTGTCGTGCGATCACCCGCTCACATGTGCCGTATCCGGAAGTACCTGCGGATATCGGGGATGGACACAAGGCCCACAGCGACCGCGAACAACGCGGCCAGGGCGACGATCACTATCGCGACCACTCCTACCGTTGCCATGTCCGGCCCTTCCTTTCACTCGGGCGAGCCGTCCAGCGGCTCGATCTCATCGGGGGCGAAGTACAGGTAGCGCCCGTACCATTCGTGCAATTCGGCCGCGGGGTCGTCCTCGGCGACCACGCCGACGTGCACCCCGCCGTCCACGTCCTCGTGCACCGTGACCACCCTGGCGGTGCGGCCGGCATAGAACAGGTCCTGCGCGTCGGCGCGGCGCCCGGGATGCAACCGCACCCGGCTGCCCTTGCGCACCAGCACCCCGGCCACCGCCACCGCGTCGGTGTCGGGCGCGACGGCGCCGTCGGTCACCGGATCCCACCAGTCGACGCCGTCGGCCAGCGTGGGCAGCACCCGTGGCGACGGGTCCTCCCGCAGCACTCCGTGCAGGGATCCCTGTCGCTCGGCGTCGAGGCTCTCGCAGCGATCGATGATCTCGGCGGCGAGCGGATCGGTGGCACGCGCCTCGCGTTTCTCGTCGTCGGTCATGGTCAGCACACGCAGCGACAGGATCTCGTCGATCTCGGTGGAGTCGAACAGCGGGCCCTGGCTCTGCGGGGCGATCTCGGGATGGTCGTAGAGGATGATCGGGGAGACCAGCAGCAGCTCGTCCTGGCCGGGCGGACCCGCCAGCACCGGGAAACAGCGGTGGTGGCAACAGCTTTCGACAACATCCTCGGCGTCGGGGGGCGGATCGGTGAGCGAATGGAACCGCCCGCCGTCGAGCTCGACGATCAGGTGCGCGCCCAGCAGCGAGCGGGCCAGCGCGTCATCGGGGTCGGTGGCCGCCGCGCCGGTGTTGCGCAGGACGATACTCACTCGACGGTAGCCGCCGACGTCGTCCACCGACAGTTCGAGCTCGCCGCGGAGCGGCTCCCGGGTGCGCAGCAACGTGCCGACCACGCCGCCGGTGTCGTCGCTGATCGCCGCACTCTCCTCCGCGCCGGGGACCGTGAACGGAAAAACGCTGTGCACCAGCGGTATCGGGCCGATGTCGTGTTCGTATTCGACGGCCTCGTCCCAGCTCAGCCAGGACCGGCCGGCGGCCTGGAGTTCCGCGACGGCGGTGCCGTCCGGGCTCCGGACCGTGCGCCGCTGCCGGTGCAGGAACCGCACCGCGACACTGATCCGCGCCGGCTCGCCGGCCGTGACCGGGAACTGCGTCGCGAGCTCGGACTCCTCGCCCAGCCCGGCGGCGGCCGCCCGCTCGGGTCCGAGCACACCGAACTGCCAGCGGCACACGTTCTTCCGGGCGCTCGCCCGGTACGGGTACAGCAGGTACCCCTCGTAGAGCACCGCGTCGGCCACCGCGCGCGCCGCCGCCCGGGCCGCGACATCGGCGCTCATCACGCACCCCCCGCGGCGAGCAACTCGCGCACCGCCTGGTCGTAGCCGAGCAGGCCACGACCGGATTTGAAGGCGGACAGCTCATCCAGTGTCTCGCGCGACAACCGCACCCAGCCCGCGTCCGGGAAGTGCGCGGCCATCAGATCCCGCCACACCGACACCGGCATGTCGAACCGGTCGTCGCGGTCCCACGGCACCTGCTGCACCGCGAAACCGGTTTCGCCCCTGATGAACACGGTGCCACTGAACAGGAACGACAGCGGTACCGTGCCGTCGCGCAGCGCGTGCAGGTACTTCGAACCCGCGACCTCGAGGTCGTAGGTGCACAGCATCGGCAGATCCACCTCGGTGCCACCGCTGGCGAAGCCGGGAACCATTGTCGCGCAATGCATCCACAGGAAGGAGCGTTGGGTGTCGGCCCAGCGCTCCCGGGGACCGAACAGATCGGTCAGGCCCGCGCCCTCCTCGTCGGTGTAGGAGCGCCGGTTCGGGTCGATACGCACCTGTGCGCGCAGGGCGATGGCGTGCACGGGCTCCTCGGACAGCGCGGCGATGCCGATCCGCGCCGACAGGGTCGGCGTCACGGCATACGGTTCGGGCCGGATGCCCAGGACCGCGAAGGTGATCGAGTAGGCCGGGCTCACGGCGTGCCTCCCACCACGCGGGCCCGCGCGGTCATGGCGGCGAGGAATTCCTCGATGTAGCGGCGCGCTTCCTGCCCGCCGTCGAATCCGCGCCACAGCAACCGCATGCGCCCGACGAATTCGTAGCAGGCGTCGATCGGCAGCAGCAGGCAGGTCGGGGTGCCGCCGCGCTCGGGCAGGTGGATCAGCACCGCCTCGACATCGTCGTCGGCCTGTGCGAGCTCGGGATGCCGATCCAGGATCGCGCTCCACTGGTCCATCGGCAGTTCGGATTCGGTGGCACCGGCCGGACCGGGATAGAACGCCACCGTGCGGCCGAGCGTGGAGTTGCGGAAGAAGAAGGCCAGGCCGACCGGAATCTGCAGGGCATCCCACTCCCCCGGGCCGATGCTGACCCCGGGGAAGGCGAGACAGCGATCCGGGACCGCCCGATACCGCAGGTTCGCGGTGCGGTCGGTGAACAGCAGATAGCAGGCTCGGCAGACGCACATGAGTTGTCTGCCTTCGATATTCACGACATGGCTGTGGGACTCGGCGATGGGTTCACCGCACATCTCACACCGCTCCCCCGCCGGCGCAGGGGCCGGCCGGGACGTCGCGAGCCTGCGCAGCACGCCGAAGGCGGGATTCATCCGGCCGCCTCCATCGGCACCGCCACCTGCGGTGTGCCCGAACGGATCAGGACCGGGAGCGGTTCCAGATGACCGTCGCCGTCCAGGCGCGCGCCGGCGTGCACGACGTCGAAGTGGGCCCGGCAGACCGGGCAGCGCAGCACGGCCGCGCCGGCCCCGAACCCGGCCCGGCGATGCAGCGCCGCTCCCGCCATCGAATTCCCGCACGACGGACAGTGATCGCGGTAGACGAACAGCTCGTCGCCGACCCGGCAGGCCACGACGGCCGCGCCGGCCAGCGCGAAACCACCCACCTCACCCGCGCCGAGCTGTGCCAGCTCGGGCGCCCCGATCCAGGTTCCGCCGTGCTCGCCGTTGGCATGGACGCGGGCCAGCAGCGACTCCGCCGGAATCACGCCGGTATTCGAATCCGGTTCGGACGCAACCACTTCGATGGTCTCGATCTCCGGCGCGGCGGCACGCACGGCGTCCTCCACCGCCAGCTCCAGGGTCACCCCGGAGGACGGGCAACTGCGGCAGCTGCCGGTGAAGGCCAGCCGCAGCACGCCGTCGGTCACCGCCACCACCGTCACGTCGCCACCGTGCGAGCCCAGGTATGGGCGCACCCCGTCCAGCGCCGCACGCACGCGGGTGAGCGTGTCGTGCGGGTGCAGTCCGTGTACCAGCAGCAGGCTGGCGATCAGGTCGTCGGCCGTCAGCCGTTCGACGGTCTCGGGATCGAGCAGCCGGACGGTCCGCTCGAGTCCCGCACCGTACAGGCCGACGATCTCCCCGACCAGTTCCTCGGCGCGCTCCCGCGCCACGGGCCCGGCGGCGGAAATCGCACCCAGCAGGGTGTCGATCCGCTCGCCGGCCTCGCGCCAGCGATCGGTGTCCGCGGCCTGAGCGCGGTGGTCCTCGAATCGGTCGTTCACCGCGCTCGCCTCCCGGTACCGGCTCGACCGCTACTCAGCGGTCAGCGCCTGGGTGGGTGAGTGGAGCAGGTCCAAGGACTTGCCACCACCCAGGTACATGTGCACACCGCAGGGCAGGCAGGGATCGAAACTGCGGACGGTGCGCATGATGTCGATGCCCTTGAAGTGCTCCCGATCGTTCTCCTCGAAGATCGGCTGTCCCTGCACCGCGTCCTCGTACGGTCCCGGAGTTCCGAAACTGTCGCGCGGGCTGGCGTTCCAGGGTGTGGGCGGATAGGGATGGTAGTTGGCGATCTTGCCGTCCCGGATCACCATGTGGTGCGACAGCACACCGCGCACGGCCTCGGTGAAACCGCAGCCGATGCTCTCGTCCGGCACCTCGAAATGCTCCCAGGTCTTGGTCCGCCCGGCCCGGATCTCTTCGAGCGCCTGCTCCGCGAAGTGCAGCGCGCACGCCGCGGCGTAGGCCTGGAAGTAGGTGCGGGCGCGGTTGCGCTCGATGGTGTTGCTGCCGAAAGCCGGTATCGTCCACTCCAATTCGACCGGACCCTTGAGCGCCGTCTTGGGCAGATTGATCTGCACGCTGTGGCCGGTGGACTTCACATAGCCGATGTCGACCAGCCCCGCCAGGGCGGTGGACCACAGTCGCGCGAGCGGTCCGCCACCGGTGTCGAGCGCGAGATGCTCCTTGCCGTCGAACCAGCGTGGCGACATCACCCAGCTGTACTTGTCCTCCAGGTCACGCTTCTGCGGGCTGGGATTGGTGTGCTGGTTCCACGGGTGGCGGCGGTCGATCGGATTGCCCAGCGGATCGTTCTTGACGAACATCTCCTGGTCGGTCCAGTCCTCGTAATACGAACTGCCCAAGAGGATTCGGAGACCGAGATTGATGTCCAGCAGTGAGTGGGTGATCAGTTTCCCGTCCACCACGATGCCGGGGGTCACGAACATCGCGTTGCCCCAGTTCTCCATGTCCTTGTAGGCGAAGTTGCACACCGCCGGATCCTGGAACGAACCCCAGCAGCCCAGCAGCGTGCGACGCAGGCCGACCCGGTTGTATCCGGGCAACGCCGCGTAGAAGAAGTCGAACAGGTCGTCGTGCATGGGGACGACCTTCTTCATGAACTCGACGTAGCGCATGAGCCGGGTCATGTAGTCGGTCATCAACTGGATGGTGGCGACCGTGCCGACCCCGCCGGGGTACAGCGTCGACGGGTGCACGTGCCGACCCTCCATGAGGCAGAACATCTCTCGCGTGTAGCGGCTGACCTGCAGCGCCTCGCGATAGAATTCGCCGGTGAAGGGGTTGAGCGCGCGCATGATGTCGGCGACCGTGCGATAGCCGTGCGCCTGCGCGTGCGGCGCCTCGGTCTTCTCGGCCAGGGCCAGCACGCCCGGGTTGGTCTCGGACACCATCTTCTCGCAGAAGTCCACGCCGACCAGGTTCTCCTGGAAGATGTTGTGGTCGAACATGTACTCGGCGGCCTCACCCATATTGACGATCCACTCGCCCAGATTCGGCGGCTTCACCCCGTAGGCCATGTTCTGGCAGTAGCACGAACAGGTGGCGTGGTTGTCGCCGCAGATGCCGCAGATGCGGCTGGTGATGAAGTGCGCGTCACGAGGATCCTTGCCGCGCATGAAGATCGAGTAACCGCGGAAGATCGAGGAGGTGCTGTGGCACTCGACCACCTCCCGATTCTCGAAATCGATCTTCGTGTAGATGCCCAGACTCCCGACGATGCGGGTGATCGGATCCCAGGCCATCTCGACGAGGGCATCCGGTTGGATCGTGCGGTGCGAGGGCTCGGGAATGATCTCGGTCATCGGATTGCCTTCCCTACCAGGTCCGGACCGCGCCGGAATCCAGTTTGTCTCCCTTGTGCCGCCAGCTCGGCTCCTTGTCCACGGTGCGGCCGGTGATGTGCCGCAGACTGCGAATCACCGAGCCGTACAAACCCGACGCGGTGGAGGAGAACTTGCCGCCCGGCGGCGGGTCCATGAAGGGCATGAACTTGTCCGGGAATCCGGGCATGGTGCATCCGATACAGATACCACCCACATTCGGGCAACCGCCGACGCCGTTTATCCAACCGCGTTTGGGCACATTGCATTTCACGACCGGGCCCCAGCACCCCAATTTCACGATGCATTTCGGCGAGCCGTATTCGGTGGCGAAATCCCCTTGCTCGTAATAGCCCGCGCGATCGCACCCCTCGTGCACCGTCGCACCGAAAAGCCATTTGGGGCGCAATGCCTCGTCGAGCGGGATCATCGGAGCCTGGCCGGTGGCCATGTAGAGCAGGTAGGTCAGGGTCTCGGAGAGATTGTCCGGCTGGATCGGGCAACCCGGCACGCACACGATGGGTATGCCGGCCTTGCTCTTCCATTCCCAGCCCAGGTAGTCGGGGACGCCCATGGCGCCGGTCGGGTTGCCGGCCATGGCGTGGATGCCGCCGTAGGTCGCGCAGGTGCCGGCCGCGACGATCGCGGTCGCCTTCGGGGCCAGCCGATCGACCCATTCGCTGGTGGTCATGGGCTGGTTGGTCTCGGGATTGTTGCCGAACCCGCACCAGTAGCCCTCGACGTGCAAACGCTCGTTCGGGATCGACCCCTCGACGACCAGGACGAAGGGTTCGAGCTCGCCACGATCGGCCTTGAAGAACCATTCGAGGAAGTCGTCGGCTCCCCCGGTCGGGCCACATTCGTAATCGATGAGTGGCCAATGTACGGCGATCTTGGGCAGGCCAGGCAGGGATCCGAGAGCTATCTCCTCGACACTGGGCTGGGTGGCGGCAGTCAGGGCCACCGAGTCGCCATCACAACTGAGTCCCGCGTTGATCCAGAGAACATGGATCAGCGTCTGCTCCGCATTGACTGCTTCTTTAGTCGGCATGGAAAGGTGCCACCCTTCGAAGCGAAATGCCAGGCGGTCGGGCGTCGCCGTTTTCTCGAAAACGACCGGCCGGGATGTGAGCCTGATCACGTAAGTTTAGGCGCGGCCCGAGACCGCCTCAAGAGTCCGCTAAGCAGGTACGCGCTGTGCGGACAGCCACTCGTACCACTGCCCCAGACCCGCCCCGGTGGACGCCGATATCTCCAGGATTCGGACGCTGGGATTCACCGATCGCGCGAACTCACCGAAGCGGTCCGGGTCGAAGTCGACGTAGGGCAACAGGTCGATCTTGTTGATCAGCACCAGGGTCGCCACCGAGAACATGTGCGGATACTTCAGCGGCTTGTCGGTGCCCTCGGTCACCGAGATCACCACGACCTTGCCGCTCTCGCCCAGATCGAACAGCGCCGGGCACACCAGGTTTCCGACGTTCTCGATGAACAGCAGGCTGCCGGACTCCGGTGCGAGCAGGTCGAGGGCGCGCCGGGTCATGGCCGCGTCCAGGTGACAGCCGGCACCGGTATTGATCTGTGCCACCTTGCATCCCGTGGCCATGATGCGCTCGGCGTCGAGGAGGGTCTCCTGATCCCCCTCGATGACGGCGATCGGTGCCCCACCGAGTTCACGGATGGTGCGCACCAGCAGCGTGGTCTTTCCCGCGCCCGGCGAGCTCGTCATGTTGAGCGCGAGGATGTCGCGTTCGGCGAGCCAGGCCCGGTTCTCCTGTGCCAGCCGGTCGTTCTTGGCCAGGACCTGCTGCTCCAGCGTCACGGTCTCGGTGATCGGCAGGTGCACGTGATCACCGCCGTGCTCGTGGCCGGCATGGTCGTGCCCCGGGTGCCCATGGTCGTGATGGGCGTGGTCGTCATGGACGTGGCCGTGATGGTCATGGTCTTCGCCCGGGTCGTGCGGGTGGGGGACGGTGATCAGTCCGCCCGTCTCGCCACCGCATCCGCAGGTAGCACACATGGGTCGCTCACCTCCATGGATCGGATTCGCAGCTCCCGCCCGGCGGTCACCTCGACATCCGCACTGCCGCAACGGCACAGCAGCACAGGATCGGGCAGGACGAAGTCCCGGCCGCAGGCCCGGCACCGGGCCATGCCGGGAATGAGATGGATGTCCAGACGTGCGCCCGCCGCGACGGTTCCCTCGGCGGCCAGATCGAAGCAGAATCGCAGGGCGTCGGGGACGACGGCACAGAGTGCGCCGATCTCGAGCGTCACGCTGTGGACGGTGCGGCCGGCCGCATGTTCGCCGACGGCATCGATGACACTCTGGGTAATCGCCATCTCGTGCACAACGACTCGTCTCGTCGAGAAGAACCCCTACCGAGAAGGACCCCTATCAAGCTACTCCCGAGCCGTGCCCCGCACACCACCTCACCCCTGCGGTTCATTCCCCGGCTTCAGGTTGCCGCGCGGTGGTCCACTTTTCCTCGAGGCCACCGTAGTGCCAGGTCAACAGGGCAATGGCCCAGGTGAGGACGAACAGGCCGACCACGAGGAAACCGACCGCGTTGAGGTCGAGTCCGCCGGCCCAATCCCAGACGCCGCCGGTCCAGCCCAATTGGCCGGCGAGCAGGCCGAGCAGCTCGATGGTGCCGATGATCAGGGCGACCGCGACGGACAGCGCCGTGACGGTGATGTTGTAGTAGACCCTGCGCACGGGTTTGGCGAAGGCCCACCCGTAGGCGACGTTCATGAAGCCGCCGTCGATGGTGTCGAGCAGGCTCATGCCGGCGGCGAACAGAATCGGCAGACACAGAATCGCGTACCAGGGCAGGCCCACCGCCGCGCTGGTGCCGGCCAATACCAGCAGCGCGACCTCGGTGGCGGTGTCGAAGCCGAGACCGAACAGCAGCCCGATCGGATACATCTGCCAGGGCTTGGTCACCGACCTCGTCACCGGCCCGAGCAGCCGATTCACCAGGCCGCGCTGTGCCAGCTGCTGCTCCAGCTCGGCCTCGTCGTAGGCGCCGCCGCGCATGCGCCCGAAGACCCGCAGAATACCCACCAGCACAACGAGATTCAGGATCGCGATGAGGTAGAGGAACGTCCCGGATACCGTCGTGCCGATCAGTCCGGTGTAGTGATGCAGGGCAGAGGAGTCGTTCTCGATCGGCCCGGCGACGACCCGCACGCCCAGCGAGAGCAGCAGGGCCAGCACGAAGACGACCGTGGAATGTCCGAGAGAGAAGAAGAATCCCACCGACAGCGGACGTTGCCCGTCGTGCATGAGCTTGCGGGTGGTGTTGTCGATGGCGGCGATGTGGTCGGCGTCGAACGCATGCCGCATACCCAGGGTGTACGCGGTCAGGCCGACTCCGATGCCGAGGGTGCGGTCACCGACGCTGAGATGCTGCGGGGCGACGAGCGCGACCAGCGTGAACCAGCCCAGCACATGCAGGCCGACGATCAGCCCGGCCATCGCCACCATTTGCAGCGATTCCGGCCGGGTCAGCACCAGGGGTTTCGGCAACGCGCGAAAGGGCCTGCGCTGCTGCGTTGTTGATGCCACGATCTGCCAATCGACGCACACCGAACCCTCTGACGGTAGACCCGTGCTCGCCGGTGCTGCAACCGATTGTTCGCGTACCGCGGGGTGCGGCCCGGAAACCGCCAGGGGTCATTGCTCGGGCACTCGCTCGTGGGCGGTCAGCAGCAGGTGGTCGAAGTGGGTGCGAATCGGCTTCGCCGCGTCCGCCAGAGCTTGCAGGTCCTCCATCAATTGCGCGGCCAGGGCACGCAGCTTGGTGTTGGTCTCCTGCGATCGCCAGGCCAGCACCCGGAACGCCGCCTCGGCGCTGACACCGTAGACCAGCATGATCGCGCCCTTGGCCTGCTCGATCACCGCGCGCGCGGCATACAGCTCGGGCAGGCTGTCGTCGAGAGCCTCCTGACGGTGCTCTGCGAGCGCATCGGTCACGTCGATGTAGAAACCGGCCGATCCGACAACCCGATCCTGACCGTCGACCATCTGATCACCCACCACGATCACGTCGTGCACGTTCCCGGTGGTATCGACGATGCGGTGGCGGCTCGAGAACGGCAGCGCATCGTTCACCGAACGCGCGATCATGCTCGCGACCTGGGCACGATCCTCGGGATGCTTGTGCGAGAGCAGCAGATCAGTGGTCGGCGACACCGCGCCCGGTCGGTAGCCGTGCATCACCGCCACCTCATCGGACCACTCCCACCGCTGGTCACCGAACCAGAAGCGAAAGCTACCGACGCTCTGTGGGCGACCGGCGCCCATCACCCGTTCGAGGATCTGCGCATCGTCCGGATGAGCCTCACCGCCTTGGGTCACAGCCGAATTATGCGTTGCCGCACCGGCACGGGGAGCAATTCGACGCGGCCGACACCACAGCGAGACGCCGGCCGGTCATCCTGGACTGCCGCCGGCATTTTCCGCAGCCCACGCCGCTATCTGCGCGCGCGAGGTGAAACCCAATTTGGCCAGGATGTGTTCGACGTGCCCTTGTGCGGTGCGTTGCGAGATCACCAGACGTGACGCGATCGCTCTGTTCGTCAGACCTTCCGCGACGAGGTCGGCGACCTGCCGCTCACGTTTCGTCAACTGCTGCGGCGAAGTATCGGGCGCGGGGGACGGTTCGTCGAGCGCGAGCCGTACGGCCGTGTCGAGACTCATCGCGGAACCTTCCTGGCGGGCCCGGTCGAAGGCTCGGACGCCGAGCGCTCGCCGGCTGCTCCGCATGCACTCGGCACGGTATTCGAGCAGATCACGGACCATGAGCGTATCGGTGCCGGCCAGGCCCCCCAACTTGTCCGCTGCGCCCATCAGGACCGCCGCACGGCGGGGCTCGTTCCGGTCGGCCGCAATCCAGGCCAGCGTCTCCAGACAACCCGCGGCGACGAGCGGATCGGAAGTCAGTGCCGAGAGCCGAACGCCTTCCTCCAGCAGGCGCTTGGCGCGTTCGACGTCGCCGCGGCGCCAGAGGGCGAAGCCCGCCGCGAACAACGCCCATGAGCGATAGATCGTTTCGCCGCAGGCTGCCGTCATGGCGAGCGTCTTCTCGTGGCAGGCAACGGCTTGGGCAGCGTCACCGCCCAGGGCGTAGGCCCAGCCGAGGGACAGTTGAGCGTCCAACTGCATTCCGAGCTCGCCGCACGCCTCGTAACTGCGGACCACATCGGTCAGCAAGGCAACCGCGTCGGACTCACCGACATTGCCGCGGGCGAGCGCCTGATTTGCCTCGGCGTGGTTGACCAAGGCTCCGACCAGCGGTTCCACTGTCTGCTCGGCGAGTACGCGAAGCTCCGTGAACCGGTCGTTCGCGGTCTGCAGGTCGCCGTTCAAACCCGCGATCGTGCCGGCGGCGAAGAGCGCCCTGGCTCGACCCGCGGTCCGGCCGTCGAGCGAATGGCCCAGCACGCGCTCATACCAGCGACGACCCTCATGCAGCCGCCCACGCGAACCCCAGAACAGGTACAGGTTCGTGATCATCCCGAGCCCGCCTTCGTCGGACTCGGACAGGCTGAACTCCAACGCCTCTCGAAGATTCGGCAGCTCCCGCTCGAGCCGGGCAACCCACTCCAGTTGATGCGGGCCGATGAAATTGGCGTCCGCCTCGCGGACCAGTCGCTCACACCAGTCCCGATGCCGCCGGCGCAGGTCCGGGAATCGACCGGACTCCTCGGCCTTCTCCCGGCCGAATTCCTGCACCGTCTCGAGCATCCGGAAGCGCACCGCCCCATCGGCTTCCTGCCGGACCAGGATCGATTTGTCCACCAGCGCGGACAAGGTATCGAGCACCTGGGACTCGGTCATGTCATCGGCGCACACCTGCTCGACGGCGTCGAGTTCGAAGCCGCCGGCGAATACGGACAAGCAAGCCCACAGCCGCTTCTCGTCGGGTGTGCACAGGTCATAGCTCCAATTGACGCAATACCACAGCGTCTGCTGCCGCTGCGGCGTTCCCCGGCCACCCCGGGTCAACAGGGCGTACCGGTCGCTCAGCCGGGTCTGGATCTGCTCGACCGACATCGTGCGCAGGCGCGCCGCGGCCAGCTCGATCGCCAACGGCAATCCGTCCAGCCTGGTGCAGATCTGGGCAATGGCACGTTGATTCGCTTCGGTCACCTCGAATCCCGGCACCGCCGCGGCGGCGCGTTCGACGAACAGTGCCACCGCGTGGGAGTGCGCCAGCGCCCGCTCATTGGCCGAATCGGGGATCCCGAGCGGCTGCACCGGATACACGGTTTCCCCGCCGATCCCCAGTGCCTCCCGGCTCGTGGCCAGGATTCGCACATTCGGACACGCCCGCAGCAGCGCCTCCGACAGCTTCGCGGCCGCGTCGACCACGTGCTCACAGTTGTCCAGCACCAGCAGCAGGTCATACGGTCCCAGCGCCTCCACCAGCGTGTCGAGCACGGATACGACACCTTGGCTTCGTATTCCGAAGACAGCGGCCACCGCATCGGGCAGCAGAGCGTCATCGCGGAGCTCCGCCAACTCGACCAGCCATGCCCCGTTCGCAAACTTCTGCCGGGCCTTGTGCGCGACTCGCTGTGCGAGCCTTGACTTTCCGACCCCGCCGATCCCGGTCAGGGTCACCAGGCGCGACCCTGACAGCAGATTGCCGACCTCGGACAACTGGGTCCGTCGATCGACGAAGCTGGTCAGCTCGAGCGGCAGATTTCCCGTCCCCTCATGTAATCCGTCGCTGCGGATACGCGGAACTCCTTGCCGGCCTGAAGGTTCCGGACTCACGAACGATTCGGATTCGAAGCCCGATTCGTCGCGAACCGCCATCTCGTCGACCGCGAAACCGTGCTCTCGCTGTATTCGGCGCAGTTGGTCGCCCAATTGCGCTGCGGTAGGCCGGTCGTGCGGGTCGCGCGACATCGCCGCCTCGATCACTGCGCGTACGTCCCAGGGGATACCGATTTCACAGCGGTCGGGATTCGAGGGGGCGGTGATCCGCACGAACTGGGTCGCCGCCTGCTCACCGCGGCGGCGTTCGAACCCGACGTGGCCGCCGGTGAGAGCACCGAGCAGTGTGGCTCCCAGCCCGTAGACATCCGAACCACGGCTGGGTGACTGTCCACCGAGCACCTCGGGCGCGGTGAGAGCCGGCGAGCTGGTGGTGATGTCGGCATCGGTCTCGAACTCGTCGGAGACGTGGGCGAGACCGAAGTCGGTCAACGCCGGCTCGTCATAATCGGTGAGCAGAATATTCGCCGGCCTGATATCGCGGTGCAGAACTCCTGCTCGATGTGCGGATTCCAGCGCCCCCGCGATCCGCACCCCGATATGAAGAGTGTCCGCGAGAGACAGCGGACCGTCGTCCCGGATACGTTCAGCCAGCGAGCCCCGGGAAAAGTACGGCATGACCAGATAGGGACGACCGCTGCCCGTCTGCCCCACCTCGAACATGCTGACGATGTTCGGATGCCCGGTGAGGCGACCCATCGCCCGCTGCTCACGGAAGAACCGCTCCCGGTCCTCCTCCAGTTCACCGGTGAGGACCTTCACCGCCACGGTGCGGTCGGCGGCAACCTGCGTGCACCGGTAGACAGTCCCGAGACCGCCCCGCCCGATCTCGTGGGCGTCGTCGAACCCGGCAGCGCTCAATTCCGTGACGACGTTGGGACCGGCATCACGCTGCGTTTCGAATGGAACATTTTCAGCCATCGGTAACTCGTAAATCGCCAGCAGCGGACACCAGTCAGAATATCCCTGCGCGGGTGGTCGGACCATCACAAAAAATGCTCGCGACCGGCCGTGACCGCACTGCGCGGAGGCTGTTGGTTCCCGGGTGGCAACCTCTGCCATGCCCGGCACGGATACCGGCGGCCCGGCGGATCCAGCCAAGAGCGGGAAAAGGGCAAAGTCCCGGAAATAGGTATGTCTCGGGTAGATCGGCCGTCGTGCCGACACAGGCCCGCAATCAATGCTGTCTTCACTGCCGACGCGGCCGATTCACCCGAAACGCCGCCAGGGCTCCCTTTCGCCCCGCAGGCCGCAGCGAAGCGACATGTGCTCGGCAACGAAATTCCTGAGGAGGAACTCAATGGCAACTGGACGCCGCCCCCGGACCGCCCTTCGCTTCGCCGTCTACACCCTGGCAGCCGCATCACTGTCGATCGCGGCAACCGCCGAGGCATCGGCACTCGTCGCGCAATCACCGGCACAAGCCGTACCGGCAGCCATGAGTCTTTCCGGCACGAAGGTTTCGGCCGAGTCCGGCGTGTACGGTTCCGACCTCGACGGCTGGATCCGCCAAGCCCTCGACATCATGGCCGCACAAGGCATCCCGGGCAGCTACGACG
>NZ_JBSGGG010000036.1:0-101553 GCF_053603795.1 Nocardia sp. NPDC004123
GCCGGCCATGGCCTGCAGGCGGCCGAAATGCTCGGGAGCCGTGTCGCGCAGCTTCCGTGCGCCGCGTGCGGTGAGCACCGCCATCACGGCACGGCCGTCCTCCGCCGAGGCGCGGCGGCAGACCAGTCCCTGCTGTTCCAGGCCGGTGATGAGCCCGGTAACCGTTGCGCGCGTAACGCCGAGCACGGTTGCCAGCTGTGAGGGCGACAGCTCGCCCTCGGCGTCCTCCAGTGCGGCGAGCAGGCGGTAGCGTCCGGCCGAGAGTCCGAATCGCGCGAAGTGCGCCTCGGTCGCCTGGGTGAGCCTGGTACCGGTGGCCAGCAGCCGCACGGCGACGAGCACGACCTGCGGGTCGATGTCGTCTTCGAGGCCGTAGCGACGGATCTGCGATCGCGCCTGTTCCAGGGTGGGAGCCACGAGATCGTCGTCCGGATCCATCGCCATGGATTTAATATGGCACCTAACTATCTGTTCCGTCAAAGTTGAAACGAGATCGCCGTGGCCCCCTGTCTCGCCGGTGTGCACCATCTGAAGCTGCCTGTGTCCGATCTGCCGACCGGCATCGCCTGGTTCGAGACCGCGCTCGGCGCGCGACGAGTGGAGAGGTTCGACCACCGCCATCCCGACGGCACCCTGTTCGGCGTCATCATGCTGCTGCCCGGCGTCGCGATCCCGGTGGAATTGCGCCTGAATCCGGTGGCGGCCACCGCTATCGCGGGCTTCGATCCGGTCACCCTCGGCGTCGACGGGATCGAGGACCTGCGGGCCTGGGTGGCCCATCTCGACGCGGTCGGCATCGAGCACTCACCCATCCTCACCGGATTCATCGGACATCTGATCGAATTCCGCACCCCCGATGGACTTTGCGTGAGGATCTACACCAACCCGTCGGACGGGTTCGCCGAGGCTCGCATGCGTAGTCCCCAGGAATTGGAGTGACTCAGCACCGGGCTCGCGCGCGGTACACGACCCAGCCGTGCCCATCGCCGCGGGGTAGGCGTTTCCATGTGGGCGGGTTGACGTCGCCGCCGTGCGGCAACCGCGGCGGGCTGGATCCGGCCGACGGGCGCGGCGGGTTCGGGCTCTGATCGCCGGGGTCGGCGGATGCCGGGTCCGATCCGAAAAGCAGTGCTGCTCAGAGGAATCCGGTGCCGATAGCATGGCGAAGGCGGATCTTGCCGGGTGTGGTGGACATGGGTGCTCCTGAGGTCAGTGCGCGGACGCGGCGGTGCGGGATACTCGTTCGACGACCACGGCGGGACCGTCGCCGATGTCCCCGAGATGTGGGCGCAGGTCGCGGAAGAAGCGGTCCGGGTCGATCAGGGCTTCCGGGGGATGGACGCCCGGCCGACGTGCGGTGCCGTCGATGACCTGGGATAGGCCCAGTGCCAGCGGGATTCCGGTCGCGCGGCTCATATCGTCGATGAAAAGCGGTGCACCGGCGGCGGAATCGTCGGCCACGCGGGCCAGGACCAGTTGCGATAGTCCGTCACGGCTGCCGCGGACCGCGGCGAAGAACAGCGGCAACGTCTCGGGGGAGCGGAACCGTCCCGCCGCGGCTCGACCAGCACCAGGTGCGCAGCTGGGGATCGTGGCACCGCACCGCTGGACCCTGCTGGCCATGCTCGCCCACGCCTTCCTCACCGTTCTCGCTGTCGCCCACCGCACCGGCACATTCTCCACCGGCCTGATTACGTTGACCCGCAACGAAATCCGACATCTGCTCACCACGCTGTTCTCGCACCGGTCCACGCTGTCCGCCGATCGAGGATCCAGCTGCCGGCGCCGACGGTCGACACGCCGTAGATGACATCTGTGTTGCTGGTTGCGACCGGAACGGGCCGAGTCGGCTGCGTGAGGCGGGACGACGGGTGCGATCATCGGAGGCGCCCCCCGTACGCCACGAGCCCGAGCATCGAGGGCACTGGAATCTGGCGTTCGCGCCAGGAGTTTGTGCAGCACATCAGTGATTGCCACTGGTTAGCCTTCCGTGTGTTCTCGTGCACTCGAACACCGGTCGGTCAGAAGTGGCACGCATGCCGCGAAGGTGTGCGCGAGGCGGGACTCGGACCCCTCTGCGTGGCATCCGTGCCGGTCCGCCCGTGAAACCCGGGGCTTGTCCGGGAGAACCCGCGATGGTGTCGTGGTCTACGCGGGAGGACGGGTTGACGTGCTCGCTGTGAGAGGTCGTTGAGAGGGAGTGTTGGTGGAGGATCTGGCGCGGGGCGTGCGGCATCGGGCGGAGCTGACGCAGGAGTTGCTGGCCTACTTCGGGTCGATGGCCGAGATCGAATTGGCGCCGGAGGACGACATTTTCGCGCTCGGACTGGTGAATTCACTGCGGGCGCTGGAGATTGTCGTGCACGTGGAGAACACCTACGGGATCTCGGTCGATGTCGATGATCTCGAGCTCGACAACTTTCGGAGTGCCGCGCGTGCGGCGGCCTTCGTTGTCCGAAAGCAGGGCGGGGACAGCCACTCGTGATCGACGTGGACGACCTCGTGCAGGCTGCGGCCCGCGATGCGGCACGGTGGGATCGGGACGGTCTGCCCGACGAGATGATCGAGCTTGCGGCTCGGAATGGGCTGCTGGGAGCGGATCGGCCCGCGTGCTTCGGTGGTGCGGAGCTCGATGCGCGGGAGCTCGGGCGATTGGCCGCGACGCTCGGGCACGCGTGCACCAGCCTGCGTTCGCTGGTGACCGTGCACGGCATGGTGGCCGCGGCGGTGGATCGGTGGGGTACGGCCGCGCAGCGCGAGGCGTGGCTGCGCCGGCTCATCGCCGGTGAGGTCATCGCCGCGCTGGCGGCGACCGAAGCCGGTGCCGGAACCGAGTTGTCCGCTGTCACTACCGCTTTCGAGCCCGAGGGCACGGATATCCTGGTGTCCGGTACCAAGCTGTGGGTGACCTTCGGTCAGCGTGCGGACGTCTACCTCGTGCTCGGTCGAGCGCCGGGTGGACTGTGCGCCGCACTGGTGGATCGGGACCGGCCCGGGGTCGGTGTGGAACCTGCCGAGAGCGGTCTCGGGTTGCGCGGCGCCCGGCTGGCGACCGTCCGGTTCGACCGCGTGCGCATACCCGCCACCCAGCTGATCGCACCACCGGGGTTCGGTCTGTCCCATGTCCTCGGCACCGCATTGGATCACGGCCGCTACACCGTCGCCTGGGGTGGTGTCGGGCTGGCCCGCGCCTGCCTCGGCGATGCGGCCGCCCATGCGGCCACCCGCGTGCAGGGCGGCACCGCGCTGGCCGAACATCAGCTGATCCGCGCCACGCTCGGCCGCTGCTGGGCGGATGTGGAAGGCGCGCAAGCCCTCTGCGAACGCGCGGCCGATGCGCGGATCACGGGATCGCCCCAGGCGCTGATCTTCACGATTGCCGCCAAATACGCCGCCGCCGGTGTCGCGGCGGCGGTCAGCGAACGGGCCGTGCAGGTACTCGGCGCGGCGGGCTGCGCACCGGACAGCCGGATCGGGCGCTTCTATCGCGACGCCAAAGTCATGCAGATCATCGAGGGAGCACAGGAGGTCGCCGAGGTGGCCATGGGCGAGCACGTCATGCGGGGTGCGCGATCATGAACGAACGCGTGCTGCTGGGTCCGGTCGCGACCTGGTTCCCGGACCGGATCGCCGCGGTCGCCACGCTCGCGGAGTTGGCCGATCTGCCCCCGAACCGCCGGGAACACGCCCTGGCCCTGGGCATCGACACGGTGCGCGCCGCTGACGACATGACCGAGGTCGATCTTGCCGCCGAGGCGGCACGCGCGGCGCTGGACGAGGCCGGTCTCGCGGCCGCCGAGCTGGACGCGCTGATTCTGGTCACCGGCCGCGCGCCGCAGTACCTGCTCGCCTCGGAAGCGACCCGGCTGCAACACCGCCTCGGCGCGGCCCGCGCCTTCACCACGGCGGCCGGGGACCTCGGCTGCGTATCCGTCTCCGCCGCACTGACTCTCGCCGCCAGCCTGGTTCGCGCCGATGCCCACTGCCGCAATGTCCTGGTGGTCACCGCCGCCAGGACGCCCACCCGGAATCGCTACCGCGCCCCCATGACGCTGCTCGGTGACGGTGCGGCCGCACTGCTGGTCACCACCTCCGGCCCCGGCCGCTGGGAGTTCGTCGACCAGATCGTGCGCAGCGAAGGCAAATACGCGGACCTGTTCCGCATCGACTACCGCGATATCGACTCCGGCGAGTGGGCCGAGGTATGCGCGGACGAGTCCACCTACTCGTTCCGGCTCGCGGTCGAGAGCAAGAAGCGATTCGACGCCATTATTCCGGAACTGCTGCGGCGCAATGGCATTCGAGACGACGAGGTGGGACCGATCCTCATGCAGAACCTGTCGGCCGGCGCCTTCGCCTTCTGGGAGGAGGCCCTGGATCGCCCGGTCGACAAGGTCTGCCGGACCAATCTCGCGGCCTACGGCCACCTGGGCTCGATGGACATGATGATCAATCTGGAGGCTGCCGCGGCCACCCGTGCACCCGGTGCATACGCGCTGCTGTTGAACAGCAGCCCGGTCGCCGCGTGGAGCGCCGGCCTGCTACGGAGGGTGTAATGGCGGCGACAGTGAAATGCCTGGTCTGGGATCTCGACGATACGGTGTGGCCCGGCGTTGTACTGGAGTCGGACGGCGGCACACCGAAACCGGAAGCGCTGCATGCAATCCGGACACTGGATGAACGCGGCATCCTGCATGCCGTCGCAAGCCGTGGCGAACCAGATGCGGCCACAGCGCATTTGCGCAAGCACGGTATCGAGGACATGTTCTCGGCCGTCGAGATCAGCTGGGGACCCAAGTCGGAGGCCATTCGCCGGATCGCCGAATCCCTCAATATCGGCCGGGACACGATCGCCTTCGTCGACAACGATCCGTTCGAGCTGGCCGAGGTGGCCGCTGCCTTCCCGGAGGTCCGATGCTATCCGGCCGACCGGATCGCCGAACTCCCGGACCTTCCCGAATTCATCGTGGCCACAACGTCATCCGAGGCACGGCAGCGCCGGTTGCTGTATCGCGCGGAACGGGAGCGCACGACATCCGAAGCCGAATTCAGCGGCTCGGACGCGGATTTCCTGGCCTCGCTGGATCTGGTCATGACCGTCGGCGAGGCGACCGAGGCGGATCTGGTTCGCGCCCACGAGCTGACCGAACGCACCCACCAGCTCAACACCACCGGCGTCACCTTCGGCATGGACGAGCTGCGGGCATTGTGCGCGTCCCCGCGTCACGAGGTGCTCGTCGCTGCCCTGACCGACCGTTTCGGCGGCTACGGCACGATCGGGCTGGCGGTGACCGAACGGCGCGGCCCCGATGCGGTTCTGCTCCTGCTGCTCATGTCCTGTCGGGTCATGTCGCGCGGCGTCGGCACGACTCTCATCGCCGAGGTGGTGCGCCGTGCCCGCGCGGCCGGTTTGCGGCCTGCGGCGGAATTCGTTGCCACGCCACGGAATCGGGTCATGCTCGTGACTTTGCGCTTCGCCGGGTTCGAAGTGGCCGAGAAGGACGGCGATCGCATTCTGCTCGTGTGCACCGTGCCCGCCGAAAACATCGGCGGCACCGGCCATGTCGAGGTGGTTCGATGAGCGTGGATCTGCTCGGCGGCCTGATGTGCCAGTTCGAGCGGGTGCCCGATCGTCTCGCGGTCGTGGTCGGGGATCGGTCGCTCACCTACCGCGAACTGGACACCGCGACAATGGCTCTCGCACGCCGCCTGCTCGTGGCCGGGGCGCGGCCCGGGCAGACGGTCGTCGTCTACCAGCGGCAGACCCTGGACACCGTGATCGGCATGATCGCGGCCCTGCGCGCCGCCGCGGCCTGGTGTGTCATCGAACCCGGCCACGGCGGCGAGTCGTCGCTCGGTGCGGCGCTGGCGGCGCTGGACTGTGCCGCGGTGATCATCGACGGCCGGGATCCGCTCACTCCGGGCGATACGGCGGCGGCGCTGGCGGACGCGACGAATGGTCCAGCGGTGATCGACATCGCGGCGCGGGTGGATCCACCCGGGATCCCGCTGCCCGGCCCGCCGCCGCGGCTCGCCCCGGCCTACGCCATCACCACCTCCGGCTCCACCGGTGTTCCGAAGGCGGTGGTCGTCTCCCGCGCCAACCTCGCCACCCAGATCGGGTCCCGGAACAATGCGCACACCGATGGTGCGCTGGTCACCTTCTCGGCCCTGCGGCTGATCTGGGACGGTTCCCTGCTGGGTGTGGTCTGGCCGCTCGCGGTCGGCGGCACCAGTGTGTTCCCCGATTACCGGATGGTGCGAGATGTCGACGCCGTCGCCGAACTCGCTCGCAGCCGACGTGTTTCGCACTTCATCGCGACGCCGTCGTTCTATCGGCTGGCGCTGCCACGGCTGGCCGAGCTACGGCCGACGCTGCGAACGGTGATCCTGGCCGGGGAGGCGGTCCCGCCGCGCCTGGTGGACGAGCACCGCGAAGTCCTGCCCGCCGTGGCGCTGCACAACGAATACGGCCCCACCGAGGCGACGATCACCTGTATCGGCCCGTACGTCGCGGACACGCCGCGGCAGGTCGTCCCGATGGGCAAGCCGGCCGCGGGCACGACGGCTCACCTGCTGGACGACAAGCTGCGCCCCGTGCGCCGCGGCACTCGCGGCGACCTGTACCTCGGCGGCGGGCAGATCGCCGACGGTTATGCGGCCCGTCCCGGACTGACCGCGTCTCGATTCGTGGCCGACCCCTTCGCCACCGAACCGGGTGCTCGCATGTACTTCACCGGCGACCTCGCCCTCACGGACGAGAACGGCGACATCGAATTCCACGGCCGGGTCGACACTCAGGTGAAGGTCCGTGGCGTGCGGATCGAACGCGGCGCGGTGGAGGCGGTGCTGGAAGACCATCCCGCCGTGCGTGAAGCGGTCGTGCTGCCCGTCGCCGATGTCGACGACTCGGTATATCTGGCCGCCTTCTGGGTGCCGCTGGACACCACGGCGACCCCGCCCGCATCGAGCACGCTGGCCGGATTCTGCGCCGAACACCTCGTGCCGGAAGCGGTTCCGGCACGGTTCGTGACCGTCGATGCCCTGCCCATCACGCCGGGCAGCAGCAAGCTCGACGAGGCGGTGTTGCGCGCGCTGCTGACCGGTTCCACGGTCCGGCCGGCGGTGTCGCGGGACGACTGGACCGAGACCGAGCGTGCCCTCGGCGAGATCTGGTCGGAGGTGCTGCTGCACGACGAATTCGATCGCGCGGACCGCTTTCTCGACGTGGGCGGCAACTCCCATCGCGTGGTCGCGCTGCACATGCGCCTGCAGGCGCGCTGGCCGGGCGCCATCTCGGTGGGCCTGCTGTTCGATCTGGACACCGTGGCCGCGCAGGCGGCCGCACTGCCCGCCGACCTGTTACAGCCCGCCGCACCGGCGGACGTTCCCCTGGCATTCGAAGTGTGAAGGACATCGTGACCGCACCCGCACCACGCGACGGCGACATCGCCGTCATCGGCATCGGCGCGCGCTTCCCGGACGCGGCGAACCTCGACGAGTTCCGCGAGAACCTCGCCGCCGGCAGGGATTCGATCGGCCCCATGCCGGAGTCTCGCGCCTCGGCGACCGCCCTGGACCGCCGCGTCCGGTATCTGCCCATGGGGCACCTCGTCGATATCCACACCTTCGACTACGCGTTCTTCGGCCTCTCCAAACGTGAAGCGGCCCTGATGGATCCGCAGCAGCGGATCGCCCTGGAGCTGGCGCACCGCGCCATCGAGGATGCCGGCTACGCACCCGCCACCCTGCGCGCGGCCCCCACCGCGGTGGTGTTCAGCGCGCCCATGCCCAGCTATCACGCCATGGCCGTCGACCCGGGCCCCCTTGCCATGCTGGGCAATCTGCCCTTCGGCGTCCCCGCCCGCATCGCACACCTGCTCGGCTTCGACGGCCCCTGCTACGCCGTCGACAGCGGCTGCAACGCCTCCCTCATCGCCGTCCACCACGCCTGCCGCGAATTGCGCAGCGGCGACGCCGACTACGCACTGGCCGGCGGAGTCAGCGTCCGCGCGCACGGCGCTCCGGCCTGGGCTTTGCAGACCATGACCGAGATCGCTTCACCGAGCAGCCGGGTCCGAGCCTTCGACGCCGACGCCGACGGCACTGTCCCCGGCGAAGGCGGTGCGGCGCTACTGCTGACCACGCTCGAGCGTGCCCACGCCGACCGTGCTCCGGTCTACGCGGTCATCCGGGGCAGCGCCGTCCTGCACAACGGCCATGCCGCCGCAACCATCAGCACCCCCAGCGCTGCCGCACAGGCCCGGGTCATCGCGCGCGCCTGGCGCCAGGCCGGTGCCGATCCCCGTGATGCCGGATACCTCGAAGCCCACGGCTCCGCCACCCGGCTGGGCGACGCCGTCGAACTGGAGGGCCTGCGCACCGCGTTCGCCGAGCGCGCCACCGTCCTCCCGATCGGATCGGTGAAGACCAATATCGGCCACCTCGATCACGCCGCCGGTGTGGCCGGCCTGGTGAAGGCCGTCCTGTCGGTCGCCGACGGACAACTCTTCCCCTCTCTCCATTTCCACCGTCCCACCGGCGATCTCGACTTGGCCGCGGCCGGCCTCGAGGTGGTCACGCAACCGAGACCGTGGCGGTGCGACGGCCCGCGCCTGGCCGGTGTCAGCTCCTACAGCCTCGGCGGCGCCAACGCCCACTGCGTCGTGCAGCAGGCCCCCGATGCGGTACCGCAGCCGGAAGCCGAACCGGCCGAGGCGAGTCGCGAGCCGGTGTCCCGGCTGATCGGGGTTTCGGCGCGGACGGCGACTGCGCTCGCGGACCTGTGCGGCTCGCTGGCGGGGCGTATGCGGGACGATTCGATCGATCTCGCGGATGTGGCGTTCACGCTCGGCCGGGGCCGTGCGCACTTCGGCCATCGAATCGCGGTATGTGCGAGCAGCACAACGGAATTGGCCGATCTGCTCGAAACACGCGGCGCTGCCCTCGATTCGGACGGTGTGCAGCCGGTCGCGCCGCGAGTGGCGCTGTTGCTCTCGCCGGGTGCTCGGCCGACCGGGCAAGGTGGCGCCGCACTGCCGGAACAGTTGCCCGCGAACGGGGAGACGGCCGCGGTGCTCGCGGCACAGCTCGCGGTGCACGATCGATTGCGGGCCTGTGGGATTCAGTTCGCGGCCGTGCTCAGTGGGGGCGCGTCGAAGTTCGCGGCACGCTATCTGCTCGGGTCGTGGGAGCCTGTCGACCCCGGCGAAGTGGCTGTTGCCGCGGAGACGCCCGCGGTGGACCGGGCGCGTCTGCTCGCGGCGGCGGAACTGCTCTTGCGAGATGGGCCGGTCGTCTTCGTCGATCCCAGCCGGGACGGCATGCTCGGGCGGTACCTCACCGAGGACCTCGCGGGTCGTGCGGATGCCGAGATCCTGTTCGGCTCCGCCGATTCCGCGGGGGCGCTCGGCATCCTGGGGCGGCTCTACGAGCGTGGAGTGGATCTCGACTGGGCGCGGGTGCAGGACGGGACCGGTCGCAGGATGCGGTTGCCCGGGCACCCGCTGCACGGCACCCGGTGCTGGGTCGAACCGCCCACTGCGGCACAGCATGCCGAGATCGCGTCCGAGCCCGTCGAAGCTGTCGCCGCGCCCGAGCCTCCGGTGGCCGCCGTGCCGTCGGATGCGGCGGAGTGGTTGCGCGCAGTGCTGCGCGAACTGCTGCACGCGGAGACCGAAATCGGGCTGGATGACGACTATTTCGATGTCGGCGGCAATTCGATCATTGCCGTGCAGTTGGTCGAGCGGGCGGAGGAGGCATTCGGGTTCCGGCCGAAACTGCTCGATGTGTACGAGCGACCCAAGGTGGCCGAGTTCGCGGACCTGCTGCGGGAAGGGGCGCGCCCGGCGCCCGAGGTGATGCCGGGAGCCCGCGGGCTGCCGGCCATTACCCGCACCGACGAGCTGGTCATGTCGCCCGGGCAGGAACGGATGTGGTTCCACCATCAGCTCGTTCCGGACACCACGCTCTACAACTATCCGGTGGTCAACGTGCTGCGCGGGCCGATCGACGTCGACGCGGTCAAGGGAACATTCGAGGATTTCGCGGAGCGACACGAACCGCTGCGCTACAACCTCGTCGAGGTCGACGGTGTGCCGGCGGTGCGAGTGCGGCCCGCTCTCGGCGAGTTCTTCAGGGTCATCGATGTGTCCGGTGCAGGCGATCCGGTCGCCCGGGCACGCGAGCTGCTCCGGGAGGCCGCGGCCCGGCCGTTCGATCTGGGCCGCGACCCCATGGTGCGGGTGCTGGTGGTCGAGCTCGCTCCGGATATGCATGTGCTGCAGGTGGTGTGCCATCACTGCGTCACCGACGGTCAGACGCCGGGGATTCTCGCGCGCGAGATTCCGGTGCTCTATGCCGCCCGGCGGGAGGGGCGCCCGGCCGAGCTGGAACCGCTGCCGATCCGCTACCGCGACTACGCGCGCTGGCACCGGGAGCTGCTCGACTCCGGCGCGCTCGTGCACGAGCTCGAATACTGGACGCATATGCTGCGTGGCGCGCCGAAACTGCGGCTGCCCACCGACTTCCCGCGACCGGCGCGCAAGACGTTCGCCGGTGAGCTGGAGCCGTTCACGGTGCCGGCGACGCTGCTCGCCGCGGCCCGCACGGTCGCGAAGCGGGAGTCGGTGTCGCTGTTCGTGGTGCTGCTGTCCGCCTTCTATCTGCTGCTCGCCCGGCGCAGTGGTCAGCGCGACCTCGTCGTCGGCACGCCGACCACCGGCCGCACCCGCCGCGAGCTGGAAGGGCTGATCGGCTTCTTCAACAGCACCGTCGCGCTGCGCGCCAACCTCTCCGGTCCCGCGACGCTGGGCGATCTGCTCGAACGAGTGCGTGGAATCGTGCTGGGCGCGTTGGAGAATCAGGAGATCCCATTCGAGCGGGTGGTCAATGCCCTCGACGATCAGCGCGACATGTCCCGCACCCCGATCTTCGATGTGCTCTACGTCCACCAGGACCTCACCGGCGCCGGCTCGGCCAACCCGCTCGGCGGCGGGGCGACGGAGTTCTTCGACTCGGAGCACACCATCCACAATGCCTTCGGCGGATTGCCGCCCGGCACGGCCAAATTCGACCTCAGCCTGATCACCTACGATCGCAGCGACGACCTCGACATGCTGGCCTGCTTCGAGTACAGCACCGAGCTGTTCACCCAGCGCACCGCCGCGGGGTTGGCCGCGGCCTACCTCGAGATCCTCACCGAGGTCGTGGAGTCGGCTCCGGCTCGGTCGATCGAGGAACTGCTCGTCACCGTGCCATCGCCTGCCGGCGTGGATGCGGCGGAACAGGCTGTGGCACTGGATATTCCGACAGATCGCCCGCGCGGAACCGGCTCGGCCCGATACACGCCGGGGACGGTGCGCGAGCGGCTCGATGCCGTGCCGGGCGATGCGGACCTGCTCGCCGCCTGGGCGGCACTGCTGAGCTGGTACTCCGGCTCCGATGACGTAGTGGTCGGCTCGGCTACCGGCACCGCCCGAATGGACTTCGCCGACGAACCCACCGGGGCCGAACTGCTCGAACGAACCGTCGCGGAGTTGGCCGCGTCGGCCCAGGGTGACAGCCGGGCCGGGGCCATCTGGTTCGGCGACACCCCGCCGGACACTGCGGAACTGGCGCTCGACCGGGATCCCGGTGACCGTGCGGTCCTGAAACTGGCTTACGCCACAGAACTTTTCGACGAATCGACCGCGCAGCAGATGCTCTCGGATCTGACCCGGCTGCTGCACGGCCTGCTGGCGGCACCGAATGATCCGGTGCCGGATATCGCGGTGCGCTGCATCACGGAAACGGAGGTGACCCGATGACCGGAGTCGTGGCAGTGATCGGCGCGGGCACCATGGGCGCCGGCATCGCACAGTGCCTCGCGCAGGCGGGACGCGATGTCATTGTGGTCGAACCCGATCCGGCCGCCGTGGAGCGGGCGCGCCGCGGCCTGAACGAAGCGGTGCGCCTGGCGCTGCTGCTGGGCCGCGGTGATCGGCGGACGGCGCTCGAGACTGCTCGCCGGGTGTGCTGGACCGACCGCCTCGATGACCTCGACGCGGTCGAGTTCGTCATCGAGTGCGCGGTCGAGCGGATCGAATTGAAAGAGAAGCTCTTCGCCGAACTGGACCGTATCTGCCCGGCCGACGCCGTGCTCGCCTCCGCGACGTCGGCCATCCCCATCGCCCGGCTGGCCGCCGCGACCGGTCGCCCCGATCGCGTGCTCGGCCTGCACTTCATGAACCCGGCCCCGCTGACCGATGCGGTGGAAGTCGTTCGCGGGGCACAGACCTCGGCCGGCACCATGGCGCGCGCCACCGAACTGCTCACCGCGCTCGGCAAGCAAGCCCTCGTCGTCGGCGACCGCCCCGGGTTCGTCATCAACCGCCTCCTCATGCTGAGCATCGCGCAGGCCGCCGCCACCCTCGACACCGGTACCGACGCCGCGACGGTGGACGCCCTCTTCGAACGCTGCCTCGGCCACCGCATGGGTCCGCTGCGTACCGCCGACCTGATCGGCCTGGACAACGTCGCCGACACCATCGAGGTGCTGCGGCACGAGACCGGCGAGGACCACTACCGCATTCCGCCCGCGCTCGCGACGCTCGTCGCCGCAGGACATTTCGGCCGCAAGACCGGACAAGGATTCCATGACTATCGTTGAGACCACCCGCATCGCGACGGCCGGACCGCAGGTCCCCAGCGATACGCAACGCGCCGCCCTCGCGGCCGGTGATCGCTATGTCGACCTGTACATCGAACTGACCGGCTCGGTGGACGCGGACGCCCTGCGCCGGGCCATCGACGCCGTCATGACGGAATGCCCGTTGGTGCACAGTGTGTTCCGCGATGACGCAGGCGCGATCCAGGTGTCCCGGAACCCGCCCGCCCCGACTGCCGTGCTCAGCGCCGACGGGACGGATCCGGGAGATTTCGTCGCCGAGTGGATCGCGCACGAACGTGCGCGCCCGATGGATATCGCACACGGGCCGCTGTACCGGCAGGCCGTCTTCCGATTCCCCGATGGCCGACTCGGCTGGTACCAGCGCTATCACCGCCTGGTCAACGACCACCCGGGAGCGCTCGCGATCCTCGCGCGAGTGCGCGACCTCCTGGCCGGTGCGACCACCACTCCCGGTACGAATCCGCCGTTCGGCGCGACAGCGGACCAGCTGGAAAACGAACGCCGATACCGCGAATCAGGCGCGTGGTCCGCCGACCGGGACTACTGGGAGCAAACCCTCGTCGATGCCGCCCGGCCCGAACCTGCCGCCGCGGGTATCGCGCCTCCCTCCGGTGGTACGCCGGACGGGGCGGTCTGGGCAGCGGTGGGGGCAGTGGCGGAGCTGACCCGGATCGCGCGTACGTGCGGCGGCGGTGCGCCTGCGGTGGTGCTGGCGGCGTTGGCCGTCTATGCGTCTCGCCTGGCGTCTGCGGGGGAGTGCGTGCTCGCACTCGATACCGGGGAAACGACGGTGCCGCTGCGGATTCCGGTCACCGCGCAGGCGGGGTTCCGCTCGATCGCCGAACAGGTGGGGCGGGAGCTGCGCAAGGCACGGCGGCACAGGTTCATCCCCGATATCGATGAGCCGTGGGTGGATTCGCCGGTGCACGGGCAGTGGCCGCTCACGGTACGCATGCTCGGCGGTGTGGCGGTCGACGGTGTCGGCACGGCATCGGTGACCGAGTGTTTCGGGGGCGGCGACGAGTTCACCGTGTGCGTCGACGATCGGGCGGCCGGTGGCTGGCGGATCGCCGTTCCCGGAGCGCATCGTTCGCACCGGGACCGGCTGGTTCGGCTGCTGGAGCAGTTGGTCCGCACGCCGCATACGCCCATTGCCCGGATCGACATCGCCGCACCGGGGGAGATCGAGCATCTCATCGGCAGTCCCCCTGCCGACGTGGTCACGGCGTCCACGACACTCGCGGCTCTGTTCGCCGAGCAGGCGGCCCGCTCGCCGGAGGCGTCGGCGATCGTCGGACGCGATCCCGGCATGACCTACGCGGACCTGCACGGTGACTCGAATCGGCTGGCGCGCAGGCTGATTACCCTCGGCGTCGGGCCGGAACGAGTGGTGGCGCTCGCTTTCGGGCCATCGGCCGAACAGATCCTCGCGGTGCACGCGGTGCTGGCAACCGGCGCCGCATACCTGCCGCTGGACCCGGAGCATCCGCGTTCGCGTCATGCTCAGGTGCTCGACATCGCACAGCCGGTGTGTGTCCTCACCACGCGGCGGGACGGGTTCGACGCTCCCGATGGCGTCCGGGTGATCCACATCGACGAACTCGACCTGGCCGCCGACTCGGGCGCCACGGTCACCGACGACGATCGCGTCGCCCCGCTGCGTCCGGAAAACCTGGCGTACGTGTTGTTCACGTCCGGCTCCACCGGGCAGCCGAAGGGCGTGGGCGTCACCCACGCGGCGGTGTGCGCTCATCTCACCTGGATGCAGCACCTGCACCGCCTCGACGACACCGACACGGTCGTGCGCAAGACCGCCCTGACATTCGATGTCTCGGCCTGGGAGGTGTTGTGGCCGTTCACCGTCGGTGCTCGGGTCGTGGTCGCCGGGGCGGGTGCGCACGGCGATCCGAGCGAGCTGGCGCGAGCGATCTTCGACCACGATGTCACCACGGTGCAGTTCACGCCGTCCACGCTCGCGGCGCACCGGCAGGCGGTGGCCGCGCCGATGGCGCCGAGTGTGCGTCGCATACTGCTCGCCGGTGAGGCGCTCACGCCCGCACTCGCCGCAGCTCTGCCGACTGTCGCTCCGGGCGCCCGCTACGACAATCTCTACGGTCCGACCGAGGCGACAGTCGCCGTCACCCGGCACGCGATCGGTGAGAGCGGCATTGCCGCAGTGCCCATCGGTGCACCCGCGTGGCGGGTCCGTGCCCACGTGCTGGACGCCTTTCTGCGGCCCGTTCCGGCGGGCGTGCCGGGCGAGCTCTACCTCGGTGGCGCGACGCTCGCGCGCGGCTACGTGCGCCGGGCGGGGCACACCGCCGCACGTTTCGTCGCCGACCCGTTCGGTGATTGCGGGCAGCGGCTCTACCGCACCGGTGACATCGTGCGGTCCACCGGTCACGGCGAGCTGGAGTACCTCGGCCGCAGTGACTTCCAGGTGAAGCTGCGCGGTGTGCGCATCGAACTCGGCGAGCTCGAATCGGTGCTCGCCGCACAGGAATCCGTGGCCCAGGCGGTTGCCATCGTTCAGGACGCCGACCCTGCCGGTGGGGCCGGTGGTCGCCTGATCGCCTATGTCACCCCGGCCGCCGGGCACAGCATCGATCCGCACGCTCTGGACCAGCGGTTGCGTGCCGTACTGCCCAGGCACCTGGTGCCCGCCGTGATCATCGGTCTACCCGCACTGCCGGTGAACCGTTCCGGCAAGGTGGATCGAAAGGCCCTGCCCGCACCCGATGTCGAGACGGTGGCCTTCCGGGCCCCGCGCACCGACACCGAAACCGCGCTCGCCGCCGCCTATGCCGAGGTGCTCGGCCGGGACGGCATCGGTGTGGACGAATCCTTCTTCGCGCTCGGCGGCGACAGCATCATGTCGATCCTGCTGGTGTCGCGGGCACGGTCGCGCGGTATCGCGGTGACCGCGCAACAGGTCTACGAGCACCGCACCGTCGCCCGCCTGGCGGCCATTGCCGAAACCGCGGGCGGAGAGGAGATTCCGCCGCTCGCCGAACTTCCGGGCGGCGGCGTCGGCGAATTACCGCTCAACCCGGTGCTCCGGTTCCTGGTCGAGCGCGGTGGCACCTTCGACCGTTTCTGCCAGTCCATGACACTGGACCTGCCGGCCGGAATCGACCGCGGTGCACTGGTTTCCACCCTCTCCGCCGTCGTCGATCACCACGACATGCTGCGCTCGCGGCTCTACCGCGACGGCTCGGGGGACTGGCATGCGCGGGTCACGCCGCCGGGCAGCGTCGATGTGGACTCCCTCGTCCACCAGGTTGCCTACGACGCCGGCCTCACCGGTGATGAACTCGGGGCACTCGCCGAATTCGAACTGAACGCGGCCATCGACCGGATCGACCCGTCCGTCGGCGCGGTACTGCGGTTCGTCTGGCTGACCCCGGATTCGGGCACCGCTCCCGGAATGCTCGTCATCGCCGCGCACCACATCGCCGTCGACGGCGTCTCCTGGCGAATCCTGTTGCCCGACTTCATTGCCGCATGGGCGGCGGTCGCGGCGGGGAACACCCCGCGGCTGCCGGCGGTCGGAACATCCATGCGCCGATGGGCGCACGCCCTCGTCGACGCCGCGCACACCGAGGCGCTCACCGCGGAGCTGCCGCTCTGGCGCGAGATCGTCGAGGGCCCGGCGCCGTCCTTCGGCGAGCGGCCCTTCGATCCACACCGCGATATGGCAGCCGACGTCGCGCACACCTTTGTCGAACTCGACGAACGTGATACCGCCGCCATCCTCACCGCCATTCCCGAGCGCTACCGGGCCCGCGTCGCGGACGCGCTGCTGACCGCGCTCGCGCTGGCGGTGACGCGCTGGCGGTCGCGGCGCGGCGAGGACGAGCGGTCGGTGCTGCTGCGCCTGGAAGGCCATGGCCGCGAACAGGATGCGGTGCCCGGGACGGAACTGTCGCGCACCGTCGGCTGGTTCACCTCCATCGTCCCGGCGCGGCTGGACCTGACCGGAGTGGATCTCGACGACGCCTTCGGCGGCGGCCCGGCCCTGGGAGCCGCGATCAAGGCCGTCAAGGAACAGCTGCGGGCAGCGCCGCACAATGGCTTCGGCTACGGCCTGCTCAGATACCTGAACGAGGACACCGCCGCCGCACTGCCGGTGGGCGAGCCGGGGGAGATCTCGTTCAACTACTTCGGGCACATCACCGGCCTCGACATTCCGGAGGAGCTGGCCGGAATCGGCTTCCTGCCCTCCACCGACTTCGGCATGCTGGCCATTCGTCCCGACGCCCGCCGGGGCGCGCTGGGTGCCGTGGAAGTGGATTCCATCGTCCTCGGCCAGCGCCTGGTGACCGGCTTCGGTTACGCGCGAGGCATATTCGGCGAGGCCGCGGGTGCGGAACTGGTCGAGCTGTGGCGTGCGGCGCTGGGCGCGCTCGCGCGCCACGCGCGCGATCCCCATACCGGCGGCGGGCACACCCCATCCGACTTCCCGCTCGTGACCGTCACACAGGGCGATATCGACACCTGGGAACAGCGGTACCCGACGCTGAGCGAGGTGTGGCCGGCTGCGCCGCTGCAATCCGGCATGATGTTCCACGCTCTGTTCGATCCGGACGCGGTCGACGTGTACACGGTGCAGCTGGTGCTGGGTCTGGAGGGCGCGGTCGACGCGGCGCGCCTGCGGTCGGCCGCGGCGGCCGTGCTGGAGCGACATGCCAACCTGCGCACCGCCTTCGAGGTGGATGCCGCCGGGACCCCCGTCCAGATCGTCACCGGCGATGTGGTCCTGCCCTGGCGCGAGGTCGATCTGTCCGCGGCGGGCGGCGATGACCAGGGCCTCCTCGACGCCGAACGCACGATGCCGTTCGACCTCACCGCGCCGCCGCTGCTGCGCTTCCTCCTGCTCCGCCTCGGCGACGGGCGGACCCGGTTCGCCGTGACCTGCCACCACCTGCTCCTCGACGGTTGGTCCATCCCCCTGCTGCTGCGCGAGATCATGGCCGGTTACGCCGGTCTCGCGCTCGAACCTCCGCATCCTTACCGCCGCTACGTGGAATGGCTTGCCCGGCAGGACAACTCGCTTTCGCGACAGGTATGGGCCAAGGCCCTGGCCGGGGTCACGGAGCCGACGCTGCTCGCGGATTCCGCCGCCGTGCACGCCCCCACCACCCTGCCCCGGGAGCGGGCGTTCGACCTGGACGAGGCGCAGACCCGGGCGCTGACCCGGCTGGCGACCGAGTTCGAGGTGACGATCAATACCGTCGTGCAGGCGGCCTGGGCGATCCTGCTGGCGCGCACCACCGATCGCGACGACGTCCTCTTCGGCACCACGGTCTCCGGCCGCCCCGCCGACCTCGCGGGCGTCGAGAACATCGTCGGATTGTTCATCAATACGATCCCGGTGCGCATTCGACTGACCCCGGGCGAGTCCGTGGGTGCGCTACTGCGTCGCGTACAGCGCGAGCAGTTCGAACTGACGGCCCACCACCACCTGGGCCTGCCGGATATCGGCGCGCAGACGCAGGTCGGTGAGCGGAACCTGTTCGACACGCTCCTGGTCGTCGAGTCCTACCCCGTCGACGAGGCGAAACTGCGGTCGGACGCCCTCACATTCGCCGGGCTGGCCATCGGCGGATTCGAGTCCAGGGAGGCGACGCACTACGCGCTGACACTGACTGTCCGGCAAACCGATCGGCTGCACCTGCTGGCCGGCTGGTGGCCCGAGCTGCTCGACGCGGAGACCGTGTCACGACTGGGCGAACGGCTGACCCGGGTACTGGCGGCGCTCGCCGCGAATCCGAATGCCCCTGTGGCGGAGATCGATCCGATCGGCGAGGCGGAACACAACCGGGTGCGGGGCTGGCAGCGCCCCGCCGCGCCGGTGCCGGACGTGACGCTCGTGGATCTGTTCCGTGCCCAGGCCGCGGTGCGCGCAGATGCCGTCGCGGTGCGCTGCGGCGACCGCGCGCTGACCTACCGCGACCTCGACGCGGCCTCCGATGACCTGGCCCGCGCGCTCGCAGCGCACGGCGTCGGCGTGGAATCGCTGGTCGCCGTGGGTGTTTCACGATCAGTGGAGCTCATCGTGGCGCTCCTGGGAGTTCTCAAATCGGGCGCGGGTTACGTTCCGCTCGATCTCGGCAATCCGCCGCAGCGGCTCGAATTCATCCTCGGCGAGACCAACCCGGTCTGCGTCGTGACCACGGCCGCCGACCGTGCGGCACTGCCCGCGAGCGACCGGCCGTATCTGGTGCTCGACGGTGCCGACCGCGGCCACGCCAACGGCGCCGAGTCCTCGATCGCGCCGGGCCCGGACAATATCGCCTACGTGCTGTACACCTCGGGTTCCACCGGGCGTCCCAAGGGCGTGAGCGTGACGCATCGCAATGTCGTCGCCATGCTCGCCGCGACGCGCGGTCTGCTCGATACCGGCCACACCGATGTGTGGACCATGTTCCACTCGCATGCCTTCGACTTCTCGGTGTGGGAGATGTGGGGTGCGCTCGCGAGTGGCGGCACGCTCGTCGTCGTGGACGCCGGGTTGACACGCTCGCCCGACGAGTTCGCCGAACTGGTTACCCGCGAAGGCATTACGGTGCTGAGCCAGACACCCTCGGCCTTCGGCGCGCTCCTCGGCACCGGACTGCGCCCCGCCGCCGTGCCCGCGCTACGGCATATCGTGCTCGGTGGCGAAGCGCTGGATCCGGGCAGTCTGCGGGCGTGGTACGACACGGATCGGGCGGGGACGGCCCGGATCTCGAACCTGTACGGCATCACCGAGGCGACCGTGCACGCCACCCACTTCGCGGTGGACCGTGCACACGCCGGGTCGGCGCAGACCAGCGTCGTCGGTCGTGGTCTACCGGGAGTGACTGTGCGCGTGCTGGATTCGCGCCTGCGGCCGGCGCCGGTCGGCGCGCGCGGCGAGATCTATCTCGCGGGAGCCCAGCTCGCCCGTGGCTATCACGCCCGCCCCGCGACCTCCGCGGAGCGCTATGTGGCCGATCCGTTCGGTGCGCCCGGTGCCCGCATGTATCGCACCGGTGATCTGGCGCGCTGGAACGGCGGCGGGCAGCTCGAATATCTCGGCCGCGGTGACCAGCAGGTGAAGATTCGCGGCTACCGCATCGAACCGGGGGAGATCGAGGCCGCGCTGCTCGAGCACGAGTCGGTGGCTCGGGCGGTCGTCGTGGCCCGGGCCGGGGATTCCGGATCGGCACGCCTGATCGCCTATGTGGTTCCCGCCGTCGAGACCGCACCCGCGGTCGAATCGTTGGAAACGCATATCGCACACCGTGTTCCCGTCTACATGCGCCCGGCTGCCATCGTGCTGGTCGATACGCTGCCGTTGACCGGCAACGGCAAGCTGGACGTGGCCGCGCTGCCCGATCCCGTTCTGGTGCCGCGCTCGGATCGAGCGCCGCGGACCCCCGCCGAACAGGTGGTGGCCGAGCTCTTCACCGAGGTGCTCGGTGTCGGCCGGCCGGGCGTGGACGACTCGTTCTTCGCGCTCGGCGGGGACAGCATCATCTCCATTCAGCTGGCCTCACGGGCGCGGGCTCGCGGCCTGCACTTCACGCCGCGCGAGGTGTTCGAGCGCCGGACGGTGGCCGGGATCGCCGCTGTCGCAAGGACACCGGAGGCGGATGCCGACGCACCTCGGATGCTGCCGGAATTGCCCGGTGGCGGGGTCGGCGACATGCCACTGACGCCCGTGGTCCGGTGGCTGGCCGAACGTGGCGGCGGTTTCGGCCGGGTCAATCAGACCCTCACCATCGAACTGCCCGCTCGCACCGGGCACGATCACTTGATCCGGGCCGTCTCGGCGCTGATCGACCGGCACGATATGTTGCGCAGCAGGTTGTTCCGCGACGACTCCGGCGAATGGCGATTCGAGACCATGTCGACGGATGCGCTCGATGCGTCGGAGCTGGTGCACCGCGGCACCTTCGAGGATGCCGCGGACACCGATACCCTGCGCGAGCTCGTCACCGCGGAACTCGACGCCGCGTTGGATCGCCTCGATCCCGCCGCCGGGGTGATGGTGCAGTTCGTCCGGCTCGATGCCGCGCGGGGGAGTGTGCCAGGCCGATTGATCATCTCCGTGCACCATCTCGCCGTGGACGGCGTGTCCTGGCGCATCCTGCTGCCCGACCTGTTCGCAGCCCTCGCGAGTGCCGCGAGTGGCGTGGTGCCGCAGCTGGATCCGGTGGGAACCTCCATGCGCCGCTGGGCGCACGGTCTGGTCGACGCGGCGAACGCGCCGCAGCGGGCCGCCGAGCTCGAATTCTGGCGGCGGGTGTGCGCGACACCGGATCCCCTGCTGGGCTACCGGCCGCTGGATCCCGCCGTCGATAACGCCTCCGGGCTCCGGACGGTCGAGGTCGCCGTGGACGAAACGGTCACCGAGGCGCTCGTGCGGACTGTTCCCGCACGCTTCCACATGGGTGTCGACGAGGTCCTGATCGCCGCGCTGGCCGTGGCGCTCGCGGTCTGGCGTGCCCGGTGGGGCACGCACGCTCCGGTTTCCCTGCTGCGGCTGGAAGGCCACGGGCGAGAGGAACAGATCGCGCCGGGCGCGGACCTGACCCGGACCGTGGGATGGTTCACCTCGCTGTACCCGGTTCGGCTCGATCTTCGTGAGATCGGTATCGAGGCGGCGTTGGCCGGGACCGAGGCGATCGGTGCCGTGCTCAAGACCATCAAGGAACAGCTGCGTGCCATCCCCGACCACGGAATCGGCTACGGATTGCTTCGCTACCTGAATCCCGAGGCCGCCCAACAGCTCCCGGCGGCCATGCCCGGACAGGTCGGCTTCAACTACCTGGGCCGCGTCGACGACCTGGGTGCGGGAGTGCTCGCGACACCGGCTGCCGACCCGGATCCGGACCTGCCCGCGGCTGTCGCCGTCGACGTGAACGCGATCGTGACGGGCACCGAGTTGCGCGCCGGATTCACCTATCCCACCACGCTTCTCGACGACGCGGCGGTCTCGCACCTGGCGCAGCTGTGGGTGACCGCGCTCGGAGCCATCGCCGGCCACGCCCGGGACGAACGCGCGGGCGGGCACACGCCGTCGGACTTCCCGCTGGTGCAGGTGAGCCGCGAGGACATCACCGGCTGGGAGCAGGACTACGGCCCGCTCACCGACGTGTGGCCGCTCGCGCCTTTGCAGTCGGGGCTGTTCGTCCACGCCGTCATAGCCACGGCGGCCGCCGCCGACGTCGCCGATGTCTACAACGTGCAGACGGTGTTGCGGCCCGGTGGCGCGATCGACCGCGACAGGCTGCGACAGGCCGGGCAGCGCATCCTGCAGCGCTATGCGAACCTGCGTGCGGCCTTCGTCTTCGACGCTTCGGGCACGCCCCTCCAGGTGGTGCCCGAAACGGTCGAACTGCCCTGGCGCGAAGTGGATCTGGCCACCGCGGACGATCTCGTGGAGCTGGCCGCACAGGAGCGTGCACGTCGATTCGATCCGGCCCGTCCGCCGCTGCTGCGCTTCACGCTCGCGCGTGTCGCGGGGGCCGAGACGGTGCTGATCGTGACCTATCACCACATCCTGTTCGACGGCTGGTCGCTACCGCTGGTGCTGCGCGATCTGCTCGCGCTCTACACCGGTGGGGAGCCGCTGCCCGCACCGGCAGGATCCTTCCGCGACTACCTCGCCTGGAACCACGACCGGGACCCGGCCGCATCCACCCGGGCCTGGCGGCGAGTCCTGGACGGCGTGAGCGCACTGACCCTGGTCGCCCCGCCCGCCCGCACTCGCGAAAGCACGGTCACGACAGGGGAATACCGCTGGTCCCTCGATGCGGAGACCACCGGCGAACTCGGTGGGACCGCCGCCGAACTCGGCGTCACTGTCAACACCGTGGTGCAGGTGGTCTGGGCAATCCTGCTGGGACGCAGGCTCGGACGCGGTGACGTGGTCTTCGGAGTGACCGTCTCCGGCCGCCCGGCCGCGCTGCCCGGCGTGGAATCCATTGTCGGACTGTGCATCAACACCGTGCCGGTACGCGTGCAATTCGGTCCGAACACGCCCGTGGCGGATCTGCTGCACGCGGTGCAGGCCGAACAGGCCGAAATGATCGAACACCACCAACTCGGGCTGAGCGAGATCCACGCTGCCGCCGGTCTGCGCGACATGCTGTTCGACACGGTGGTCGTCTTCGAGTCCTATCCGGTGGATGCCGAGCGACTCGACGCCGCGCTCGCCGGGCTGGACGGTGTGACCGGCGCGCGCCTCGAACTCACCGACGGCACCCACTATCCGCTGTCGGTCACCGTCGATCCGGGACCCGAACTGAGAGTCCGAATCGGTTATCTCCACAGTGTTTTCGACGAATCACAGGTGGCCGAGATCGGATCCGTCATGCGAGACCTGCTGACCGCCATCGCCCGAAATCCCCACGCGACCATCGAGGAGCTAGCATGACCCGGCGCCTACCGCTGACGCGCGCGCAACAACACGTCTGGGTCGCACAGCAACTCGACGACACCGGGCAGCGTCTGATCGTCGGCGGCTACGTGCAGATTCACGGCGCGCTCGACGAGCAGGTGTTCGAAAGGGCACTGCGCCTCGTCATCGCCGGGGCGGAGTCACTGCGCGTGCGCTTCGACACCGAGGCCGACGGATCGGTCGTGCAGGTGGTGGAAGAAGTATCGGACTGGCCGTTGTACCGCAACAGCTTCCGCGCCGCCGCGGACGCGCACGGCGAGGCGCTGCGGTTCATGGAGACGGCCCTTGCACGGCCGTTAGACCTGGGGCGCGCGCCGCTGTTCGAACACCATCTGCTCGATGCCGGCGAGGCGGGCACGCTGTGGTTCATTCGCTCGCATCACGTGGTGCTCGACGGGGCGTCCTCGGCCGCCTTCATCCGGCGTGTCGCCGACACCTACACCGCGCTGCTCGACGGGCGTCCGGTCGCCGAATCGGTGTTCGACCGGGTGGCGGATCTGGTCGCCGAGGACGAGCGGTTCCGGACTTCCACGCGGTTCGCGGCCGACCGCGAATTCTGGGCGCAGCGGCTCGCCATCGGCGGGTCCTACGAGCCACCGCAGTTCGCCGCCGCGCCGGCGGCCGCGGACGGCAATCGGTACCTGCGGCAGGCCGGAGTGCTCGCCGAGGCCGAGTGGAAGACACTGCGCGCCCGGGCGGATGCCACCGGGACCCCGTGGCCGGTGTGGATGCTCGCCGCCATCGCGCTGCTGCTGCACGCGGATTCGGGCACACGCACGGTCACTGTCGGTCTGGCCGTGCCCGCCAAGCGCTCCCGGCACGCACTCGGCATGACGGCGAACATCCTGCCGCTGCGGATCACGATCGATCCGGCCGCCACCCTCGGCGAGCTCCTCGCCGCCGTGCGCGCCGAATCCCTGATCATCCTGCGCCACCAGCGTTTCCAGTACGGCGATATGCTCGCCGACCTGGGCGGGAGCGGGCTCGAGGGCGGCATCCTCGGGCCCACCGTCAATGTGATGCCCATGCAGCAGGATCTGCGCTTCGGATCCGAATCCGCCTCCCTGCGGCATTTGGCGGCCGGACGCTCCGACAATCTGAACATCAGCGTCTACGACAACGGCGACCCGGCGCTGTCGGTGGTGCTGGAATCGACGGCGCTGCGGTACTCCGAGCACGACCTCGCCGCGCACCACCACCGGCTCACCGAGACCGTCGCCGCCCTGGCCGTGGCCCCGGAGGACCTCCCGCTCGGCATGCTGCGGCCCACACTCGATCCGGCCGGGCCCGCGGACACCGACGAGGTAGCCGAAACACTCGTCGATCGATTCGACCGCATGGTGGCCGCGAACGGTGGGGCCGTCGCCGTGGTGCACGGCGACGAGCAGCTCACCTATGCCGAACTCGACGAGCGGGCTCGCAGACTGTCCCGGATCATTGCCGGATACGGGGTCGGCCCGGGGGAATTCGTCGGCCTCGCACTACCGCGCTCCATGGACCTCATCGTCGCCATCATCGCGGTGCTGCGCGCGGGTGCGGCCTATGTTCCGCTCGATCCGAGCTATCCGCGGGGGCGGCTGCGTGCGGTCCTCGACGATGCCGCACCGGCGCTCGTACTCACGGGTGCTGGAGTCGAACTCCCGGAGGGGATCTCGGCCGCGCCCGTCCTGCGCCTCGGGGACCCGGTGCAGGTCGTTCCGAGCGAGCGCGCTGTGCTGCGGTCGCCGCACTTGCCTGCCTACGTGATTCACACCTCCGGAACGACCGGCCGCCCGAAGGGCGTGGTCGTCACACACGCGAATGTGGTCCGGCTGCTCACCGCGACCCGGCCGTGGTTCGAGTTCGGGCCCGATGATGTCTGGACCCTTTTCCACTCCGCCGCATTCGACTTCTCGGTGTGGGAGATCTGGGGAGCGCTGGGCCACGGCGGCAAGCTGGTCATCGTCGACGCCGAGACGGCACGATCGCCGCGCGAATTTCTCGAACTGCTGGTGACGCAACGAGTCACGGTGCTCAATCAGACGCCTTCCGCCTTCGGGATGCTGGTCGACGCCGAGGCGAGCCGGCCGGCCGAAAGGGACCGGCTCGCACTGCGTTACGTGCTGTTCGGCGGTGAGCCGGTGGAGCCGTGGCGGCTGGCCGAGTGGTGGTCGCGGCATGAACCGCGGGCGCCGCGGCTGGTCAATATGTACGGCATTACCGAGACGACGGTGTTCACCACCGGAACGCCGCTGACCGGTGTCGCGTCGGCCGGCGAAATCGGCACGGCTATACCGGATCTGGCCGTGTACATCCTCGACGCCGCGCTGCGGCCCGCCGCGCCCGGGGTGCCGGGTGAGCTCTACGTCGCCGGTCCCGGCGTCACCGCGGGATATCTGCGCCAGCCGGGCCGCACCGCCGTGCGCTTCACCGCCGATCCCTTCGGCGGGCCCGGCGCCGTCATGTATCGCAGCGGCGATGTGGCGCGGTGGACCGAGAGCGGGACACTCGAATACCTCGGGCGAGCCGACCGGCAGGTGAAGATCCGTGGCTTCCGCATCGAACCGGGCGAGATCGAGGCCGCCCTGTGCGCACTCCCGGCGGTGCGTGCGGCGGTGGTGCTGATCGTGGAACACCGGCCGGGTGACCGGCGGCTGGCCGCCTATGTCGCCGGCCCGGGTATCGACATCGGCGCGGTGCGCAGCGCGATCGCGGAACGGCTTCCCGCACATGCTGTTCCGTCCATCATCGTGGCGGTCGACGCCATCCCGACGACCTCCAACGGCAAGATCGACGAACGCGCTCTGCGCGCGCTCACCGTTGATGGCACGGCGCCCGCCGACGGTGTTTCGCCGCGTGGCGATGCCGAGGCCCGGCTGCGCACCGTGTTCGAGGAAGTGCTCGGGCACAAGGGTTTCGGCGTCGAAGACGGTTTCTTCGCCATCGGCGGGGACAGCATCCTCGCCATCCGGCTGTCGGACCGGGCCCGGGCCGCCGGGCTCGCGATCACACCGCGGGATGTGTTCGAGCACCAGAGTATTCGTGCGCTGGCGCGCACGGTCGGGACGCCTTCGCCGGTACCCGCCCGAGCGGCGGTGAGCCCGCTCGCCATGCGCGACGGCCGTACCCTCCTGCCCGCGACTCCCTTGCAGGCCGGGCTGTTGTTCCACTCGCTGTACCAGGGCGGGGAAGGCGAGGACCCCTATCTCATACAGGTTGTGCTGACGGTGGACGGCCCGATCGACGCGGAGCGGCTGAGCGCTGCCCTGCGCGCGGTGCTCGATCGACATCCGCACCTGCTGGGCCGGTTCGTCGTGGATGGCGACACACCGGAATACGAGATTCGCGCTGACATCGAGTTGCCCTGGCGGGTAGTGGATCTCGGCGATCCGACTTCGGACGAGCGTGACGAGGCGGTGGAGCGGGTGCGCGCCGAGGACGCGCACACGGAGCCGCTGGTGGGTCCGTTGCTCACGGTCACTCTCGTTCGCACCGGGCCGAACTCCGCGACCCTGCTGGTGACGCACCACCATGCGCTGCTCGACGGCTGGTCGCTGGGCATCCTGCTCCGTGAACTGCTGCTGGGCTACCGCGGCCTCGAATTGCCCGCTGCCACACCGTTCACCGCATTCCTCGAACGGTCCGCGGCGCAGGACCGCGACGGCGCGCGCCGAGCCTGGGCCCAGGCCCTCGCCGGAGCCGAACCGTGCAAGGTCGCGCATGCCGACCGGCGGCGGTGGCGGCGGCCCGACGAGCGCAGCTTCATCCTGCCCGCCGCCACGGTCACCGCGCTGCGCGAACAGGCCGCGGCGCACGGGCTCACGCTCAACTCGATGATCCAGGCGCTGTGGGCGCTGGTGATGTCGAATCTCACCGGAAGCGACGACGTCGTCTTCGGCATCACCGTCTCCGGCCGCGATGGTGGTGATCTGGACGGTGCCGTCGGGCTGCTCATGAATACCGTGCCGCTGCGGGTGCGCTCGCGCATGCCGGAGACGCCGATCGAACTCGCGGTCCGGATTCAGCGCGATCGCGTGGCGTTGATGGAGCACGACCATCTCGGGCTGCCCGACATCCTGGCGGCGGTGAGTGCGAGCGACCTGTTCGACACCTCGCTCGTCTTCGAGAACTTCCCCATCGATACCGCTCTGCTCGACGATCCGGACGCGGACTTGCGGGTGACCTCCGTGAATGTTGTCGGCGGAACACATTTCCCGCTGACCGTCATCGTGGAGCCCGCTGCGGGCGCGCTGACCTTCCGAATCGCGGTGCAGCTCGAACAGGTCGATGCCCTCACCGAGGTCGATGAGCTGTGGTCGCGCATCCTGGTCGCCGCGGCGGCGCTCACCGCACCGCGGCAGTCCCCGGTCGGGCAGCTCGACCTGCTGCCGCCCGCGCGCCGGGCCGAACTGCTCGCCGCCGGACGCGGCACCGCGGCCGAAATCGGCAATGGCGGGCTCGCAGAGTGTTTCGAGTCGACCGTACGGGTGCACGCACACGATGTCGCGCTCTGGTGCGACGGTGCGGAGCTCACCTACGCCGAGTTGAACGCGCGCGCCAATCAGGTCGCCCGCTGGCTGCGCACCCGCGGTGCGGGACCGGGCGTGCCGATCGGCATCGCAGTGCCGCGCTCGGTCGATCTCGTGGTCGTTTTTCTCGCCATCGCCAAGTTGGGCGCGGTCTGCGTACCGCTGAGCGACCGCTACCCGCCCGCGCACGTGCGGCGGCTGCTGGCGTTCACCGGTGCCGAACTGGTGATACATGAACTCGACAGTGCGGCAACCGAGTTCGACGTCAGCGATCTCGGCGTCACCGTACTGCCCGATGCCGTGGCCACGCTCATGTTCACCTCCGGATCGACCGGGGCGTCCAAGGGCGTGGAGGTCACCCACCGCAATATCGTGGCGCGCGCCCGCGACCGGATCGGCCGGGACGACGGGCACCAGCGAATGCTGATGCATCTGCCCTACACCTGGGACATGGTGGTGTGGGAGCTGTGGCTGCCGCTGCTCAACGGCCACGCCGTGGTGCTCGCACGATCCGGCGTCCTCGATGTGCACGACTACACCGAGGTACTGCGCGCGGGCCGGGTCACCTCGATCATGCTGCCGCCGGGCCTGTTTCACCTACTCGCGGAGCAGATTCCGAATGAGCTCGCCGAACTGCGGATGATCGCGTCCGCCGGGGATGTGCTGCCGCCGCGGGCCGCCGCGACGGTACGGCGGGGTGAGCACCCGCCCGTGGTGAGAAATCTGTACGGGCCGGTCGAGGCGACCAGCTTCGCGCTCCACTTCGCGCTCCCGGCCGACATGTCTCCGGACAGTCCGGTCCCGATCGGACATCCGGCCGGCAATACCCGGGTCGTGGTACTGGACTCGGGCCTGCGACCGGTACCCGCCGGGGTGACCGGGGAGATCTACCTGTCCGGTGCGGGACTCGCCAACGGCTACCACCGGGACCCGGTCCGCACCGCGGAACGCTTCGTCGCCGACCCGTTCGGCCCGGCCGGTGCGCGCATGTACCGCACCGGTGATCTCGGGCGCTGGGGCGCCCACGGCCGGCTGCACTTCCTCGGCCGTGCCGATCGGCAGTTGAAGATCAACGGTTTTCGCGTCGAACCCGGAGAGGTCGAGGCGGCCATCCGGCGTGAACCCGGCATCACCGCGGCGATCGTCACGGCGCGCCGGGCCGCGAGCGGACAGTCGCTCATCGCGCACGTCGTCGGGGACAGCACCGTCGACACCGCCGCGCTGCGGACCCGGCTGGCAGCGTCCCTGCCGTCGTACCTGGTTCCGTCGGCCATCGTGGCCATGGACGAATTGCCATTGACTCCCATCGGCAAGCTCGATGTCGGCGCATTGCCGATGCCCGTCGCCGGTGATCACGTTCCGGTTCGCACGCAACGGCAGCAGGTCATCGCGACGGCGTTCGTGCGGGCGCTGGGTGTGGCGGAAGTCGGTGTCACCGATGACTTCTTCGCGCTCGGCGGCAACTCGCTGTCCGCGATCCGCGTCGTCGCAGGCTTGCGGTCCGCGCTCGGAGTCGCGGTATCGCTGCGCGATCTGTTCGAATCGCCGACCATCGCCGCCCTCGAGCAGACCCTGGATCGGCGCGAATCCCGGGATCTCCCGCAGCACATCGCCGCCGGGCGCCGCACGGACCCGATCCCGCTCGCGCCCGCCCAGCAGCGGCTGTGGACCGTGAACTATCTCAGCGGCAACCGCCCCGACTATCTGATCGCCACCGGACTCGAGCTGCACGGGCCGCTCGATGTGAGGGCGGTGGACGCGGCGGTGAACGATGTGGTCGAGCGGCACGAGATCCTGCGAACCGTCCTGCCGTATGCCCTGGACGGTCCCATTCAGCGCATCCTGCCCATGGAGTCCGCGCGGCCGGATTTCCGCGTCGTGGACGTCTGTGACAGCGAAACCATCGATAGGACAATCGATTCCGAGCTGCAACGCGGCTTCGACCTCACCACGGAACCACCTCTGCGCATCCGTCTCTTCCGCTCGAGCCCGGAGCATCACGTCCTGCTCGGCGTGCTGCACCACGCCGCCGGCGACGGCGAATCCCTGGCCGTGCTCCAGCGGGACCTGCTCACCGCCTACCGTGCGCGCGCTACCGGGCAAGCACCCCATTGGCACACTCCGGCAACACAGTTCGCGGACTACACCCTGTGGCTGAGGCAATCGCTCGACGCTGCCGGCGCGCACGGAGGCCTGCTGACCCGGCAGGCGCGCTACTGGCGCACCACACTCGACGGTCTGCCACCACATCCGGTGTTGCCCACCGACCGTCCGCGCGCCGAACGTCGGGAGAACATCGCGGCAGCCGTCCCCGTCCACATCGACGCCGCCACCCACCGCGCCCTCGCCCGCACCGCCCGCACCCACCGCGCGAGCACCTACATGCTCGTCCACACCGCCCTCGCGCTCGCCCTGTACGACCGGGGCGCGGGCCCCGACCTGCCCATCGGCGTCGCCCTGAGCGCCCGCGACGCCGAGGGCCTGCAGGACCTGGTCGGCTGCGTCGTCGACACCGCGATCGTCCGCGTCGACCTCTCCGGCGACCCGCCCCACTCCGACCTCGTCCAACAGGTCCGCGAACGCGTCCTCGCCGCCTACGACCACAAGGAGTTCCCGTTCGACAATCTCGTCGAACTCCTCAACCCACCCCGCTCTCGAACCCACCACCCGCTCTTCCAGGTCATGGTCACCTACCTTCGCGGAACCGAAATCGCCACAGCCGGAGCCGAACTGACCATCCGCCACCGCCCGGTCCCGGTCCGCCACACCCCCTGGGAACTTCTACTCAACCTGCGTGAGGAGTACACCCCCGACGGCGACCACGCCGGGATCCACGGCGAAATGATCTACGCCGCCGAACTGTTCGACCACGCCACCGTCGAATCCATTGTCACCGCCATGGCCTCCGCCCTGGAGACGCTGTGTACCGAACCGGCGCCCACCGCTCACCCGCACCACCGGGCAGACCACGGGGATCAGGTCCTACCCCAGTAGGCGGCCGATCCGGAGTCGGTGATCCGCGAGTCGCGGCGAGCGCACCCCAGGTGAGGAGCCAGGCGGGATCTCCTACGGCTCGCCGTACGGGGCGTCGTCGGCGCCGAGGCGATGAACCGCCACGGCGTGCCGTCGGAGGTGGACGCCCGGCGTGCTCAACCGCTGGTTCCCGGACGTGGCCTGGCAGGACAACGTCGTGTCGCGGCGGTTCGTCGAGCCCCGACGGCCCGTTACATTTTCGATAAGGCTGTAACAATTTCGGCGAACGGCTAGCGCCGAGTGCGCCTCCGCACTAGCTTCTACTCATCAAACTCGAACTCGAATCGATTACGAGTAATGTCACCTGGACCGCACGCGGCCCTCGATCCACAGGAGCATGACCATGGGCACCAAGCGAATAGTCTTCATCGGGGCCGCGGGCGAGATGTGTCGGCTTGCCATTGAACGGTTCGCCGTCGCTGGTGGGGACTGGGAGCTGGCCCTGTACGACATCCGTCCCGAGCTGCTCGATCAGCTGCTGCAGCGGCTGCCGTCCGGCCTGGCGACCGCCGCACAGCTCGACCTGTACGACCGCGAAGGGCTTCGCACGGCCATCGAGGGGGCCGCGCTGGTGGTGCTCGGCGCCGGTCCGTACAACCGCACCGCCGGTCCCGTGATGGAGGCGTGCCTGGAGGCCAGGGTGCCCTATCTCGATTTCGACGACGATATCGAGAGCACCCTGCACGCGCTGTCCATGCACGACGACGCCCGGGCGGCCGGAGTCCCGATGTACATCGGCTGCGGTGCGTCGCCCGGCTTCACCAACGTGCTGGTAGCCGACGCGGCCGGCGAGCTGGACCGGGTCGACAACATCGACGTGTACTGGGTCGTCGGCGATGAGCGCGGAGCCGTCGGCCGCGCGGTTCTCGACCACATGCTGCGGGTTGCCGCGGGTCCCTGCGTGACCTGGGAGAACGGCGGACCGGTGTTCCACCAGTCCTGGGTGGAGACCCGCTGGACGGAGCTGGGTGCCGGACTGGGGCTGACCATGGTGCACGAGACCGCTCACCCGGAGCCGGTGACCTTGCCGCGAAAGTACCCGGATGCCAAGAACATTCGCTGCTTCGGCGGGCTCGATCCGGCCCCCTACAACGGCATGGTCCGCGGCGTCGGCCTGGCGGTCCAGAAGGGCGACATGCCGATGAACAAGGCCATCGACTTCTTGGAAGCCGTGATGACGAACAAGTTCGGCAGCGTGAAGGGCTGGCGCAAGGTCCTGTCCGGATTGCGGAACCTCGTGCGTACCGGTGAGGCGACCCGCACCGAGCTGGTCAAGTTCCTTGCCCTGGCGGCGGTGGGCCATACCTTCCCCCACAAAACCGCCCTGAAGGTCGAGGTGACCGGCCTCCGAAATGGCGTGCCCACGGTGGTCAGCCGCCGTACTCCGGTGAGTGGACCTGGCACCTATCTGTTCACCAATATGGCCGCGGCGACGGGAACGGCCTGCGCCGCGTTCATGGTGGTGGCACTCGACGAAGAGCCCGGAACCCACGCAGGGGTATTCACGCCTGAAGAGTGGGCCGAGCCGGAGCGGTTCTACAAGGCCCTCGAACGTGTCGGCACCCCGCGCGAGGAGATCTTCGAAGTCGCGCACTAGGTGTCGGTTCCTCGACACGTCAAATATCGAGCCTCGAAACAAGGTTGGTCATGGATCTCAAAACCGCACTGTACGCACTCGCCGATCTCCTCATGATCGCCGCCGGGTTCACCACCGGCTGGAAGTTCATCCGGGACTACAGAAACTACTTACTCGGCCTCGAATGGATCATCGTCGCGACCTCGGGAACCAACTTCCTCATCTACGGGCTGGTCGGCGCGAACGAAACCAGTCCGATGTATCACCTCGCCTTCTTCTTCGATGCGTTCTCCCGGTCGGTCGGAATCACCGTGATTCTCGTCCTGGGTCTGATGCAGGTCACCCACGGGTTCAAGCCTTCGCTTGCCGGCGATATCGGCGTGTTCGGGCTGGCCATCGTGGGTGGACTGGTCATGTCCTTCTTCGCCGATGAACTCGGGCTGGCCGGGGCGATCTTCTATGTCGTGATGAACGCCCTGACCACCTTGTTCCTGCTCTATTTCGCGTGGCGGCTGTGGAACATCGGTGAGCGCGGTCACGCGATTGCGGTAGCGGCCGTCTCCGCTGCGGCAGCCGCGATAGCCGGGATGTACAACTTCTACCGCATACCCGGCGACGACGAGCACCACACGATCTTCTACATCCTGGCCCTCACCACCTGGGCCTCCCAAATGGTCGTGTACTACTTCGGCTATCGCGCGCTGCAAAAAAGCAATGACCGAATTGCAACTGGTCGAGCACCAGGGTCCTCGGTCGCGAGTTCGGCGGCAGTGTTCGACTGAGTTGATGCCGTCGCCGAAGCCACCTGGTTGAAGGACCTCGAACGTGAAAACTCCACCCTGAAAAGGCTTCTCGCCGAAGCTGAGCTGGAGAAGGCAGCCCTGAAGGAGATCGCCAAGGGAAAAGGTCGGTCCATCGCAGGTTTGTGATGGACCGACCTCCTTCCTGCCCGCATTCTGGCGAGGCTCGGGGGTGTTCAGTTCCCGACGGAACGCGCCTGGCGCCCGTCCATCAGGTCCTCGGCCAATGCCGTGAGGCGGACGGCGGGTCCACCGGTCGGGTAGATTCCGCCGACCGCGAAGGCACCGACGATGGCGAGGTGGAGCTGATCGGCGAGCCGATCGCCGTCCGGGACGCCGAGGCGTGCCGTCAGCGCGCGGAGCCGTCGCGCGAGTTCGTGTTCGTGCTCGGCGCACCGCTGCCGGATCTGCTCCGATTGCGCATTGCTGAATTCCGCGGCTGTGTTGACGAAAGCGCAGCCGCGGTAGCCCTCTCGCGTCGCGACGTCCTGAATCCAGGAGAGCTGGGCGTCGAGTTCGGCCCGTGCGTCGGCGTGACGCGACGCGGTCTGGTCCCAGTGGGCCCAGAACCGGTCGTCGCGCCGCTGCAGCACCGCGAGCACGAGGTCGTCCTTGGTGGGGAACCAGCGATACAGGCTCGCCTTCGCCATCCCCGCCCGTCGCACCACCTCATCGACACCGATGGCACGTACACCGTGGTCGTAGAAGAGGTCGGTCGCGATGCCGACGAGCTTGTCGCGCACCGCGATTCCGCGTAGCTGCTTGGGCTTTTCGGTCACACCGGATCCGTCGAGCTCACCGTGATCGCGGCCTTGCCGAAGCCACGCCGGTCCTTGACCCACTGCTGGGCATCGGCCGCCTGGGCGAGATCGAACTCGGCACCGACGACGACCCGCACCGCGCCCGAATCGACCAACTCCGCGATGGCCGTGAGGGCGGTGGGATCGGGTTCCACCAGGCACGAGGCCACATGGATACCTCGCTCCGCCGCAGCGGCCTGGTATCCCTTGACCGACCATGCGGTCGCCAAGGCGATCACGCCTCCGGGCGTCACGCGGTCGAACAGCGAAGCGCCGAAATCGAATCCGACCAGATCGATCGCCGCGTCGACCTTCCCGATCGCCGTGACAGCGTCCGGGTCGGTGTAGTCCACGCAGGTGTGCGCGCCCAATTCGTACAGTGCGGCATGGTGATCGGGACGCACCAGGGCAGTGACCGTGGCGCCGCGCGCGACCGCCAACTGCACCGCGAGGTGACCCACGCCGCCGGAGGCGCCACTGATCAGAACGTGCTGACCGGCGCGTGCCCCGACCGCGTCGAGCATCTGCCAGGCCGTCAGCGCGGCCATCGGCAAGCACGCCGCCTCCGCGAAGGAAGCCGACTTCGGCATCGGCACAAGGTGATACGCCGGCACCGTCATGTATTCGGCATACGTGCCCGCGGGATAGGGGAACCAGGCCAGACCGTAGAGGCGGTCGCCCACGGCATAGCGCGTCACTCCGTAGCCCACCGCATCCACCACACCAGCGACGTCCCACCCGGGGATGCAGGGCAGCCGCATGGACTGCTCGTAGCCGGAATTGTTGCCGGTGTGCATGTCGATCGGGTTCACGCTGGTAGCCCGCACCGCGATACGGACCTCACCCGCGGCGGGCTCCGGCCGTTCGACGTCGGCGATCTCCAGTGGTGATCCCCAGTTCTCGTGCCGAGCCGCGCGCATGGTGGTGGTGCTCGGCCGGCGAACGCCGACGATCATGACGCCCGCACCAGGGCGCTCGCGTCGACGCCGTACACGGCCATCGCGGCCGCCACGTCCTGTCGGTTTTTCGCCTCTGCCAATCGTTCGACGATCTGGACGGCTTCCCGCACGTCCAGTACCTGCGCAACCATGTTCGACTCGCCTCCATCGGGCCAAAATCGAGACTGACCTGTCTCGATTTCAAGATAGTGGTGGGGCCGCATCCGCGTCAAGCCGGGCGTACGTCGACCGGTCGTGGACTGCGCATGGCCAACGCGCCCGGATTCGTTGGTTCCCAACGCCTCTCGCCGGCTCGAGCGGGCACGCACGATAAAGGCCGCAGGTTCCTGACCTACGGCCTTTGCCATTTCATGCCGCTAGACCGGCGAGCTGGAGGTGAGCTTCGCTCGGCGCAGGGCGCGTAGTTCGTCCGCGCGGGGGTCGGCCACCTCATGGGATTCCGGGGCGTCGAAGACGCGAACGGTGCGGGTGGTGGTGTCGAAGCGGGACCAGCCCGGGTCGCCGTGGGTGGCGAAGCGCACCCAGGCGCGATGCACCTCGTCGGCCAGGGGCTGCGGTGGGTTCGAGCCGGTCAGGGTGTGGGCGGCGGCGAGTTGGTCGAAGACGAAAGGGACCTCGATGACGTGGCAGGCGCCCAGGTCGGCAATGGCTGAGCGCCAGGCGAATTCGTAGACGTGGGCCGGGTTGCCCGCTGCGGCGGTGGCTTCCGCGATGCGCATGGCGTCATCGCGGAAGACGAGGTCGGTGAGGACGGCGGCGAACACGTCCGCGGGTGTGGCGTTCGGCCGGTTGGCGGCGTAGCGCTCGGCGACCGATGGATCCAGACCGTAGCGCGCGAGGAAATGCGGCAGTGTCTGGTCGGTGATTCCGGCGGCGAGACCGGAGGGGAAGGTGAAGAATCGGAATTCCTCGGCGGTCCATCCGGTGAGCAGAGGCACGGTCAGATCCGGTTGAGCGGCAAGGATATCCGCCGGACGGTCCGGAATCACATCGCCGTCGATCATCGGGAAGAAGCTCATGATGCCGAGGCCGTTGGCGACGATCGACGCACCCCAGCGGTCCGGATCCGGGTCGGTCATCAGCGCCAGGGCGAGCGCATCCTGGGCGCTGCGCAGCTCCTGCGGCCCGAGCCGGCCGAAGGCGGACGCGGCGGGTTCGATGCCGAGCAGATCGGCCAGCTGCCGCGCCACCTTGCCCGCGTCCTCCGCGGTGGCGACCGCGGAACCATTGGCGCTCTGTGCGATCGCGCGCCGGAACAGCCCGCGCGCCCGCGGTGACGCGAGCAGCGCCACCACGCTCATCCCGCCCGCGGATTCGCCGAAGACCGTCACATTGCCGGGATCGCCGCCGAAGGCCGCGATGTTCTCGCGCACCCACTCCAATGCGAAGATCTGGTCGAGCAGACCACGATTCGACGCGGATCCGGGAATCGCGGCGAACCCCGAGATGCCGAGCCGATAGTTGATCGACACCACCACGACGCCGTCGCGCGCGAAGGCGGTGCCGTCGTAGATGCGCCGGGCGTTCGACCCACGGACGAACGCCCCGCCGTGAATCCACACCAGCACCGGCAGACCGGACCCCGTGTGATCGGGCGTCCACACATTGACGTTCAGATACTCGTCGCCGGGGATCCCGTCGCTGCCGATGAGGGCGTGAATCGGTGCCGGATACGGGGATTGCACACAGGTGGGTCCGAATTCGAGGGCTTCGCGCACCCCCGACCAGGCTTCGGCCGGTCGCGGGGCTTCGAACCGGGCCGGCCCGATCGGCGCCGCCGCGTAAGGGATGCCGAGGAAACGGGTGACGCCGCCCTCGCGCGTGCCCAGAACCTTGCCGCCGGTGACGGACACGATCTCTGCCATCTTGAACTCCTTCGCCGACATCAACTATCGCGCAGCGATCGCCGGGTGGACCCGATTCCGAGTTTTCCGGCTACGGTGCACGCGACTCGATGCGATGGCGCGATACACGCGCCGAGGAGCGGGCGGCGCGGCGATTTGGCAGACGGTAGGAGACATGTGGCGGACCGGACGTCTGGTCTCGCGGACTGCGTCCGATTATCGGACCACTCACCGAACCGACTCACCTCCCCGGAATCAGGGAAGCGGCCTCCGTAGACGTCAGAGCAGTGCGGGGTGCTCATGAGCGGCTTCCCTGTCGGACTTCGGCTTGGCGGCGGTTTCGTCCGGGCCCACCCCGGACTGGATTCGGCTGCTGGTACAGCACCAGCCGAACTCGGTCACCATCGATGCCATCCGCGCTCGCCGAGAGCGACCGCCGGCCAGGCCGTTGCTGGTGAGGCTGGTGTGGTCGCTGGGGGCACTGCGCGGGTTCGCGATTCCGGCCGCGGTCGGCAACAATCCGCCGATCGGGCATACCCGTGGTTACGATCGGGGTTGTCGGAGCCCAACTCGTCGAAGCAAATGAGCGGGCATGGTCGAACGGGAAAGTAACGGTACGCAGCCTGACCTGCGGATAGGGGTCGCCGAGGAACTCGCCGCGGCCGGGTTGGACGATGCCCTGGAGATCGGGCGGGGTGGTTTCGGGGTCGTCTACCGGTGTCACGAGCATTCGCTGGATCGGCTGGTCGCGGTGAAGGTGCTCGATGCGCGGTCGAGCGGGGATGAGCGGGAGCGGTTTCTCCGGGAACAGCGGGCGCTGGGCCGGTTCGGCGGGCATCCGCACATCGTTCAGGTGCTGTCCGCCGATGTCACGGTCACGGGGCGGCCGTATCTGGTCATGCCCTTCTATGCGCTCGGGTCACTGCAATCGCGGATTCGGGAGCGGGGGCCGCTGCCGTGGCAGGAGGTGCTGTCGGTCGGGGTGAAGATCGCCGGTGCGCTGGCGGCCGCGCACGGGCACGGGATGGTGCATCGCGATGTGAATCCGGCCAATATCCTGCAATCCGACTATGGCGAGCCGTTGCTGAGCGATTTCGGAATCGCCCGCATCAGTGGGGCTTTCGAGACCCGGTCCGGACTAATCGCCGGGACACCGGCATTCACCGCGCCCGAGGTGCTGCGGGGAGCCGAACCTGCCGAGGCCGCCGATATCTACGGCCTGGGCGCCACCCTGTTCTGTCTGCTCACCGGGCACGCCGCCTTCGAGCGCCGCGAGGGCGAGTCGATGGTCGCGCAATTCGTGCGAATCACCTCGGAGCCGGTGCCCGATCTGCGGAGCAGCGAGGTACCGGCGGCGCTGTGCTCGGCGCTGGAATCCGCTATGGCACAGGATCCTTCGGACCGGCCCGAGACCGCGAGGGAGTTCGGTGACCGGCTGCGCAATATCGAATTCGCCTCCGGGCTCGTAGTCGACTCGATGGCGCTGCCGGCCGACGCCGGAGCCCGGACGGTCACACCGCCTGTTCCCGTCCCGCCGCCGCGCTCGAGCCCGGCGCCGGCACCGACGCCGTCCACCCGGTACCGTCCGCCGAGCGCGCCGCGGCAGCCGGTACTGCGCGGGCGCCTGCTCGACCGGCTGCGGGAGGGGCAGGGCCGGCGGCTGGTGCTGATCCACGGACCCGTCGGATTCGGGAAGAGCACGCTGGCCGCGGAATGGGTGGATGTGCTTGCCGCCGAGGGCGTTCGAGCGGCCTGGCTCAGCGTGGACGACGATGACGACAACGTCGTCTGGTTCCTGACTCATGTGGTGGAGGCGATCCGCTACGCCCATCCGGGTGTGGCCGCGGATCTGGAACAGCTGCTCGAGGAGCATGCCAGTGATGTCGCGCGGCACGTCATGACCACCCTCATCGACGAGATCCACAACAGCGGCCAGACCGTGGCGCTCGTGATCGACGACTGGCATCGAGTGACCAGCCCCGCGACCGTGGCCGCGATGGAATTCCTGCTCGACCACGGTTGCCATCACCTGCAGGTGATCGTCACCAGCCGCCACCGTACCGGGCTTCCGCTGGGGCGCATGCGGGTTCGCGACGAGCTGACCGAGATCGACGAGTCCGCACTGCGATTCGACGACGCGGAAACCGCCGCGTTCTTCGCCGACACCAGCGGGCTGACCCTCGCCGCGGCGGAGATCGAGCGACTGCGCGAATCCACCGAGGGGTGGGCGGCGGCACTGCAACTGGCCTCGATGTCGCTGCGCGGCCGCGACGATCCGGGCGCGTACATCGATCAGATCTCGGGACGGCACTACGCCATCGGCGAGTACCTGATGGAGAACGTCGTCGACACCCTCGAACCCGAACTGCTCGAATTCGTCACGCGGACATCGGTTCCGACGCGCATCAACGGTGAGCTCGCCGAGGTGCTGACGGGCGTGAGCAACGGCCAGGACATGCTCGAACAGGTGCGGCAGCGAGATCTGTTCCTGCGCAGCATCGACGACGATCTGCGATGGTTCCGCTACCACGCGCTGTTCGCCGACTTCCTGCGCGAGCGGCTGATCCGGCAGTATCCGGGACTGCTCGAGGAACTGCACCTCACCGCCGCGCAGTGGTTCGAGGCCCACGACCTGCTCACCGAGGCCGTCGATCACCTGCTCGCCGCAGACGAACCCCAGCGGGCCTGCCGGCTGGTCGCCGAGCACGCCGGGCAATTGATAGAGCAGTCGCGCATGGGGACGCTGCTCGGGCTGGCGGCCAAACTGCCGGGCTCGCTCACCGCGTCGAATCCACAGCTGCAGTTGAACATCGCGTGGGCGAACGTAGCCATACAGCGCCCGGCCGCCGCGGAGACCGCCTTGGCACGCGCTGAGACAGCGCTCGCCGCGGCACGCGACCGCGATGGCGCATCCGCCGACCTCGAGCTCGAGCTGAAGCTGGTGCGTATCAGCCTGGCGCTCGCGACCGACCAGACGACGGTACTGGCGCCGGAGCTCGCACAGGAACGGGATTCGGTGCGGCCCTTCATGGCCCACGGGCTGGCAGTGGGGGCGATGATCTCGGCGCTGTATCGCTTCGACTTCGCCGAGGTGCACAGCTGGTATCGCTGGATCGAACCGTACCGCGACCGGGCGCGCGGACCGTTCGGCCCGGTGTACTGCGACTGCGTCGACGGGAGCGCGGCCTCCGAACAGCTCGATGCCGGCACCGCCGAGGCCCGGTTCCGCACCGCGCTCGGTCAGGCGCTGCAGACGGGCAGGCAGTCGCAGGCCACCCGGCTCGCCAGCGCGCTGCTCGGCGAATTGCTGTACGAGAAAGGCCAATTCACCGAGGCCGAGGAACTGCTCGCGGGCGGGCTCGGCGTCGAGGGCGGGGCGGTCGAGTTCCAGATGGCGGGCTACGGCACCGCCGCCCGCCTGGCCGCGGTGCGCGGCGATATCGACGCCATGAACGACCGATTGGACGAGGGAACCAAGCTCGCGGCGAACATGATCCTGCCGCGGCTGGCAGCCCGCATGATCAATGAACGCATCCGGCTGGGTCTGCCGATCACCGACACCGACCGCCGCGACCTCGAACACCTCGAGCCGTATACCGCCCATCCCGATGCTCCCACCGCGGTGGCCGCGGAACTGGCCCACGACTCGGCCATCCGGCTACTCCTCGGCAAGGGCACCCGGGCAGCGGCCGAACAGGCGTGCCGGCAAGCGCAGCGCCTCGTCGACGTGATCTCCACCCAGAACCGCCCGCGCGCGCTCACGAATGCCGAACTCCTGTACGGCTGCTGCCTGTCGGCCGCCGGCCGGACCGCGGACGCCGCGAAGTTCCTCGAGCCGACCCTGACCCGCTGCGCCGAACAAGGCCTGGTGCGCCTGGCCGTCGACACCGGACCGCAGCTGCAACCGGTAATCGAAACCCTGTACGGCGCAACGACATCAGCCCAGCACCAGATTCGAGCCTTCCTCCGTCACGTGCTCACCGAGTTCGAAGACGTACCGCTCCACCGCAACAACTCACCTGAAAACGGCTGACACGGCTCGAGGTCGGCAGCGCCCGTGACTCGCCGGTTCGCAGCCGCCGACTCGGCGTTGCGGTCGGAAATCCGGGTGGGTTCGGAGTTGGGCGGCTCGGGGTGCGGTCGCCATCCAGCGATCGACAGGTCGTCTGTGCGTGCGCTTTCGAGACTTGGCACGCCGAGGGGGAGGGGATGGCAGGGGAATCGTGCGAACTTGTGGCAACCTTGCCGGGGCTTCAGTGAAGGCTGGGATTGCGGATCGAGGAGCGGTGTATGGCGAAGATGGGTAGACGGAAGCGGTCTCGGCTCATTACCCAGGGGGTGATTGGTTCCGGGAAGGCACCGCGGGTCCTGGATGCGCAGGGGGCGAAGGCGGAGTCCGTCGTTTCGGAGGCTGCGGCGCCGGCCGTTTCGGAGCCGGTGGCGGTGGCGGCGGTTGCGGAGACTGGCGCCGCGGCGACGGGCGGAGCGCCGGATATCGAAGCGCTGGCCGAGCGGGTGAAGGCGCGGCGGCGCGAGAACGGGTGGACGCAGGCTGAGGTGGCCAAGAAGGGCGGGCCATCGGCAGGGGTGATCAGTCAGATCGAGCGGTGCCTGGTCGAGGCGCCCGCGGGGGATGTGCTGGACAAGCTGGATGCGGCGCTCGAGTGGCCGGCGGGGACGGCGGACGGCATTCTGCGCGGGGCGTCGGCCGAACTGGTGGGTGCCGCACAGTAGTTGTGGCCGTGGGCCCCGATCGGATCGTCGATCGGGGCCTTGCCGTATCGATCGGGGCCGTGCCGTATTACGTGTGGGCAGCGCCGTCGATGCGGATCTCGGTGCCGCTGATGAAGCGGCCGTCGTCGGAGACCAGCATGGCGATGACGCCGGCCACATTCTCGGGGCCCGCCAGTTCGGCCGGATTGTCCTGGGGCAGAACGGCGATCAGGCGGCCGAACAGCGACCAGTCGGCATCCTGGGGGAGGTAGCCGGGGGTGGCGTCGGTGATGCCGGACTTGATGCCGCCGGGGGCGACGCTCACCGCGCGCAACCCCTGCTTGCCGTATTCGAGGGCCAGGACATGGGTGAGAGTCTGGATGCCGCCCTTGCTGGCGGAGTACGCGGCCATGTACGGGTGGGCGAAGTTCGCCGAGGTCGAGCTGAAGTTGACGACCGTGCTGCGCGGGTTGGCGAGCAGGGCGGGCAGGGCCTCGCGGATCACCAGGAAGGTGCCGGTGAGGTTGACGTTGATGATCTGGTTCCACAGATCCAGCGACGTCTCGTGGGTGTGGGCCGCGCGCAGTATCCCCGCCGCGTTCACCACCGCGTCCAGTCCGCCGAGGGCATCGATGGCGGTGCGCACGCCCGCGACCACCTCGGACTCCACGCCGATATTCATCTCGACGGTGGTCAGCCGCGCGGCGGTGCCCGCCTCGGCGGCCTGCTTGCGGGTCAGGGCGAGGCCCTCGGCATTGACGTCGGCGCCGGCGACGACCGCGCCTTCGGACAGCAGACGGAGGACGGTGGCCTGGCCGATACCGGATCCGGCGCCGGTCACCAGAATGCGGCGCTGCTCGAGACGGTTCATGGATCACTTCCTGATCGGTGGAACTGGTTTCTGACACGATATGCCGAAAATGGCACGTCGCGCCATCAAACGTTTTCGACCTCGGTACAGTTCCCGGGTGACCAGCGAGCGAAACCGTGCCGGACGCCCGGCGCTCAGTGAGACCCGACGGGCGGCCACACGCCGGGAAGTGGCACTGGTGGCCGCCCGCCTCTTCATCGAAAACGGTTATGCCGCAACGACCGTGGACGAGATCGCGGCGGCCGCGGGAATGGGGCTGCGCACGTTCTACCGGTACTTCGCCGGGAAGGAGGACGTCGTCGCGCCGCTGCTCGCCATCGGAACCCAGGCCTGGGCCGACGAACTCGCCGCCTGCCCGCCCGAACTGTCGCTGCGGGAAGCCCTGAGCCGCTCGTATCGCACCGCGACGGTCGGCACGCTCGCGATCGAGGGCATTGCCGAGAGCCGCCTGCGCCCATTGGTCCGGGCCGCGACTCAACTGCCCGCCCTGCGCGCGACCTGGCTGCGCGTCCAATACGACTGCGAAACCCAGCTCATCCCGATCATCGCCGCTCGCACCGGCCGCCCCGCCGACGACCTGGACGTCGCGCTCGCCGCCGCCATGGCCAATACCGCCGTCCGCCTGGCGACCGAAATCTGGGCGGCGGGGGAGGCGTCCGGCTCCGCCGCCGACGTCGTCGACACCTGCCTCGCCCGCCTCGCCGCCAACAGCTTGCTCTAGCACCTGCCGCCGAACCCCGCCGCGCTCACACCGCCGGTTCTCCCGCGTGGTTCGCCCAGCTCGATCCACATTCATTTCCCTTGCTGGAGCGCAGTTTCAGCTGGGCTCGGGAACAGCCCTACAACCGCTGAGCGTCGGCAGGGGTGGTGCGCAGGCCGTCGAGGGTCACCGAGATCAGGCGTTCGGCGGCGTCGGGTGTCGTCTCGCAGGCGACGCCCAGGCCGTGCCCGAGCCGGATCAGATCGCGCGGCTCGATGTCGGCGCGGATGGTGCCCGCCTCCCGCGCCGCCTGTACCAGCAGGGAAGCCGCCCCGGTGATCGCCTCGCGGCACAGTGTGAAGGTCGGCGTGTTGTGGTCCATGCCCGCCTTGAGCGTGGTGGCGAGGACGCGATTGGCCATCACCCACTCCACCTGTTCGCGCATCCAGTACTCGAAAGCCGTCCCGGCCGTGTGGGTTTCGAGGAGGTCGTGGGCGCGTTGGCTCAAATGCTCGATGCTGGAACGGTAGACGGCCTCGATCAGCGCCTCACGATTGGGGAAGTGCCGGTACAGGGTGCCGATGCCGACCCCGGCGCGGCGCGCGATCTCCTCGAGCGGCGCCTCGGGGCCCAGTTCGGTGAAGGCCTGCTGGGCGGTGGTCACGATCCGCTCGTAGTTGCGGCGCGCGTCGGCGCGCATCGGCTTTCCGGTCGACGGTGCTTCCACGAACCCTCCACTAGAAACGGATGGACCCTCCGGTTAGTCTTGCGCAAGTGGAGGAACCCTCCATATGATAACTCCATCGGAAACGGAGGGTTCCTCCGTTTGTATCCCATTCGATGGAGCATTCCTTGTCGACCACCCTTCCCTCGAACGCTGCCGTGCGCGTGCCGGCACCCGCTCGAGCCCCCCGACTCCGGTCGGGAATTGTGCTGGCCATCCTGTTGACCTGCCAATTGATGATCGTCCTCGACATCACCGTGATGAATGTTGCGCTGCCGCGCATCCAGACCGACCTGCACTTCAGCGCCACCGGCCTGTCCTGGGTGATGAACTCCTACAGCCTCGCCTTCGGCGGATTACTGCTGCTCGGCGGGCGTGCCGGCGACCTGTTCGGCCGCCGCAACCTGTTCATTGCCGGCGCCACCCTGTTCACCCTGGCCTCGCTCGCGGGCGGGCTGGCGCCCTCCGCGGGCTGGCTGCTCGCCGCGCGCGTCGTGCAGGGCATCGGCGGGGCCATGGCCGGACCGAACACCCTCGCCCTGCTGACCACCACCTTCAGCGATCCGAAAGCCCGGATGCGCGTACTCGCGCTGTTCTCCGGAATGTCCAGTGCCGGTTTCGCTATCGGCCTCATCGTCGGCGGACTGCTGACCGAATGGCTGAGCTGGCGCTCGGTGCTCTTCATCAATGTGCCGTTCGGGTTGATCGTCGTGGTGCTGGCGCTGCGCTACCTGCCCAGGGCCGAACGGCAGCCGGCCCACCTCGACCTGCCCGGTGCGCTGACCGCCACCACCGGCGTGGCGGCTCTCGTCTACGGCTTCATCAACGCCGCCTCGGACGGTTGGGGGACTGCCACCACCGACATCTCGCTGGCGGCCGGCGCGATCCTGATCGCCGCGTTCCTCGCCATCGAATCCCGTGCGGCCCAACCGCTGCTGCCGCTGCGCCTGTTCGCCGACCGCAATCGCGCCACCGCCTACGCGAACATGTTCCTGGCGCCGATGGCGGGCATGTCGATGTTCTTCTTCCTCACCCAGTTCCTGCAGGACGTGCTCGGATTGAGTGCGCTGGCAACCGGTTTCGCCTTCCTGCCCACCGCCCTGCTGATGTTCACCATGATCCGGCTGATCCCGCGCCTGCTGCCCCGCTTCGGCCCGAAACCGGTGACCGTCACCGGCGCGGCCCTGATGGTGGCCGGCCTGGTCCTGCTCACCCAGCTGACGGCCGACAGCGGCTACTTCCCGCTGCTGTTCATCGCCATGATCCTGATGGGATGCGGTATCGGCCTGTCGGTTTCGCCTCTGAACGTCATCATCATGTCGAATGTCGACACCCATGAGGCGGGTGCGGCCGGCGGTGCACTGCAAACTCTCCAGCAGACCGGCGCGTCCCTCGGTCTGGCCATCCTGGTCACGGTCTTCGGCACCGCGTCCCGCAATGCCGGCGGCTCGCTCCAGCACGCGCTGGTCGGCGGCATGACCACCGCCTTCGCGGCGGCCGCCGCCATCGCGGCCCTCACCTTCGTCGTTGCCCTCACCTTCCGGGCCATCGGTCCGGTGACCACCGCGGCCCGGCGCGGCTAGCCCCGGCGGTATCCACGTCGGAGTAGGTAACCGGCGTGCGGCGAAGGTTTCATCGAACGATCGGCCCACCACGAATCGTGGTGGGCCGATCGTCGTCTACCGAATCCCGGTGCCCCACACGGCGGTCAGCCACACCTGCCGGACGGCGGCCATAGTGCGGGCGGCGGCCGCGGTGTCGGCGGCCGCGGTCTCTTCCCGCAGGACCGCGACCGTCATGGCGACGAGCACGCTGATCAGGGTGGGCAGGTCGGCCGAGGCCGGGCGCATGTGGTGGGAGTCGACCTGGGGCTGGATGAAGGCCACGAGCTTGTGCTCCAGGTTTCCGATGAACGCGTCCCACATGGCGCGCAACTGGGCGTCGGTGTCGCGGGATTGGGCGCAGGCGTTGAGGAGGTGGGCATTGTGGCGCCAGACCGCGACCGCGCCGTCGATCATGCGGATGGTGAAGTCCGCCGGGGGCTCCTGGTTGTCGTAGGAGGTCAATTCGCTTGTCTCCTGGTCTATTTCGGTCCAGACCTGCTCGAGGGCGGCGGCGACCACCGAGTACTTGGACTCGAAATAGAAGTAGAACGCGGGGCGGGAGACGCCGGCGTGCTTGGCGATCCGCAGCACCGACATATCGGTGATCGACACCGTGCGCAGCAGATCGGTGACCGCGTCGATGATCAGGGCGCGCTGCTGGTCGCCTCGGCTGGGCGGGCGGCGGTCCCCTGCGACGTTGCGCGCGGCTGCCTGCGTCATCGACTGCACCTCCGAATCCTGGGTTCGCGGTCAGTCTACCGGCTATTGACACACTGTCAGGTTGGCTGACAGTGTGTCAGGTATGGGTTGCTGTATTGCCGTGGCTTATCTGATCGCCCTCGCCGGGTTCGGCTGGCGGCTGCTGACCCGGCGTGGCGGGGCGCCCCCGACATCGGCGCCGCCGCCCGCCCGGCGGCTCGCGCCCCAGGCCGTGGCTCCCGCGCCGAGGAGTGCCCTATGACGATCGGCACGCTGTATCCACCGGGCAGGCGGACCCGTACGGTCCGGCTGAGCCTGCCCGAGGGCCTCGGCCGGATCGGCACGACGACGCGGCGAAAGCTGCTGCGTGCCATGGCCTGCTGGACCGTGGTGTGGCTGGCCGCCGCCACGGCCGTGCTCGCCGAGGTCTCGCCCGCGGTGACGTCCTTCGCCCTCGGGGCGGTCGTACCGGGCGGCGGCCTGCTCTACGCCGGGCATCCGCTGCTCATGGCGGCGGTCTGGCTGGGCAGCCTGGCGGCGCTGTTCGCCTGGTGGGCTTTCGGTCCGGTGGTGCTGCCGCCGCTGGTGTGGTTCGCATCGGCTCTGCTCGGTGCCGCGATGAGTGGTCACGCGGTGTGGTCCTGGGCGGCCGGGCTGGTCCTGGCGACACCCTTCGCGCTGGTATCGGTCGCGTTCATGGTCTTCCTCGTGCGGCGGGCGTCGCAGCGGAGGCGTGGCCGAGAGCTGAACGCGCGCTTGGAGTCCCGAGTGTTCACGATCACCGGTGCGCCGGAAGCGCCGCCGGTGGCCGAGCACTCGGCGGAAGACCTCGCGGCGCTGCGCTACGCCCTCGATCTCGCGTTGCAGCCGCTGGACCGGTTCGACGGCTTCACCAGGATCGATCAGTTCCGTGAGGCGGCCCTGCGCTACCAGCTCAACGGGCTGGGATACGCGTTGGCGACCGCCCAGTACACGCGAACTCCGGCTTTCACCGGTTATCTCGCCGAGGCGCAGCGCAATGCCATCGTCAAGATGCTGGACCGGCGGGTCTGGGGCTATTGGGCGCTGGAGAATCTCTGGGGCAATCTGCGCTGGAATCCGGACCCGGCCGACCGCGAGAACATCATGCTCACCGGTTTTCTCGGGCTGATGGTGGGGATGTACGAGACGCTCAACGACGATCGGTTCTCCGCCCCCGGCGCACTCACCTTCCGATGGAACGATCGCCGCGCATACCGGAACAGTTTCGGCACGCTCGCGGAATCGGTGCACCGCAATATGATCGCCGGGGACTACACCCTGTACCCGTGTGAACCGAACTGGCTCTACACGGTGTGCAACACCTTCGGGCTCAACACCCTGCTGACCCACGACCGCTTGCACGGCACCGCGCTCACGGCCGATGTCATCGACCGCCTGCACCACGCCTATGAATCGGAGTTCCTGCGCCCCGACGGCCGGATCATCGGCGTCCGCAGCGCCCGGCTGGGCGGATCCTGGAACTTCTGGGCGGGTCCGGCGATCCAGCTCACCACCGCCCTGTGGCTGCACGCCGGGTTGCCGGAGTATGCGCAGCGGGCCTGGTGGATCGTGCGCGACCAGGAAATCCATGCTCGCGGTGAGCATGTCGGGTTTCCGCTGCGGGCGAGCTCGCGGGTCGATGCGGGCAACTATCGGTTCGGCAGTGCCTACGGGCAGGTCATGATCGCTTCGGCCGCCCGTGAGGTGGGCGATGAGGATATTGCGCGGACGGCGCTGGCGGGGATCGAGGAATTCGGTGATCCGGTGAGCGCCAATGGCGTTCGCTACTACCAGGGGCTGTCCGGACTGGGCAATATGTATGCGCTCCAGTTCCGCTTCAATCGGGCCGCCGGTGTGCGCGATCTGATCGCTTTCGGCGCGCCGCCGCAGTGGCGGGCCGGGCCGGTGCTGGCGGAGGCGGCCTATCCGGACGTCCTCGTGGCCCGTGCCGTCACCGACGGCCGCGCCCTCGACCTGGTGCTGAGGCCAGGGAATGGCCTGTGCCGCACCACTTTACGGATATCGCGCCTGGATCCTGGGCGCGCCTACAGCGTGGCCGGTGCGCGGGACGCGGAGTTCACCGCGTCGTACGCCGGTGAAGCCCTCATCGATATCGATCTCGGAGGTCGTCATGAAGTACGCATTGCCCCGCGCTAGGGGCGGACTGATCTCCGGCCGCGCGCTCGCTCGCCGGCTGGCGGCGCTCGATCCGGTACGTGACAACGAGGAGGCCACCCGCCTCAGCATCGAAGTCCGGTACGGTGACGCCATTTTCGTGCATGCCGCCTACACGGTCGCCTTCGCCCGGCAGGTCGCGATCCCATCCATCTCGCGCATCGTGTATCGGCGCGGGACCGGCGACATGATGCACGACGTGCGCCGTCGCAACGACGACACCCTGGTGTTCTTCGGCGAGATGTTGCGTCACGGCCACAGCAGTGCGCGCGGGCGCGCGGCGATCGACCGGATGGAGGCCATTCACAGCCGTTTCGGGATCAGCGATCAGGACAAGCTCTACACCCTCGCCTCGCTGGCCCTCGAAGCGGACCGGATCCTCGAACACCTGGGTCTGGCCGTGTTCACCGACGCGGATCGACTGGCCCGCTTTCACTTCTGGCGCGGAGTCGGTGAGCGTATGGGCCTCGAGGTGCCTGACACCCGAGCCGACCTGCTGGCCTGGACCCTCGACTACGAACACGCCCACTACGCCTACACCGAGGGCGGCCGCGCGCTCGTCGACCAGCTCTTCGAGGACTGGCGGCAACGCTGGTTGCCCGGCCCGCTGCGCCCGCTGGCCGACAATGCCCTGCTGCTCGTCATCGAGGACCCGCTGCGCGCGGTCCACCGGCTCCCGAATCCGCCCGCCGCCCTGCAGCTCATCGCACCGCGAATCATCGATTCCTACATGACTTTCCAGTCCGTCCGCCCCCATCGGCTGGACCGATCCTGGGTCGATCATTTCCGCCGCGGTGACGCCGGCCCCGTCGACCTCGATCGGATCGGATACCAGCCGGGCCGGTACGGAATCGAGCGCCAACGCTGATCAGCATTCGATGCACTCGCGAGCGCGGCCGGGCCGGGAATGGCAGGATCGGGATTGTGAGTGAGCCGGTGCACCCCAACGACATTCGGATCTCCGACGCCGAACGGAAGAAACTCGAGGAGACGCTGCGCCGCGCTGTGGACGCCGGCGTGCTCGATCTCGGTGAGTTCGACAGCCGGGTGCAGTCGATCTGGCAGGCTCGTACCCGGGGCGAGCTGGCCAAGGTGTCCGCTGATCTGCCCGAGATGAAAGAGCCGGGGCCATCGGGCGGGCGGATCGCCATGACGGTGCTGACCATCGTGTGGCTGTCGCTCAGCGGGCTGAACTTGATCGTGTGGCTCTTGCTGGGCGTCACGCTGCAGTGGTTCTATCCGTGGTGGGTGTGGGTGCTGGTGCCGCCGGGGGCGGTGCTGGGGACCTTGTGGGCGTGTGGAATCGGTCGGAAGCCGCGCAACGAGTGACGGATCGTTACCGCAGCATCATCGATGTCCACATCGTCCTGTGGCGCGATGGCCTGGTCCTGCTCGGCGAGCGCGCGAACACGGGCTACGGTGACGGCCTGCTGAATCTACCCAGCGGCCACCTCGAGGACGGCGAATCGGTGGTGGACGGCGTGATCCGTGAAGCCATGGAAGAAATCGGAATCACCATCGACCCCGCCGACCTGCGCTTCGCGCACGTACTCCACCACCGCGGCGAGTCCGGGGCCGCCCGCATCGGCTTCTTCTTCGAAGCCCTCCGCTGGACCGGAGAGCCAGTGAACATGGAGCCCCACAAATGTGCCGGCCTGCTCTGGGCCGACCCGAATGCCCTGCCGCCCAATATCATCCCCTACCAGGCCGCGGGCGTTCGTAACTGTCATCTCGGCACTTCCTTCGCCCTGCACGGGTGGGACTGATCCGCCCGTCAGCTCTCCTGTGGGGCCGGGGTGCGCAGGTGCCGGCTCATGTCGCCGGTCAGCGTGATCTGTACTTGGCGCTCGGCGAACCGCCATTGCCCGGCACTGCGCTCGAAGCGGTCCCGGTAACGGCCCGCTGCCACGGGCTGCAAGGGCAGGTCCGGTGTGGCCTGGAAAACCGTGAAATAGGAACGCGCCGTGGCGGTATCGGTGTCCTCGCCGAATTCGACGGCGATGTTCGTGGTGACGTGATGGGTGCGCGGCGTCCCGTCCTCGTACACGATCACCATGCCCCGAAACATCTTCTCGATCCGCTCACTCCCCGCGACCGACCCACCGCTGCCGCTGAACACCCCGTGCTCGAACAACGCCCCCACTCCTGCGAAATCCCCACTGTCGACCAACTCGGCATACTTCGCGATCAAGTTCGTCACGGCGGTTGTATCAGCGACTGAGCTCATGCCACCCGAGAGTAGGCCACAGTCTCCCCGATCATGGGTCTGTGCACGTCGATCGCGTGTAGGGGCGGGACGGCGGAGATGAACAACCTCGGCGGTGCAAGAACTGCGGTCGAATGGGCGCAAGGTTGTGTGAAACGCAAAGATTTCACTGCCTTGTAGGACCGGTGGTGGGACAGTGGGGTATGGCGTCCGGAGGTTTGCTCAGGTGATGCGGGGCCGGGGTGGCGAGCCGTGACGGTGTTCGTCGGAACATCGGGGTGGCAGTACGCCGACTGGCGGGAGCTGGTGTATCCGCTAGGAATCGGGCAGCGGCGGTGGCTCGAGGTGTATGCCCAGGCATTCGGGGCGGTGGAGTTGAACGCGGCCTTCTATCGGCCGGTGGCCCGGACGACCTTCGAGGGGTGGCACGGCCGGACGCCGGAGGATTTCGTGATGGCGGTGAAGGCCAGTCGGGTGGTGACCCACTATCGCCGGCTGCGGGACGTCGAGATCCCACTGGAGCGGATGATCGATGCGGCGCGCGGACTGGGGGATCGGTTGGGGCCGATACTGATTCAGCTGCCCCCCACCCTGACCGTCGAACCCGAGCGGCTCGACCAGGTGCTAGGGCTGATCCCCGCCGAGTTGCGCGTGGCGGTCGAGCCGCGCCACGAGAGCTGGTGGGACGACCGGGTCCGGGCCGTGCTCGAAGCGCACCGCGCGGCACTGTGCTGGGCCGACCGGCTCGGCCGGCCGATCGCGCCGCTGTGGCGCACGGCCGACTGGGCCTACGTCCGTTTCCATGAAGGTCCCGGCCGGTCCGCACCCCGCTACCCGGAACGCGTTCTGGCCGAATGGGTCCGGCGCATCGAGGACACCTGGGATGGAAATCACGATGCCTACGTCTTCTTCAACAACGATGTCGGTGGCGCGGCCGTCCGCGACGCGATCCGGATCGGTGAGCTGGTCCGCGCCGCAGGACGGCCGGTAGCCCGCACGCCCGATCGACTCCCGCTCACACCCTGACTGCGACTCGCAGCCGTAGATGGCGCGATGAACGGGTAGCGGCCGGCCACCGTGGCGTTCTTGATGAGCCCGAACGCGGGATACATCACCGGCCAGGTCATCAACGTCGACGGTGGAATCGGCATGGGCCACTGAGCTTCTCGCCCAGTACTAGGCGGTAGTGGCGTAACCGCCGGATCCCGGGCACTTGCACTGCTACCCCAGGCATACGTTAAGGGCTTGTCCGGCTGGATATTTCACTATTTGATGGTTTTATGGCCTGGCTATCTGGAGGCAACTGAGGCGAGGCTCTGGGCTGCTGCTTTACGTTCGACCCGAGCTCGCCCCAGCCGAGGTCCTCGAGCTGCCGGGTGCATTCGGGGAGGTCTGGCGAGCCTTTGCGCATTCGGCCGACAACGCGGGTGCGAACCAAGCCTGGGCCGGTAACGGCGTCTGTGCATGGCGTGGTGGCCGCGGTTCCGCGATTGGGGGGCAGTCCAGCTGATATCGGACTGACTCGCGCAGCCGCCGGCTCTCGGCAGTGCCAGTACGGGGAGAGTCAGCGCGCAGAGGCTACCGCGGTGCCACTGCGTGGCTCGGTCGAACATCGGTCGTCCCCATTCCCAAGGGACAGCTGCGCGCCCTAATGCAGCTGCGGGGCAATCCCCGCAGCTACTTCTTCTGAACGGGCGCTCTCGACAGGATGGACGGTCGCGGCAAGTTGCAGCGACCGTTGTTTTCAGCGGTTTTCGCGCTCACCCTGCAGACGAATTCAGACCACTCGAGTACGAGCTCTTCAGTCTCGCATCCCGAATCAGGAGGCGGGCTTGGGCTGGCTCAGCTTCTGGACACCGGTGATCGCATCGAGGATGTTGTCGATGGTGTGAGTGCCCTCGTCGAGTGCCGAGCTGCCGGAGTCGAGCATGGAGGAACCGGCGGACGAGCCGGCCGAACCCGAGGACGAGCCGGCCGAACCCGAGGACGAGCCGGCGTCAGCGGAACCCGCGCCCTGGCTGGTGGCGGGGGAGCCGGCAGCGGAGGCCGCGGCGACCGGGCCGAGGAACAGGGCGGCGGCAGAGAGGGTGGCGGCGGCAACGATCTTGCGGGAGAACACGTATGGAGCTTCCTTTCATCTACAGATAACGACGCCATCACGGCGCATATCAAAATGTTATGAGGAAGAAATCTGCAAATCCACCGCTAATATTGTGGGATTAATCACCGTTAATAATGAGCTAACAGAACATTGTGCCGAGGTGAAGCTATTTGATCTTCATTCCGCCCGCGAATTCAATGATCAAATTCTATTGCTATTTCTACGGTGCTGCGTATCGGCCTGCGGCGGAGGGGATCTCGTAGCGGACCTCCGATCCCGGCACGGCGCGACCTCGAGCTGGACGACACGCTCGGGACCCGCTCGCATGACGGCGATCCGGCGTTCCCGGGCGAGGTATCGCGCGACGCGAGGGTGCGACACGCTCAGAACGCGATATCGTCCTGGACGTCTCCCCCGTGCTGTGCTATAGGGGCCGGTGGCTCGGTGTGACCTCATTGCAGCGCCTACGGCGCGCCGCCGCACCCCTGGATGGTCGGGTCGGTGCCCGTTGACGCGGCGTCCGGCTGCAACGGTAAGGAGGAAATCATCCCCGGTCACACCCACTATGCGGACCTGTTTCAGCGAGCTTCCGTGGCCAAGCTCGGTGCGGTGGTGCCGGACCGGCCACCGCGAGCGCCCGTGGACACACGGCTGGCGTCGACTCCGTTCGACGCCCTAATGCAGCTGTGCGGCAATCCCGGCAGCTACTTCTTCTGAGCGGGCACCCTCGACGGGATGGATGGTGGCGGCAAGTTGCGGCGACCGTTGCTTTTCGCGGTTTCCGCGCTCACCCAGCAAACGAACAGACCGCTTGAATACGAGCCCTTGGCAGTCACTACGCCAGCAGGCGCAGTGCGCTGCCGTGGGTGTGGCTCGCCATCATCTCCACCGGGTGCTCGAAGCCCCGGCGGGACGCGCCGGGGCATGGTGGATGCGGGCCCCTCGGCGAGCGGGCAGGATTGGCTGTTGGGTACCGCGCCCGCCGAGGGGGACTGCCGTGTGCAGCTCCGGCCCCGGTGTTGGCCGGGACCGTGGAGGCCGCCAAGGGCCAGCGGCCAACGGGGATCAGACTATGTCGGCGGCGCGAGTTTGCCCGCGCGGCCCGAGGCCATGCCTCTGCTGATTTGGGCCACCCTCAAACCCGCTGTGACCAGGCGACACGCCCGGGGAGACGCGACATTAGCTGATCAATTGCCGAATTGGGCTGGCGGAGGGGATCGGGTGGGAGATCATCGTCGGCATGCTCGACGACTCCTGGTGTGTCCGTTCGATACACAGCGCGGCAGTGCTGGTCGAATTCGCCGCCGGCCGCTCGATGTCCACAGCCGCCGCACTGGCCGGGACCGGGCTCACCGAAGCCGACCTGGAGGACCCGGAGCTCGAGATCGACATCGGCCAGGAGTTCCGGATCATCGGCAACATCCTCGACACCACCGGCGACGACCCGGGAATGGGCCTGCTGGCGGGGTTTTCGGTGCACCTGCCCATGCTGGGCAGCCTGGGCATCGCCCTGAGCAGCTGCTCCACGGTGCGCGAGATGGCCGAACTGTGGGCCCGCCACGCCGAATTGTCCTTCGCCTACTGCCGATTCACCATCGCCGACGCCGGTGACCGGGTGCTGGTGTCCCTCGACACCGAGCCCGTCCCGCCGCGCCTGCGCGCCTTCGCCCTCGAACGCGACCTGGCCGCCCTGCGCACCATTCAGCGCGAACTGCTGTCCTGGGACGTCCTGGTGCACCGGCTGGAGCTGACCCTGCCGTACGCCCCGGTGTACGAGGCGGTCGGTGTACTGCTCGGCATCGGCGACATCGTCTACGACCAGCCCGCCGACACCCTCTACCTCGACGCCACCGATCTGCAACGCCGGATGCCGCAGGCGAATTCGATGCTGCGCAGGCAGTACGGGCAGCTGTGCGCGGAGGTCGTCGAACGCCGCCGCGCCCGGGTCGGGCTGGCCGGTCGGGTCCGGGCCCTGCTGATGCGGCACGGCCGCGCCATCGATCAGGTCGCCATCGCCGCCGACCTGCACATGAGCGTCCGCACCCTGCGCCGCCGGCTGGCCGAGGAGGGCACCACCTTCCGCGAACTGGCCTGCGAGACAACGGGCCTGCTGGCCGAGGAGCTGCTGGCCGCCGGTTTCACCGTCGACACGGTGGCCGCCCGGCTCGGCTACACGAGCGCGTCAGCGTTCGCGACCGCGTTCCGGGACTGGAAGGGGCAGACCCCCGGCCAGTTCGCGCGTTCCGGCCTCGCCCCGCGGCACCGCCGCCGCACCGGCGGCATCGGCGCGGCGGGAAGCCCCGCCCGCCCGCACCCCGCCACGAATGAGCGCCGCCCTACCGGACAGCATGAAATCTAGGACGATTCGGGCGATCGGGACGCTGAACCCGGTTGCGGCTCAGGCCGGATCGAATCCGGCGAGCCGCGCGGCGTGCAGGGCGATGTACAGCTCGGCGGCGGCCTTCGGGTCCGAGCACCGGCGATCGGTCAGCGTCTCGATCCGCCGCAGCCGGTAGTGGATGGTGTTGCGGTGGTAGTGGAGCCGTTGCGCCACCTCGGTATTGGAGCCACCGCATTCGAACCACAGCTCGAGGGTATCGAGGAGGGTGTCGCGTTCCTCCGGCGGCAGTTCGAGCACCGGGCCCAGGACATCGTCCGCCAATTCCCGTGACGCCGAGGGCGCATGCGCGAGAACGAGCGGGATCGGCGTGCTGCCGTACGCGGTCACGGCCGGGCTGCCGGGCGGCGCGCACCTCCCGGCGAGTTCCGCCTCGCGCAAGGCGGTCGCCGCGGACCCCGGCGTCGGGAAGGGGCGGCTCACCCCGATGCGCCCGGTCGCATGGGCGCGCAGGCGCGACAGCACCCGCTCGTGCGAGCGTGCGGTGGCCACATTGAGCAGCCCGATCCGCGCGCCCGGCTCGGTGAGCCAGATCGACTCGACGAAGTCGGCCCGCAGCCGATCCTCGATCCCGAACAGCGGTTCGATTGCGCCGGAATCGGTTTCGGCGTGCACGACGACGAAACTGCCCAGCGGCGGCAGGTGCAGGGCCCGGGCGATGTCGCGCCGGGTGGGATCGTCGGCCTCGCCGTCGAACAGCCGCCGCAGCATGGCGCGGCGCTCCACGTCGTGGTGGCGGACCCGCTCGGTGAGGTAGTCGGCGTACGCGTCGGCGGCGGCGCCGGAATAGTCGTCCAGGAGCCGCCACATCTCCGAGCCGAGCTGCGGCAGCGCGTCCAGATTCGTCCCCCGCGCCGTGACGAGCGCGCGTTCCCACAGCAGCCGTCCCGCCAGCCGGTACGCGTGCAGCACCGCCGCGATCGGCACACCCAGCTCCGCCTTGACCCGGCCCACCACGGTCGCCGGTTGCAGCCGCCGCCCGGCGCTCCCGGAGAGTTGTTCGAGCAGGGCGGCCAGATTGTCGCGGACGACGAGGTGCAGCTGCGCCTCGGTCAGGGCGGCCTCCGCGTAAGCGTTCTCGCCGGTGAGGATGCGACCGACGAGTTCGGTGGTGAGGTCGTCGACCTCGACGAGCAGGGTGCGCGCTACCGCGGTCGAATCGCTCGGCGGCACTGCGGTCGAACCGCTCGGCGTTACCGCGGTCGAATCGCTCGGCGTTACCGCGGTCGAATCGCTCGGCGGCACTGCGGTGGAGCCGTTGCGCGGCGGGCCGGTGAGCGCTGTCATGGATTCGATAGTAGGCAACTGCTCTCGCCGCCGACTGTGCTCGAGCACAGTCGGCCGGGCGGTATCGGCAAACCCGCGCACATGGTGGGCGGATGCACCTGACCCGCAGTATCGACACCGACAGCGACAGTGACCCGGGTCATAGCCGACCCGGGTCGATCGATGAGGTGGAGAGAGGTGCCGACCGTGTACGACTACATCGTCGTAGGCGCGGGGTCCGCGGGATCCGTGCTGGCCAGCCGATTGTCCGAGGATCCGGCGATCCGGGTGGCCGTGATCGAGGCCGGGCCGCGCGACACCGCCGAGGAGATCCACCTGCCGGTCGCCTTCCCGTCCCTGTTCAAGAGCCCGCTGGACTGGGACTACGACACCGAACCCGAACCCCGGCTGCACAGCCGCCGCGCCTACCTGCCGCGCGGCCGCGTCCTGGGCGGATCCAGCTCCATGAACGCCATGATCTACATCCGTGGCGCCCGCGCCGATTACGACGCGTGGGCCGCGGCCGGCGCGGACGGGTGGAGCTACGACGAGGTGCTGCCGTACTTCGTGCAGGCCGAGGACAACGAGCGCGGCAAGGACGCCTACCACGGTGTGGGCGGGCCGCTGTCGGTCAGCGACAGCCGGTCGAATCATCCACTGGGCGAGGCATTCCTGCGCGCCGCCGAACAGGCCGGGCACACCCGCAACGACGATTTCAATGGCGTCACCCAACTCGGCGTCGGCCGCTACCAGGTGACCCAGCGCAACGGCATGCGATGCAGCGCCGCGGTCGCCTACCTGCACCCGGCGCTGGAGCGGGAGAACCTGACGGTCATCACCGACGCCCTCGCGCACCGGATCGTCATCGAGAACGGCCGGGCCACCGGTGTGGTGATCGGCCGCGAGGGCAGCACCGAGACCATTCGGGCCCGGCGCGAAATCGTGCTGGCCGCAGGCGCTTACGGTTCCGCGCAGCTGCTGTTGCTGTCCGGCATCGGCCCGGCCGAACAGCTGGCGGCCTTCGGCATCGAGACCGTCCGCGACCTGCCGGTCGGGCAGAACCTGCAGGACCACCTGTCGGTGTTCCTCAACTACCGCACCGACCGCGAATCCCTGATGACCGCGCTCACGCCCGAGAACCTGGGTCTGCTCCAGGAGTCCGGCCGCGGCCCGCTGACCTCGAATATCGGTGAGACCGGCGGCTTCCTCGAAACCCGTACCGGACTGGCGGGCCCGGACATCCAGTTCCACCAGGCCCCGGTCCTCTTCCACGGTGAGGGCATGGGCGCGGCGACCGAGCACGGCTACGCGTTCGGCCCCTGCCTGATCAACCCCACCAGCCGCGGCGAACTCACCCTGCGCTCGGCGGACCCGGCCACCGCGCCGCGCATCCGCCACAACTACCTCGATACCGAGGCCGACCGCGCGAGCATCATCGCCGGACTGCGCAGCGCCCTCGACATCGCCGGCCGGCCCGCGCTGCGCGAGCTCACCACCGGCGAATTCCTCACTCCCGCTGGTGATTCCGACGCCGACCTGCTCGACTTCGCCGCCCGCACCGCCCAGACCCTCTATCACCCCACCTCCACCTGCGCCATCGGCGCGGTCGTGGACCCGCGTCTGCGCGTACTCGGCGTCGCGGGCCTACGGGTCGCCGATGCCTCGGTCATGCCGTCGGTGGTGCGGGGCAATACCAACGCGCCCACGATCATGATCGGCGAGAAGGCCGCCGCCATGCTCGCCGAGGACGCCGACTCGGAAGGAAACGCATCGTGACCACCACCGCCGCGGCGACGATCGACGCCACCGTCTCCGCACTCCGGCAGGGCGAAATCGACTGGGCCCGAACCCCGTTGCCCGCCCGGCGGCAGCTGCTCGAACAGGTTCACGCCAATACCGCGCGCTACGCGCGGGAGTGGGTCGAGACCGCCGCCCGCATCAAGAAGCTGCCCCTGGACTCGCCGCTGCTCGGCGAGGAATGGGTGAGCGGCCCCTACTCGCTGCTCACCGGCGCGGCCGCGCTCGCCGAATCGCTGCGGGCACTGGAGCAGGGCCGCAGCCCGGTCGACGGCTACCCGATCCACGCCGCCCCCGGCGGCCGCACCGCGGTCGACGTCTTCCCGCACGGCGTCTTCGATTGGCTGCTGCTCAACGGATTCCGCGCGGAGGTCTGGACCAGGCCCGGCGTCGACGCCGAAACCGTGCGCGCCCGAGCCGGTCTGGGGCAGCGCACCCCGGCCGAGACCGGCGGCGTGGGCGTGGTTCTCGGCGCGGGCAATATCTTCTCGATCGCGCCACTGGACGTGCTCTACCAGCTCTACGCCGACAACCGGGTGGTGGCGCTCAAGCTGAATCCGATCACCGACCCGCTGCTGCCGGTGCTGGAGAAGATCTTCGCGCCCCTGATCGAGGGCGGCTTCGTACGCCTGCTCACCGGCGGCGCCGAGGTCGGCACGGCGCTCGTGCAGCATGCCGGCGTGGACGCGGTGCACATGACCGGCAGCGCGCTCACCCACGACGCCATCGTGTTCGGCACCGGCGAGGAAGGCGCGCGGAACAAGGCGGCGGGCACACCGAAACTGGACAAGCCCATCACCAGCGAACTGGGCGGCGTCTCACCCACCATCGTGATCCCCGGCCGCTGGTCCGACGCCGACCTCCGGTACCAGGCCGAGCACCTGGCCACCCAGCGTCTGCACAACAACGGCTACAACTGCGTCGCCGCGCAGGTCGCGGTGATCTCCGCGGACTGGCCCCAGAAGGACCGGTTCCTCGCCGAACTGCGCGCCGCGCTCGAGCGGGCGCCGCAGCGTCCGGACTACTACCCGGGCTCCGCCGCCCGCGTCGACGGCGCGCGCACGTCCTATCCCGACGCCGAGCGGATCGGCGCGCGCACCCTCATCACCGGCCTGGTGCCGCATCGGGACGAAACCGCGCTGCGCACCGAGTATTTCGCCCCGGTGCTGGGCGTGCTCGAATTGAGCGGCGACGCAGCGGAATTCCTCACGCAGGCCGTCCGCGTGTCCAACGAGGAGTTCGAGGGCACCCTCGGCGTCAATATCATCGCCGACCCCGCCACCATCGACCGGCTGGGTGCGCATTTCGAGCGAGCCATCGCCGACCTGCGGTACGGCACCGTCGCCATCAACGCCTGGACCGGCCTCGGCTATCTGACCGCCCGCGCCTCCTGGGGCGCCTTCCCCGGGCACACCCTCGCCGACATCCAGAGCGGAATCGGCGTGGTGCACAACGGCTTGCTGATCGCCGATCCGGAGCGCACCGTGGTCCGCGGCCCCTTCCGTCCCGTCCCGCGCTCGCTGCTGCGCGGCGAGTTCGCGCTCTCCCCGAAACCGCCGTGGTTCGTGACCAACCGCACCGGCGCCACCACCCTGCGGCGACTGACCAACTTCGCGAAGCGACCCGGCGCCGCCGCCCTGCCGGGCATCTTCGCCTCCGCGCTGCGCGGCTGAGCGCAGCGAACCGGGCCGGGCGCGCCGCTTCCGCGCACGGCGCACCCGGCCCGGTTCACCCCGGGCTGTACCCGAGAAAGACATCTGCACAATGACTTACGACGAGCTCGACCTGCCGATGCCCAGCACCATGCAGGACGAACCGCTGTCCCTGGCCACCCTGTTGCGCTATGCGAGCACGGTGCACGCCGACGCCACCGTCCGCACCTGGACCGGCACCGAATCCCGCGTCCTGACCTACCGTGAACTGGGGGAGCAGGCGGCCCGGCTGGCCCATGCCCTGACCGCACTGGGCATCGGCCGCGGGGATCGCGTCGGCACCTTCATGTGGAACAACAACGAGCACCTCATCGCGTACTGCGCGGTGCCCGCCATGGGGGCGGTGCTGCACACCATCAACATCCGGTTGTTCCCCGAACAGATCACCTACGTGACCGACCACGCCGCGGACCGGGTCGTGATCGTCGACGCCTCCCTGATCCCGGTGTTCGCACCCGTACTGCCGACCCTGCGCACGGTGCGCCACGTCATCGTCGCCAACGGTGACGCCGCGACGCTGCCCGCGCCCGAGGGCGTCACCGTCCATGAGTTCGACACCCTGCTCGCGCAGTATCCGGGCACCTTCGACTTCCCGGTCCTCGACGAGCGCTCGGCCGCCGCCATGTGCTACACCTCCGGCACCACCGGCGACCCGAAAGGTGTTGTCTACTCCCATCGTTCGAACTGGCTGCACTCCATGCAGGCCTGCACCACCGATGCCATGGGCGTGCGTGCCGGCGACCTGATGCTGGCCATCGTGCCCATGTTCCACGCCAACGCCTGGGGCCTGCCCTATGCCGCGCTCATGGCCGGGGCGTCGCTGGTGATGCCCGACCGCTTCCTGCAACCGGAACCGCTGCTGGCGCTCATGGCCGCCGAGCGGCCGAGTTTCGCCGCGGCCGTGCCGACGGTGTGGAACGGCGTGCTGACCGCCGTCGACGCGAAGCCGCAGGACCTGACCCATCTGCGGGCGGTCGTGGTCGGCGGTGCCGCGGTGCCGCCGCAGCTGATGCGCGCCTTCGAGGAACGGCACGGCGTGCCCATCATCCAGGCGTGGGGGATGACCGAGACCTCCCCGCTGGGTGCGCTGGCCTGGCCGCCCGCGGGCCTCGACGGTGAGGCCGCCTTCGCCTACCGCATCACCCAGGGCCGCATCCCGGCCGCGGTCCAGGCGCGGCTCATCGGAGACGATGGCACCGAGCTGCCCCGCGACGGAAAAGCGGTGGGAGAGCTGGAGGTTCGCGGCCCCTGGGTCACCGCCTCCTACTACTCGCCGGATGCCGGGGGAATCGGCGCCGACGCCTTCCGCGACGGCTGGCTGCGCACCGGCGACGTCGGCACCATCAGCGCCGACGGCTACCTCACCCTGGTCGACCGGGCCAAGGACATCATCAAATCCGGCGGTGAATGGATTTCCTCGGTCGATCTGGAGAATGCGCTGATGGCGCACCCCGACATCGCCGAGGCCGCCGTTTTCGGTGTGCCGGACGAGAAGTGGGACGAGCGCCCGGTCGTGGCCGCCGCACTGCGCGCCGGCGCCGAACCCGATGCCGGTGCGCTCCGCGCGTTCCTGTCCGGCAAGATCGCGAAATGGCAACTCCCCGAACGCTGGACCTTCGTCTCCGAGGTGCCCAAGACCAGCGTCGGCAAGTTCGACAAGAAGGTGCTGCGCGCCCGTTACGCCGCCGGTGAACTCGCCATCGTCATCCCCGACTGACCGCTGGCGAGGGTTGTGCGCCGCCGCGGGGAATCCCTGCGGCGGCGCACACTGTCATTTCTCGAAGTAGCGGCGCGGGTTTCGCACCAGGATGGTGTCGATGTCGTCCTCGGTGAGGCCCTTGGCTAGGAGGGCGGGGAGGACATCCTCGCTGATGTGGCGGTAGTTCCACTTCGGGGCGATCTGGGCCTTGGCGGCCGGATCGAACCAGTCCATGAAACAGGCGGCGTCGTGGGCGATGACGATCTTGTCGCGGTAGCCGCGGCGGACGAGTTCCACGATGGTGTTCACGCGGTCCTCGAACGGCAGCAGGACGTCGATGCCGAAGCGGTCCATGCCGAGATAGGAACCCGCATCGGCCAACTCGGCGAGGTAGTCCAGGTCGGTGGAATCACCGGAGTGGCCGATCACCACACGGGTCAGGTCCGCGCCCTCCTCCCGCAGCACCCGCTGGGCCACCAGCCCGGACCGGGTGTGCGGGTTGGTGTGTACGGTGATCGGCGCACCCGTCCGCACCGCCGCCTGACCGACCGCCCGCATCACCCGCTCCACACCCGGCGTCAGCCCGGGTTCCTCGATGGCGCACTTGAGGAATCCCGCGCGCACCCCGGTCCCGGCGATGCCCTCGGTGAGGTCCTTGACGAACAGCTCCACCATGGGCTCGGGCATGTCCATCATCAAACCCGGCCCGTTGTAATGGAATTGGAACGGCAGGTCGTTGTAGGTGTAGATGCCGGTGGCGACGACGATGTTCAGCTCGGTGCGGGCCGCGATCTGCTGGATGCGGGGTATGTATCGGCCCAGCCCCAGCACGGTCGGGTCCAGGATGGTGTCGATGCCCAGCGATTTCAGCTCGTCGAGCTGCTTCACGGCGTCGTCGACGCGGGCCTGCTCGTCCCAGTCGCCGTAGTTCTGCCGGTACTCCTCGCCGAGCACGAAGACGTGCTCGTGCACCAGCACCCGGCCCAGCTCGCTGGAATCGACGGTGCCGGTGACGGTGGGGACGATGCTCATCGGGATGCCTTGTCTGTGAACAGGTTCGGGTCGATGGCGCGCTTGAGGATCTTGCCCGTCGCGCCCTTGGGTAGCTGGTCGGTGAAGGCGAAGCGGTGCGGCACCTTGTAGGCGGACAGGCGTTCCTTGGCCCAGGCGCGCAGCTCCCCGGCATGGAGTTCGACGCCGGGTGCGGTGGCCACCACCGCGCCCACCTCCTCGCCGTAGTGGTCGTCGGGCAGGCCGATCACCGCCACCTCGACGATGCCGGGATGCTCGTAGAGCACCTCCTCGACCTCGCGCGGATACACGTTGTACCCGCCGCGAATGATGAGATCCTTTGCGCGGTCGACGATGTAGACGTAGCCGTCGGCGTCGACGCGGCCCAGATCACCGGTGCGCAGCCAGCCGCCGGACAGCTCGGCCGCCGTCGCGTCGGGCCGCTGCCAGTACCCCTTCATCACGCTGGGCCCGCGCATGAACAGCTCACCGACCGTATCGGCGGGCAGCACCGTGCCCTCCGGATCGCGCACCTCGATCGACGTGCCGGGCAGTGCGGTACCCACCGACCCGGCCCGCTGCTCGCGATCCAGGGGGTTGTAGGTCGCTGCCCCGCTGGACTCGGTGAGCCCGTAGCCCTCGAGAATGGTGCAGCCGAAACGTTCCGTGAAGGACCGGATCACCTCCGCGGGCAGCGACGCGCCACCCGAGCAGGCCAGCCGCAGGCTCGCGAAATCCTCCGGACCGTAGTCGCCGGCGCTGTGCAGCATGGCATTCCACATGGTCGGCACGCCCGCCACCACGGTCAGCCGGTGATCGCGGATCATCTCGATCATCGCCCCGGGGACGAACGGCGACACCATGGAGAACGAACTGCCCGCGTGCAGGGTGGTGATCAGGCACACCGCCTGCCCGAACACGTGGAACAGCGGCAGTCCGGTGCCGAAGCGCTCCTCGGGCGTGAGCCGCAGCTGATCGATGAAAATGCGTGCGGTCTCGATCAGATTGGCGACGGTGAGCTCCACGCCCTTCGGTTTGCCCGTGGTGCCCGAGGTGTAGAGCAGGATCGCGGTGTCGTCGGGTTCGCGCCGGACCGGTTCGGCGGTCGGCTGGGCTGGGGAGGCGTGCGCACCGGGCTCGAGCACCTGCACCGGGATGCCGCGCTCGGCGGCGGCCTGCTCGGCCGCGGTGCGGGCCAGATGCCAGGCGATGGCATACCGGGCACCGGAATCGTCGAGCACATAACCGATTTCGGGTGCGGTCGCCATGGTGTTCACCGGGATGGCGACGGCTCCGATCAGATGCGCGCCCAGGTAGGCGATCACGAACTCCGGCACGGTCGGCGCCACCAGCAACACGCGATCTCCCACCGCGACACCGGATTCGGTGAGCAGACCGCCGAAGGCCGCACTGCGGCGGGCCAGCTCGGCGTAGGAGAGGGTGTCGTCCAGGTGGCGCAGCGCGATGGCGTCGGGGCGTTCGGACGCGTGCTGCCAGATGCGGTCGGCGACATTTGTCATGGAACATCCAGTTATGTAGAGGTCGAATGAGACGGGGTCGGAGTGAGCGGCGTCACGACCCTGTGCGCGACCATATCTGAATCCGGTGTCAACTTCAATGATGCTGCTGCCGCGTGCGCCGGCGGGCCGAAGATCGTCGGCGTGGGACGATATGTGCTGGTATAAGCGGTGATACGGTGGCAATCGGCAGCCGTCCCTGCGACCGAGTGAGTGATCCGCCGTGACGTCCGAACCCATCGACCGCGAGGCCGCGCCTCGCCGGGTACCTCCGCGCACCAAGCGCGGCGAGCGCACCCGTGCCGCCCTCATCGCCGGGGCCCGCGAAGTGTTCGAACGCGACGGCTACCTCGACACCAGGATCGCCGACATCTCCAAGGCCGCAGGCGCCGCCGCCGGCTCGTTCTACACCTACTTCGACAGCAAGGAAGAGATCTTCACCGCCATCGTCGAGGAGGTGCAGGAGGAAATGCTGCACCCGCACGTGCGGGCCCGCACCGGCGTCACCGACCCGCGCGAGCTCGTCGAGGCCGCCAACCGGGAATACCTGCTGGCCTACAAGCGCAATGCGCGCCTGATGGGGGTGTTCGAGGAGGTCACCCAGATCAACGAGAACTTCCGCGCGCTGCGCCTGGAACGCAACCGTGCCTTCATTCAGCGCAATGCCAGGATGATCCGCGAACTGCAGGAATCCGGGCAGGCCAGTGCGGATCTCGATCCGCTGATCACCGCTCAGGCGCTGTCGGTCATGGTCAGCCGCATGGCCTACATGGTCTTCGTGCAGCACCAGCGCATCGCCTTCGAGAAGCTGGTCGGCACCCTGACCCAGCTGTGGGTCAATGCCCTGCAGGTGAAGTCCGAATAACTAGCGACCCACCTGATAGCCGGCGACTCGATAGCTCGCGACCCCGCGTGCGCGGATGGCGCGGTAGCTGCCGCGCGGGTCCGCAATCTGAATCCGGGTTCGAGTTCGTGTCGTTTTCTCGTGCATGACCTCGGCTTTCGAGTGCACTGTGTGCCGTATCACACGAGTTCGACCCCCTCGGCGGTATTGACCGCGGCGGGAGTTTGGCGCATGGTGGCGGAAGAAAATAAGCGCTTAGTAAGTTCCCTGCTCGGGGTCGGCCACGGGGCGCGGCGCGGGACCGCCGTGGCCGCGGGCGACCTGAAAGGACCTGTCCGTGAACAGATTCGAAGGCAAGACCGCCATTGTCACCGGCGCCAGCCGGGGTATCGGCCTCGGTATCGCGCAGCGCCTGGTGGACGAGGGCGCCAAGGTGGTGATCACCGCCCGCAAGCAGGAGGCGCTCGACGAGGCCGTCGCGGCGCTGGGCGGGCCGTCGAAGGCGCTGGCCGTGGCGGGGCGCGCCGACGATTCCGCGCATCAGGCCGAGACCCTCGAGCGGGCCGTCGAGACCTTCGGGAGTGCCGACCTGCTGGTGAACAACACCGGGATCAATCCGGTGTTCGGGCCGATGGTGGAGCTCGACCTCGACGCGGCCCGAAAGATCGTGGAGGTCAACTGTCTTGCCGCGCTGTCGTGGGTGCAGCACGCCTATCGGGCGTGGATGAAGGACCATGGCGGCGCGGTCGTGAACGTCTCCTCGGTCGCCGGGCTCAAGCCCGCGCCCGGCATCGGTTTCTACGGTTCCAGCAAGGCGATGCTGGCCCACATCACCCAGGAGCTCGCGGTCGAACTCGGCCCGGACATCCGCGTCAACGCCGTCGCGCCGGCGGTGGTGAAGACGAAGTTCGCCACCGCGCTCTACGAGGGCCGCGAGGAGCAGATCGCCGCCGCCTACCCGCTCAAGCGGCTGGGCGTGCCCGAGGACATCGGCAGCGTGGTCGCCTTCCTGCTCTCCGCGGACGCCGCCTGGCTCACCGGCCAGCTGCTCGTGGTGGACGGCGGCCTCACGCTGACCGGGGGCGTCTAGAGTGGCGGACATGCGGGCCTGGCGGGTCCACGAACTGGGCGAGCCTGCACAGGTGATGCGGCTCGACACGGTGGAGCGCCCCGAACCCGGCCCACGTCAGGTGGTCGTGCGGGTCACCGGTGCGGCGGCGAACTTTCCCGACGTGCTCATGTGCCGCGGCCTGTACCAGGTGAAGCCGCCGCTGCCGTTCACGCCCGGCGTCGAGCTGTGCGGGGAGGTCGTGGCCACGGGTGCCGAGGTCACCGGGATCGCGGTCGGTGACCGTGTGCTCGGCGGCAGCTCGCTGCCGTACGGCGGTTTCGCCGAGTACGCGGTCCTGGAGGCGGCCCAGACCTTCACCGCGCCAACCGCTTTGGACGATGCGGAGGCCGCGTCCCTGTTCATCGGTTACCAGACGGGATGGTTCGGACTGCATCGCCGTGCCGCGCTGCAGGCGGGGGAGACCCTACTGGTGCACGCGGCCGCGGGCGGGGTCGGCAGTGCCGCCGTCCAGCTCGGCAAGGCGGCCGGGGCCCGCGTCATCGGCGTGGTGGGCGGGCCCGAGAAGGCCGAGTACGCCCGCGCGCTCGGCGCCGACATCGTGATCGACCGCAGGAGTGAGGATTTCGTCGAGGTCGTCAAGCGGGTCACGGACAATCGCGGCGCCGACGTCGTCTACGACCCGGTCGGCGGCGACACCTACACCCGCTCGACCAAGTGCATCGCCTTCGAGGGCCGCATCCTGGTCGTCGGCTTCGCGGGCGGCGACATCCAGAGCGCCGCACTGAATCACGCACTGGTCAAGAACTATTCGATCGTCGGCCTGCACTGGGGGCTCTACAACGCCTACGACCCGGCCGCGGTCGCCGACTGCCACCGCGAGCTGACCCGGCTGGCCACCGCGGGCGCGATCCGCCCCCTGGTCAGCGAACGACTCGACTTGGCGGACATCGCCGATGGCGTCCAGCGCCTTGCCGACGGCAAGACCGTCGGGCGCGTGGTCTGCACGCCCTCGGCCTGATCGACACCGACCTGATCGCACCACAGAGGAGAACATCGTGAGCACGCAGACACCGCGGGTAGCGGTCGTGACCGGCGCGGCCCGGGGCATCGGCGCCGCGATCGCACGGCGACTGGCGGACGACGGAATGGCCGTCGCCGTCCTGGATCTCGACGAGCAGGCCTGCAAACCGGTCGTCGCGGAGATCGAGGCGGCCGGCGGCCGCGCCCTCGCCGTCGGCGCGGACGTGTCCGACGAGCAGGCCGTGACCGCGGCCGTGGATCGGGTGGCCGCCGAATTGGGCGCGCCCACCGTGCTGGTCAACAATGCGGGCATCCTGCGCGACAACCTGCTGTTCAAGATGAGCGTCGCGGATTGGGACGCGGTCATGGGCGTACACCTGCGCGGCGCGTTCCTGTGCACGCGGGCGGTCCAGCGTCACATGATCGAGCAGGGCTTCGGCCGCATCGTCAGCCTGTCCAGCACCTCGGCGCTGGGCAATCGCGGCCAGGCCAACTACTCGGCCGCCAAGGCCGGATTGCAGGGCTTCACCAAGACCCTCGCCTTCGAACTCGGCAAGTTCGGCGTCACCGCCAATGCCGTCGCGCCGGGCTTCATCGAAACCGAGATGACCCAGGCCACCGCCGAGCGCATGGGCGTCTCGTTCGACGACTTCCGGCAGGCGCTCATCTCCACCATCCCGGTGGCCCGCTCCGGCAAGCCCGAGGACATCGCGCACACGGTGTCGTTCCTGGCCAGCGAGGGCGCGGGATTCGTGTCGGGACAGGTCATCTACGTGGCCGGCGGGCCGAAGAACTAGCCGCGCAACGGAATCGAACGGAAGGACGCGAACAATGCGGGTATTCCAGGGGCTGCCCGAACTGGAGAAAGCAGTCGGCACTCATCTCGGCTACAGCGACTGGCACACCGTGACCCAGGAGCAGATCGACCGGTTCGCCGACGCGACCGGCGATCACCAGTGGATCCACATCGATCCGGAGCGGGCCGCCGCCGGTCCGTTCGGGACGACCATCGCGCACGGTTTCCTCACCCTGTCGCTGCTGCCCATGCTCACCGCGAGCGTGTACACCGTCGAGGGGCTGTCGATGGGAGTCAACTACGGGGCCAACAAGGTTCGCTTCCCGTCTCCGGTCCCGGTCGGTTCGCGGCTGCGTGCCGGAGTGGAACTGGTGTCGCTGACGCCGGCGAGCATGGGGTTCCAGGCGGTCAGCCGGGTCACCGTGGAGATCGACGGCGCGGCCAAGCCGGCCTGTGTCGCCGAAGCCGTCTCCCTGCTGGTGCCCTGAGACGAAGGAGCAGGACCGATGAGCGATACGGTTCGCGACGACCTGCGCCGGCGGGTGGAATCCCTGCTGGCCGAGCATGATCCGGCCACCACCGACCCGGTGACCTTCCACCGCGCCCGCTTCGACGCCGGACTGGCCTGGGTGTACTTCCCCGTCGGGCTGGGCGGCCGCGGCGCCGACCGCGACCTCCAGCTGTTCGTCGACGAGCTGTTCGAGCAGGCGGGCGCTCCGGGTCATCAGGCCGAACTCAACGGCATCGGCCTCGGGATGGCGGCGCCCACCATCGCCATCCACGGCACTCCGGAACAGCGGCAGCGCTACCTGCGTCCGCTGTGGACCGGCGAGGAGATCTGGTGCCAGCTGTTCAGTGAGCCGGGCGCCGGATCGGACCTGGCGGCGGTCGGCACCCGGGCCGTCCGCGACGGTGAGGACTGGATCGTCAACGGGCAGAAGGTGTGGACGTCGGTGGCCCACAAGGCCGATCTGGCGATCCTGCTCGCGCGCACCGACCCGGACCGTCCCAAGCACGCGGGCCTGTCCTTCTTCCTCTGCGATATGCGCCATCCCGGCGTCGAGGTGCGGCCGCTGCGCCAGATCACCGGCGAGGCCGAGTTCAACGAGGTCTTCCTCACCGACGTCCGCATCCCCGACACCCAGCGCCTCGGCGGGGTGGGGGAGGGCTGGCGCGTCGCCACCACCACCCTCAACAACGAGCGGGCGGCCATCGGCGGACGCGCGGTGCCGCGGGAGAGCGGGGTGCTCGCCGCGGTCGCCCGCACCTGGCGGGAGAATCCGGACAGGCACACGCCGGAACTGCACGATCGGCTGCTGCGGCTGTGGGTCGAGGCCGAAGCCGGGCGGCTGGCCGCCGCCCGCATGCGGCAGCGGACCTCCGCCGGTCAGCCGGGGCCCGAAAGTTCCGCGCTCAAACTGGCTTTCGCGCGGTCCAACCAGCGGCTGACCGGTCTCGAACTGGAGATCCTCGGCGAGGACGGCCTGCGCTACGACGACTGGACCATGGTCCGGCCCGACCGCGTCGACTTCGCCGGCCGCGGGCCCGGCTACCGCTACCTGCGCGCCAAGGGCAATTCGATCGAGGGCGGCACGTCCGAGATCCTGCGCAATATCGTCGCCGAACGGGTCCTCGGCCTGCCCGCCGAGGCGCGCGGGGACAAGGACACCGCCTGGAAGGACCTGGCCCGATGAGCGACGACATCCTGCTGCTCGATACCGACACCGAAGCGGCGCTGCGGCACGCGGTGCGCGATCTGCTTGCGGCCCACTGTGATCCGGCGGCCGTTGCGCGGGCCTATGCGGGCGATCGGTCGCTGACGCCGGGATTGTGGAAAGCGCTGGCCCGGGACCTGGGGCTGGCCGGACTGCTCGTCCCCGAGGAGCGTGGCGGCGCGGGCGGCTCCGCTCGCGACGCGGCGGTGGTGCTGGAGGAACTGGGGCGGTCCGTCGCGCCCGTACCGTTTCTCACCAGCAGTGTCATCGCCGCCACCGTGCTGCTCGCCGGTGATTCCGACCTGGTCGGGCAGCTCGCCGACGGTGCGGTGACGGTCGCGCTGCTCGCGCCCTTCACCGCCGCTTCGCCGGACGCGGTCCCGTCCTTCCGGAAGGATGCCGACGGCCGCGTGTCCGGCAGCGTGACCAGCGTCGCGGGCGTCCTGGACGCCGATGTGCTGCTGGCCGCGGTCGAAACCACGTCCGGCACCGAGATTCATGCCGTGCCGGTGGCTGCGGCCACGGTGATGCCGGTGGTCTCGCTCGATATGACCCGGCCGCTGGCCGATGTCGTGGTCGACGCCGCGCCCGGGCACCTCGTGGTCCCGGCCGAGGCGGGAGCGGCCGCGCTGCGAACGGCGCTGGAGACCGGCGCGGCGCTGCTGGCCTCGGAGCAGGCCGGTATCGCGGCGTGGTGCCTCGAGACCACCGTCGGCTATCTGAAGATGCGCCGCCAATTCGGCCGCGTGGTGGGCGGATTCCAGGCGCTCAAACACCGTCTCGCCGACCTGTTCGTGGAGGTCGAGGCGGCGGCCGCCAGTGCCCGCTATGCGGCGGGCGCGATCGCGGCGGGCGATCCCGACGCGGCCGTGGGCACCGCGGTCGCCGCGGCCTACTGCGCGGACGTCGCGGTGACATCCGCCGAAGAAGCGCTCCAATTACACGGCGGCATCGGCATGACGTGGGAGTATCCGGTGCATCTGTATCTCAAGCGCGCCAAGGCCGATCAGCTCGGGCTCGGCAGTCCCGGCCGGCACCGCGCGGTGCTGGCCGAACTGGCCGACCTCGGCTCGGCCACCGGAAAACGAAGTTGAATCCGGGTTCAAGTATAGTTTCGCCTGCGCGGCACAGACTATTTCGAGGAGTGAGCATGTTCGACATGACCGATCGGGCCCAGCGCTACCGGGACGATCTACTCGCCTTCATGGACGAGCACGTCTACCCGGCCGAGGCGGTGTACGAGGAGCAGATGGCGGAGTCCGGGGACCCGCACTTCCAGCCGCCGATCGTCGAGGAGCTCAAGACCGAGGCCAAGAAGCGGGGGCTGTGGAACCTCTTCCACCCGCATCCGGAGTGGGGCCCGGGCCTGACCAATCTGGAATACGCGCCGCTGGCCGAAATCATGGGCCGCAGTGCGCATCTCGCGCCGGAGGCCACCAACTGTGCGGCCCCCGACACCGGGAACATGGAGGTGCTCACCCTCTTCGGCACGCCCGAGCACAAGGAGCAGTGGCTGCGCCCGCTGCTGGACGGTGAGATCCGGTCCGCGTTCGCCATGACCGAGCCCGCGGTCGCGAGCTCCGACGCCACCAATATCCAGCTGCGCATGGACCGCGACGGCGACGACTACGTGCTCAACGGCCGGAAGTGGTGGACCTCCAACGCCTTGCACAAGAACTGCAAGGTCCTCATCGTCATGGGCAAGACCGATACCAGCGCCGCGACGCACCGCCAGCAGTCGATGATGGTGGTCCCGATCGATGCCCCGGGTGTGACCGTGCAGCGCGGCCTGCCGGTCTTCGGCTACCAGGACCGCGAGGGGCACGCCGAGGTGCTGTTCGAGAACGTCCGGGTGCCCAGGACCGCGCTGCTCGCCGGTGAGGGCGACGGTTTCATGATCAGCCAGGCCCGCCTGGGTCCGGGCCGCATCCACCACTGCATGCGCGCCATCGGCATGGCCGAGCGGGCCCTCGATCTGATGATCGACCGTGCGCAGTCGCGCGTGACCTTCGGTGAGCCGGTGGCGAATCGGGCCAATATCCAGGACTGGATCGCCGAGTCCCGCATCGAGATCGATATGGCCCGCCTGCTGACGCTCAAGGCCGCGCACCTGATGGACACCGTCGGCAACAAGGCCGCGCGCACCGAGATCGCGGCGATCAAGGTGGCGGCGCCCAATGTGGCGCTGAAGGTCGTGGACCGCGCCATCCAGGTACACGGCGGCGGTGGCGTCTCCGACGACTTCCCGCTCGCCAGCATGTACGCGCACCTGCGCACCCTGCGCCTGGCCGATGGACCGGACGAGGTGCACAAGCGTTCCATCGCGCAGTGGGAACTGCGCCGCCGCGACCCCGAGTGGGGCAAACGCGGCTGACCGCAACGAGTTTCGACACCATCCATTCTCCGAGGAGGATCCCATGGCCGATCCCTGCGTCGTCGTCGCGACCATGATCGCCAAGCCCGGCCAGGAAGACCTGGTCGAGCAGACCCTGCGCGCGGCCGCTCCGGCCGTGCACGCCGAGCCCGGCTGCCTGCGCTACGCGCTGCACCGGCATGCCAAGAACCCCGGGCAGTTCGTCATGATCGAGAAGTGGGCGTCCCGGGACGCGCTGCGCGAGCACGGCCAGGGCGCGGCTCTGCGCGAAGTCGGCACGGCCCTGGCCAACGCCCTCGCGGCACCGCCGGACGTGCAGGTCTTCGAACCGCTGCCCGCCGGCGACCCCGACCAGGGCGCGATCTGAGGAGGCCACCATGACGAAGACACAGCAGGTACGGCTGGCCCAGCGCCCCACCGGACTGCCCGGCGTGGGCACCTGGAAGGTGACCACCGAGGAACTGCCCCCGCTCGGCGCGGGGCAGATCCTGGTGAAGATCGACTTCATCTCGCTCGATCCGGCCATGCGCGGCTGGCTCAACGACGTGCGCTCCTACCTCCCGCCGGTCGGGCTGGACGAAGTGATGCGGTCGCTGGACATCGCGACCGTCGTCGAATCCACCCACCCCGATTTCGCCGTCGGCGACACCGTGAGCGGCACCTTCGGGGTGACCGAGTACGCGATCAGCGACGGCCGCGGCGTGCAGCATGTCGACCTGGGCGTCGCGCCCGGGCCGACCTGGCTGGGCGCGCTCGGAATGCCCGGCATGACAGCATATTTCGGGCTCCTGGAGGTCGGGAAGCTGAAAGCCGGTGAGACCGTGGTGGTCTCGGCGGCGGCGGGCGCGGTCGGGAGCGTCGTCGGCCAGATCGCGAAGGCCAAGGGCGCCACCGTCATCGGGATCGCCGGCGGGGCGGAGAAGTGCCGGCTGCTCACCGAGGAGTTCGGTTTCGACGCCGCGATCGACTACCGCGGTGAGGACGTGCTGCAGCGGCTGCGGGAGCTCGCGCCGAAGGGCATCGACATCTACTTCGACAATGTCGGCGGTGAGATTCTCGATGCGGCGCTGGCCAATCTGCGCCGTGGGGCCCGCATCGTGCTGTGCGGGGCGATCGCGGCCTACAACGACGACCAGCTGCGGCCCGGGCCGTCGCGCTACATGTCGCTGCTGGTGTTCCGGGCGTCCATGACCGGCTTCGTGGTCTTCGACTACGCCGACCGCTACGGCGAGGCGGTGGCGGACATCGCGAAGTGGCTGACCGAGGGCAGGATCAAGAGCCGGGAGCATGTCGTGCAGGGTGGGGTGGAGCATTTCGGCGAGACGCTGAATCTGCTGTTCACCGGCGGCAACACCGGAAAACTGGTGCTAGCGCTCTGATGTAAGACTGTCCAGGTGACCGAATCAGAGGATCGCTCGCGCGCGGACGAGACGCGGGCCCGACTACTGGACGCCGCGGTCGCCGCTTTCGCCGAGCGCGGCTTCCACGGCGCCACCACGCGCGACATCACCTCGATCGCGGGACTGAGCACGGCGGCCATCTACGTCCACCACCGCTCCAAGGAAGAGCTGCTCTACCAGGTTTCGCACACCGGGCACCTGGACACGCTCGAGCGGATGCGGGAGGCGGTGGCCGCCTCGGACGACCCGGTCGAGCAGTTGGTCGCGGTCATGCGGCAATTCGCGATTCACCACGCCCGCGCGCACACCGTGGCCCGGGTCATCAACTACGAACTCGCCGCGTTGAGCCCCGAGCATCAACGCGAGATCAAAGAGATCCGCCACGTCATCGATACCGAGATGCGGCAGTTGATCGAGCGCGGGGTCGACGCGGGCGTGTTCGACAACCCGAATCCGCGCATGGCGGCGGTGGCGCTGCTCTCGCTGGGCATCGACCTCGCGCGCTGGTACCGGGAGGGCGGGCCGCTGTCGCCCGAGGAGATCGGCGACTACTACGTGGATCTCGCGCTGCGGATCGTCGGCGCACGCAAATAGCCTGCGCCACATGGCAATTTCTGCTATTCACCCGCGTCTCTCCACCCTTGAAGCCGACATCGGATTCGGGTAAGCATGTGATGACGCACGTCACATCCGGTCGTCTCGCTGCGAGTGCCGCACGGCGACGGCCGGGTCCGGCGTCCTCCACGCAATGAGACATGGGAGCGACCTCGTGAGCACGCTTTCCCCCGCCACCGCCCGTCTGACCTACCGCGCCCTGGAACCGGTGCACGGCATGATCTACTTCAGCCCGCACGGGCCGCAGGTGTATCGGGAGCTGGGCATCACCGATCCGCGCATGATGTATTTCGCGTCCCGCTCGGCCGCGTTCGGGCCGGTGCCGGCCGAGGTCACCATCGCGACCTTCTTCAATTTCAATCCCGCGGCGGTCCGCGCGGTCCTGCCCGCCGCATGGAACATCGCCGCTCCCACCGACATTCTCCATGCCCGGCTGGCAGCCGCCGACCACTCACTGCGGCAGGCCTGGGGCGTGGACGTCGATGGGCCGGAAGTACGCGAGGCCGCCACCCTGGCGCGGCAGGCGGCTGAACGCGCCTGCGAACGCGCACCCGGACGTCCCCTGTTCGCGGCACACGCGGCCCTCCCGTGGCCGGCCGAACCGCATCTCGTGCTCTGGCACGCGCAAACCCTGCTGCGCGAATTCCGCGGCGACGGCCACGTCGCCCTCCTCCTGACCGAGGGCCTCAGCGGCCTCGAAGCCCTCATCACCCACGCCGCCACCGGCGAGATCCCGCCGGAAGTCCTGCGCATCAGCCGATCCTGGACCGAGCAGGACTGGGCCCGGGGAGTGGCCGCACTGCGCGACCGCAACTGGCTGACCGACCGCGACCTCACCCTGAGCACCCACGGCGCCGCGCGCCGCGCAGCGATCGAGACCCGCACCGACGAACTATCGACCCACCCCTACGAGGCGATAGGACCGGACGGCTGCGACCGCCTGCGAAAACTGTCCTCGGCCTTGTCGATTCGCATCATGGACGCCGACCTCGCCTTCCCGCCCATGCTGGCACAGCGCTACCGTGACACGGTTCGGTAAGGCCGGCGGTCCGGGGATCCGAAATTCGGTCAGAACGCCTTCAACAGTTCCGCGGCCAGCGGGACCGAGGAGGCGGGGTTCTGGCCGGTGTAGAGGTTGCGGTGCACCTGGATGTGCGGGGCGAAGGGGTCGGCTTCGCGGTAGTCGACGCCCAGGGCGATGAGGCGGTCCTGGAGGAGCCAGGTGGCGTTGTCGGCGAATCCGGCCTCTCTTCGGCATTGGTGAACGCCGCCACCCAGTATCCGGCGAACGGTGACCTGCCGTCGGCGAGCGTCCAGTGGTCGACGCCGGTCATGACGAACAGGATCTGTGCCATCGGATTGTTCCTCCGTCTCGCGGTCGATTCGGCGACGGACCGACGTTGCGTAGGGTTCGTCAGCTCGTCCCGGCGACCACGTTAGGAAGCTGTTCCGATACTCAGCGGCCATGGGAGCGTTCGCCTCGCAGGGTGGTGACGATGCTGGTCACCGTGGCGACCGGCTTGCCGTCCGCGCGGGTGATATCGCACTGGTAGTGGGTGATGGTGCGGCCGGAGTGGGTAGGGAAGGCGGTGGCGCGCAGCGTGTCCTGCCATACCGGGCGGAGGAAGACCGCGCGGAGATCGATGCTGGTGAACGTTTCGCCGGGACCCACGACGGTGGAGTGGGCGGTGCCGATGGCGGCATCGGCCAGTTCGGTGAGCAGGCCGCCGTGGACGGTGCCCTGCTGGTTGCCGTGCCGGGCGGGATCGGTGTCCATCTCGACGGTGGCGCGGCCGGGGTCGATGGCCACCAGCCGGATGCCCAGGGTGCGGGAAATGGCGGTGGGGTAATGGAATTGGCAGGTCAGGCCGTCGGTCCCGGTGCCGTCGAGCTGTGCGCGCAGGTAGTCCAGGACGGGCACTTCGGTGGTCGCGATCGTCATGGGAACGGACGGTAGGACGCCGGGTCAGGACGATCAAGAAATTGTCCTAGGTACAGTCGGATGATGCGGACCTACTCCGATGTCGCCACCGCCCTCGCCGGGCAGATCCGGGACGGGCGCTGGGCGCCGGGACAGCGACTGCCGACGCATCGGCAGCTGGCCGCCGAGCACGGTATCGCGGTGGCCACCGCGACCCGGGTGTTCGCGGAACTGAAGCGGGCGGGGCTGGTGGTCGGCGAACCGGGGCGGGGGAGCTTCGTGCGGGATCGGTCGGTGCGGCTGGCCGCGGCCGCGTACGGGCCGGGCGCGGAGACGGTGTGGGCGGATCTGGCCTTCACCCAGCCGCTGTCGCCGCGTCGAGAGGAATTGCTGCGCACGGGTTTACGTGAGCTGGCAGCCTCCGGCGATCTGGACGCCCTGCTGCGGCAGCAGCCGCCGGGCGGGCGGCCGCACGATCGCGCGACAGTCGCCGGGTTCCTCGGGCGGCGGGGGATCGAGGTCGATCCGGCGCGGGTGGTGCTGACCGCCGGGGCGCAGCACGGGCTGGATCTGATTGTGCGAGCGATGTTCTCACCCGGCGATGTGATCGCCGTGGACGAACTCACCTACCCCGGATTCAAGCTGCTGGCCCAGGCGCACGGGCTCACACTCGTGCCGGTTCCGGCGGCCGGGAACGGCCCGGATCCCGACGCCCTGGCGCGGTTGTGTGCGAAAAGGCCGGTGCGCGCGGTCTATACGATGCCGACCCTGCACAATCCGCTCGGCTGGGTGATCGACAGCGACCGGCGGCGAGCGCTCGTTTCCGTTGCGCGCCGGCATGATCTGTTCCTGATCGAGGACGCCGCCTACGCCTTTCTCGCCGATCCGGCCCCGCCGCCGCTGGCGGCCATCGCCCCGGAGCGCACCTTCTGGGTGTCGAGCCTGTCCAAGAGCGTCGCGGCCGGACTGCGTTTCGGCATGCTGGTCCACCCGGCCGTGGCCGCGCCGGCTTTGGCCCGCACCCTGCGCGCCACCATGGCCGGTCCGCCCGGGCTGACCAGCGCCCTGGCCACCCGCTGGCTCGCCGATGGCACCGTCGACACTCTCGAACAGGCGAGCCGCGTTGCCGCGCAGGAGCATCAGCGCATCCTGCACCGGGAGCTCGGCGATCGGAATCCGATCGCCCACCCGCGCTCGTTCTTCGCGTGGCTGCCCATCGATCCGGACCAGCGCATGGACCGGATCGCCGCCGAACTGTCCCGGCGCGGCATTCGCGTCTGCACCGCCGAGGCGTTCGCCACCACTGCGCACGTGCCGCACGGGCTGCGCATCGCGCTGGGATCGCCTGCCCCGGAAGAACTTCCGCTGGTGCTCGCGGAAATGCGCGCGGCCCTGGACAGCGTGCCGCTGTGACACCAGGACCGCGCGAGATCCGGGCCGGGCCGGGTCAGGGCCGGATGACCGTGACCAGATTGATCAGCGACTGCTGTCGCGGATTGTCGGGCGGAGTGCCGCCGAGGTCGTGAATGTAGTCGGTGAGATTGACGCGCTCACCGGTCCAGCCGTGGGCGGTGAACCATTCGATGGCGTCGCTGCGGGGCTCGTTGTAGATCATGTCCACCCAGTCCGAGCCGGTCTCGCCCTCCCCGGTCATCTCGGCGACCGACTCCGCGGGCAGCGGATCCATCTGCTCGATGGCGACCCGGCTGCCGTGCGCGCTGAGCCCCACGATGGCATCGAAGAGCTGGTCCTGCGCAGCCGGCGTCAGATAGATCAGCAGGCCCTCCACCAGCCACGCGGTCGGCGCGGCGGGATCGAATCCGCTGTCGCGCAGGGCCTTCGGCCAGTCTTCGCGCAGATCGACCGCCACCTCGTGCCGCTCGGCGCGGGGCCGGTGCCCGGCCGCGGCGAGCGTGTCCCGTTTGAAGTCGAGCACCTGCGGACGGTCGAGCTCGTAGATCACGGTGCCGTCCGGCCACGCCAGCCGGTAGGCGCGCGAGTCCAGGCCGGCCGCCAGAATCACCACCTGACGCACGCCCGCATAGGAGGCGGCGGCCATGTAGTCGTCGAAATATCGGGTGCGAGAGATCTGATGCTGCTGGAACTGCACCCCGAACTCGGGTGCCAGCAGCGGGTGTTCGGGCAGCCGGCCCGCCAGCAGCTCGGCCCATTCCCCGCCCGCGGCCCGCACGAACAGCTCGGCGAACTCATCGTGCGCCGGCGCATCGATCGCGCGGCCACCCAGCACCCGGGCGGCCGCCACGAACAATGCCGTGGATCCAACACTGGTCTTGATATCCCAGGAATCACCTTCGGTGCGCATATTCGCCAACGTACTCACGCGGGCGCACAAGGTCATTCCGCCGCGCGAAGTCGGCCGGAATCCACCACGGATCCATCATCTCGCTGCAATTCGCATTGTCGAATGTCCTGTCAGCGATCGATCTGGTCATCCTGATCGGCTGGAGCCTCGTAGATCCGCCGCACACCGCGCGCCTTTTCGACGCGGGACCCGTACCGTTCCGGGGCGATCGGCATCAATGCCGGCGGTCCATACCTGTGCCGCGCCGGTCGCCGATCGGGGAGGGGCGGTGGGGGGAATATCGGGCTGTGGCACGGTGGTTCCGCACGACGACAGAACGCACGCCCGGGACCCGGATCCGGCAGCTGTGCTCGGCAGGCAGCGGAGGAGGCCCGGTGAACGCCGGATTCGACCTGTTCGGTGAACACATCCTGTGGACCGACGCCGTCGGCAATCTGTTGTCCCTCGCGGTGGTGTGGCTGGCCATGCGCAAGACCATGTGGACGTGGCCCGTGCAGCTGGCCGGTGCGGTTCTGCTGCTGGCGGCGTCGGTGCACGCCCACGTGCCCGGCAATGCGCTCAAGCAGTTGTTGTTCATCGGGCTCGCGGGCTACGGCTGGCTGGCCTGGCGGCGCGGCACCTCCGAGCACCGGGATCTGATGGTCCGGCCCGCCACCCGCCGCGAACGCCTGACGCTGCTGGCCCTGCTGGCGGTCGGCACGGTCGCGGTGGCCGAGGCGTTCGCCCACCTCGGCTGGCTGCACATCGCGTGGTCCCCGTGGGCCAATGCCTATGTCTTCGTCGGCAGCGCCATCGCGACCTTCGCGCAGAGCCGGGCCCTGACCGACTTCTGGATCATCTGGATGCTCGTCGATCTGGTCGGTGTGCCGCTCGCGATGAAATCCGGCCTGTACGCCTCGGGCGCGGTCTACGGACTGTTCTTCCTGCTCGTGGTGCTCGGGTTCCTGCGCTGGCGTGGCGAATATCGTTCGCGCCGAGACGTTCCCGCCGCCCCGGCGGCCGTCGCTGCGCCCGCGGGCGGCGAGTGAGCCGGTCCCGATACCCGGTAATTCGCTGCTCTGCCCCTATTTGTTCCGGATTCTCGATTTGCCGACAGGGGAGCAGGCTGCTAGGCAGTAGCCACTGATCGAGGTCCATCCAGGCGGGTGGAGTGTTTTCCGGGGCGGGATATGAGTGACGGAACGTTCGGCGACTCGGGGTCGGTGTTCGGGCGGGTGGAACCGCCGAGCTTCGGCAGTACGCTGCGGCGGCTGCGGGAACGACGCGGCGTCTCGCGTGAGCGGCTGGCCTTCGGCTCGGGTGTCAGCGCCAGCTACATCACGCGCTTGGAACGCGGCGATCGCGACCACCCGACCGAGCAGGTGCTGACGGCCATGGTGCGCTATCTGCACAAGGTCGGCCCGGTGACCCCGGTCGAATACCGGCATCTGTTCGAACTGGCCGCCCTGCCGCAGCACCCGGCCGCCGCCCGCGGCCCGATCGCCGCGGACGTCTCGGGCATTCTCGCCGCCCACCTCCCGCACCCCGCGGCCTACCTGGACCGGTATCTGAATGTGCTGGCCGCCAATACCGCTCATCTGCGTACCTTCCCGGGCGTCGGCGAGGACGGCAACTATCTGCGGTGGATGCTCACCAATCCGTCCGCGCGTGCGGTGCTGCCGGCCTGGGAGTCCGATCTGCGGCGTGCGATCGCCACGCTGCGCGGCGTGATGGCCATCGTCGGCGAGGCCGCCGACGATGCCCGGCTGCTGACCGAGTTCGGCCGCTTCGAAATCTTCCGGCGCCTGTGGACCGAGGAGCGCTACAGCCTCACCGGGGCGCCGACGGTCATGCGCCTGCGCGATGCCGAGACCGGTGAACCGTATGCGCTGCTGTGGCAGATCCTGCGAGATCAGTCCACCCAGATGTACCCGGATCAGCCCCTGTTCATCGTCGGACTGCCCACGGCGAGTCGACCCGGAGACCGTCCGGTCGGCTCGTAGGATCGCCCGCGGAAGGTTCTTTCCACCCGGAGGGAGACCGAACGCGGTGCCTGTCTACAGTCTCGACCGGCCGATCGTGGTCGGTGTCGACGCCTCCGAGTCCGCCCTGCACGCCGTGCGCTGGGCCGCCGTGGACGCGGCCCTGCGCGGCGCGGCTCTGCACCTGGTGTTCGCGGTGCCCGCGGGCGGCGAATCGCCCCTGGACGAGAGCCCGGTCCGGCTGCTGCACGATCGGCTGCGCGACACCGCCCAGGCCGCCCTCGACGCCGCGGCCGAGATCGCGCGGAAAGCCGCCGGGGACCGCGAGATTCGCGATATCCGCACCTTCCTCGTCGATGTCCCGGCCGTCATGGTGCTGGCGGAGCTCGCCGCCACCGCCTACTACGTGGTGGTCGGCGTGCGCGGGATGAGCGCCTATCACCGCAGCCTGCTCGGCTCGGTCAGCACCGGTGTGGCGCGGCATGCGCAGGGGCCGGTGGTGGTGGTTCCCGGTGCGACGGACGGGCTGTGGGACCGGCCCGTGGTGGCCGGCGTGGACGGGTCGCCGCACAGCGTCCGCGCGCTCGAGATCGCCTTCGACGAGGCCTCCCGGCGCGGCGTGCCGCTGATCGCGGTCCAGGCGTGGGAGGTGTCCGGGGACAGCGACACCCGCTCCTACGACGACGCGGTCCAGCTGCTCACGCGCATGCTCGATCGCAATACCCGGGACTACCCGGGCGTCGAGGTGAAATCCGTTGTGAAGGAAGGACGTCCAGCCCGAGTTCTGCTCGATGCCGCCGCCGGCGCGCAACTGCTGGTGGTCGGAAGTCACGGGACCCGTGGCTACCCCGGTATGGCGCTCGGCTCGACCGGTCACGCGCTGCTGCACGGCAGCGAGTGCCCCATCGCCCTGGTCCGCTTGCGCAACTGAGCCGGGCGGCACCGCCGATTTCGCGCAGCGCATCCTCGGTTACGGGAGTTTCGCACCGGCACACCGGATTCGGACGCGACCGACCCGCGCGCTGTGCGACTGATGGCCGAACGTCTCCGTGTCAATGGCCGGCAAGCTCGCCGGGTCGTGCACACACGGCCCGCTGACATCGCGGTACGGCCAACAAAAACAGTGCGTGTGTAACTGTTTCGCCAGAAATCAAGAACCCCAGCAATTTTTGGGTACATCATGCGCAAGCCGGGCTCGACCCGGAGGTTATACAAATAAAGAAAGTTACGACCATGCGTAGAGCAACGGCGCTCTTCGCCGCATTACTGTTGGCCATCCTCTTTTCCATCACACACCTGGCGGCCCCGAAGGCCAATGCCGATGTCTGCACCGGTGATTGGGCGATCGGCATCGGCGGACTCGGCGACAACACCTCGTCCATCTTCATCCCGTACGTCGATCAGCCAGTCGGATACAACTCCGCCGACCCGATGTCGGGGTTGAACGAACTGGACCGACTGTTCTGGCAGCACCGCAACGAATGCCCGGGCGACCACATCCGGTTGATCGGGCACAGTGAGGGCGCCGGCATCGTGCACGCCTGGGTCACCGCACACCAGGATGTCGACAATGCCAATGCCATTCTGCTGTCGGATCCCAAGCGGGCCCCCGGCCCGGGTTGGGGCGGATTGTCCTCGACTCCCGGCAACGGGATCATCGGCTATCCGCTGGCCGGCGTCGACGACTGGTTCGGCGACTTCCCGGTTCTGACGGTGTGCAACCACGACGACCAGATCTGCGACACTTCGGCCGGCTGGTGGGGTTACCTCTTCGGGGGTGCACATGGTCGTTACGATTTCAATGTCTGGGACTACGGCGACTGGGATTCCGGCGTCTGGTACCGGTAATCACGTGATTCGAAGGGGATCAGTAGCCGAAAGGCACTGGTCCCCTTTGGCTGAACCCGTGCCCCATCGACGTGCACACGGCCGAGCCATTGAAGGTGATCTGACAGGTCGCGCCGGCATGGGTAATCGAGAACTGCGGATCGTGTCCGCTCACCTGCGCGATGGGGGCCAGACCCGGATTGCCGCCCGCGAGGGTGTGGCTGCCGTTGGAATTCCACTCCGGATGCGCGGGCAGCGCGGTCGAATCGATGGCAATGGCAGGCACATTCGAGAACGGCACCTGCGCCCCGGCATAGAGCACATTCATGGTGGCCGCCGGAACCGTCAGATCACACCCCACCGCGCCGGCCGCGCCGATCGAGCAGTTCCACTCGCCCATGCTGAAATACACGGTGTCGCCGACCTGGGTGGGACCGCCCGCGTCGTCGGCGTACGCGGCGCCCGCCCCGAACAAACCGGCAACAATCCCGAGAATTCCCCCGCAAACCCATGCGGCGGTCGCTTTCACAGCTCTCGACACGGCATCTCCCTGATGCGCATTAAGTGTTATCGGCCGAACCGGCCATAGAGAAAACGTATCACTTTACGGCGCAAAGGCAGAAGTTCTGTCGAGGGGGCTGACACAATTTTCGGCCACCGCGCCGGTCAATTCGCCTCAGCGACCGGCAAATCCTTCCGCGTTTCAGACCTTCAGCCCGTTGCGGGTGACGTAGACGATGTGGAAGGTGATCAGCCCGGCGAGGACCACGAGCCATTGCAGCGTGGTGGCCAGGGGAACGGCGTCGAGGGGCAGTGTATAGGCGAACGCCACCCGGACGACGGCGTCGAGGGTGAACACCGTGCCCCACACCGCGGTCAGCACGCGCAGTTGATGGCGGAAGCGAGAGTCGTTGTCCCAGCGGGCATCCCATCCTCGATAGCCCGTGCGCTTCTGGTCGGGGGTGCGGTCGGGGCCGGGGGTGTGCGGGGTGGTCGCGGGCAGCGCCATGATCAGGCGTCCTTCCGGGTGGCGCGGTCGAAGATGTCGGCGAGTTCCTGGGCGCAGGCCGCGGTGTCGAAGGCCGGGTCGGTGGCGGCGCGCGCGATGGCGGCGTCCACCGAGCCGCGGATGGCCATCAGCATGACGACCGGATCGAACTCGCGGAATGCCCCGTCGCGCTGGCCTTCTCGCAGTCGCTCGACCTGTGCCGCGGACACGCTGTCGAGCTGCTCGACGAGGCCGAACAGGTGCGGATCGTCGGTCCCGGCATTGGCCGCGATATTCGACAGTGCCCGCATGTGTTTCGGATATTCGTCGATCAGGGCCAGGTTCGCGGCGAAGAAGCCGCGCAATCGGCCCCGGTGTCCCGCCTCCGAATCGAGTTTGGCGACAACGTATTCGGCGGAGGTCTGCATGATGCGGGCGACCACCTCGCGGATGAGATCGCCCTTGCCCTGGAAGTGGTACGAGATCATGCCGGTGCTGCTGAGCCCGCCCTGCTTGGCGATCTTGGCGAACGAGGCGTTCGGATAACCCTGATCGGCAATGACCTCGATGGCCGCGTCCACGATCTGTGCGCGCCGGGCGACCTCGGTGAACGTCCGCCCCAATGCTTGCTTGCTTGGGCTGGAGTTTGCTTGCATGAGCAAAAACCCTACGGCGGTTTGCTCGGCCGAGCAAGAGAATCGTCCGATCCGCCGGCACTCATCGACCCGGAGGTAAGCCGAAAGTGGTACCTCGCCGTGTGCCGTCGGCTGATGGCCGCGCCGCGCCGCTCCGGAATCGTCGGAGCAGACACGGTGACGCAGCGGGCGTCGCCCCTCCGATACGAGGTGAACGGATGATTCAGGCGCGTGGGCTCGGCAAGCGCTACGGGGACGTGCCGGCGGTGGACAACCTGTCCTTCGATGTCCAGCCCGGCGTGGTGACCGGCTTCCTCGGTCCGAACGGGGCCGGGAAGTCGACCACCATGCGGCTCATGCTGGGCCTCGATCACGGCAGCGGCCGCACCCTTTTCGACGGGCAGCCCTACGCCGAGCTGACCGATCCGCTGCGCTCGGTCGGCGTCATGCTCGATGCCCGCGCCGTGCATCCCAAGCGCACGGCCATCGGGCATCTGCGCATGATCGCCGCCGGGGCGGGCATCGGCGAGGGCCGGGTCGAGGAGGTGCTGGGCCTGGTCGGCCTGTGCGATGTGGCCGGGAAGCGGGCGGGTGGGTTCAGTCTCGGGATGCACCAGCGGCTGGGTCTGGCGGCCGCGCTGCTGGGTGATCCGGCCACCCTGATCCTGGACGAGCCCGCCAACGGGCTGGACCCCGAGGGTGTGCGCTGGCTGCGCGATCTGCTGAAAGAGCTTGCGCACCAGGGGCGCACCATCTTCGTCTCCTCGCATCTGCTGAACGAGATGGCGCACCTGGCGGATTCGCTGGTCGTCATCGGCGCCGGGCGGCTGCTGGCCGCGGAATCGGTGCGTGAGTTCGTCGCCCGCAACTCCGCGCCCCACATCACGGCGCGCACCGATCGGCCCGCGGAACTGGCGAAGACGTTGAACCGCCATGGATTCCGCGCCCGGGTGGAGGCGGACGGCACGGTGACCGTCGAAGGTCACGACCGGCAGGGTGTCGCCGCCCTGGCCCTGCGCGCCGGGCTGCTGATCACCGAGCTGACCCAGGCGCGCACCAGCCTGGAGGACGCCTACTTCCAGGCCACCGCCGATTCCGCCCAGTACCGCGGCCACGTTGTCGCCTGACATCGAACAGGAATTCCGCTCATGTCCAATGCCATCCGCTACGAACTGACCCGGCTCGCCACCCTGCGCTCCACCTGGGCGCTGCTCGCGCTCGGCCTGGCCCTGCAGACCTTCATCGCCTATCTGTCCGCGGCCCGCGACTATGCCACGCCGAGCGAGCAATTCGCCGCATCGGTCTCGGGGCTGCCGTTGCTGCTGGCCGCACTCTTCGCCACCGCGGTGGCGGTCAATGCCTTCGGGCACGAATACCGTTACGGCACCATCACCACCACCGTGCTCACGGTGCGGCGGCCGGGCCGGGTCCTCGCGGCGAAGGCACTCACGGTGGGCGTGCTCGCCGCTCTCTACGGCCTCGCGCTGGTGGGCGTGAGCGTGCTCGTGCAGCTGCTGGTCTCGACGCTACCGGCCGAAACCTCGCATCTGGCAAGGGCTTTCACCGCAGTGCCCGTGTATGTGACGCTCGCCGCCCTGGCCGGTATGGGCATGGCCGCCGTCACCCGCAATGCGACCGTCGCCATGGTGGTGGCCATCGGCTTCCCGACCGTAGTGGAGACCGGTGCGGTGCTGGCCGGCGTCAGCCCGAAGATGATGCCCTTCCTGTCCGCCGGGCAGCTGGTGCAGCCCGGCACCGGGAATCCCGCCCTGCTGGTGTTGCCGCTGACGCTGGTGGCGGCCGGGTTGCTGGCGCTCGGACGCGTGCTGCTCGCGCGCCGTGACGTCTGAGAATGCCGAGCCCGACTAGGGTTGCCGGAATGAGCACGACGCGACGGATCGGCACGGTGATCCTCGACGTCGTGCTCGCCGCGCTGTTCGGCGCGGCCGGTTTCGAGGAGGTGCACACCTCCGCGATCGGCCTGCTGCCCGCCGCCGCGGGCCCGCCTGTGGCCGTCGTGGCCGGTGTCGCCCTGCTGGCGCGGCGCTTCCGGCCGCTGCCGGTACTCGGGGCGGCGCTGCTCGGACAGCTGCTGGTCGGCGCGTTCGCGCCCATGCTGCTGGCGATCTACACGGTCGCCCGGCGCTACGGCAACCGCCGCCCGACCTGGCTGGCGGCACTCGCGTCGGTGATCGTGGCGGTGGTGCCCTGGGGCGCGGGCAGCTGGTGGGAGCTGTTCTTCCACCGGGGCGTCATTGTCACGGTCGGACTCGCGCTGCCGCTGCTGCTGGGATTGTGGACCAACCAGCGCGCCGAAACCCTTGCGGCCCTGCGGGAACGCGCCGAGCAGGCCGAGCGCGAACGCGACCTGCGCGCCGCGGCGGCCGTGGAGGCCGAGCGCCTGCGCATCGCGGGGGAGCTGCACGATATTGTGGCGCACCGGATTTCGCAGATCACCGTGCTGGCCGGGGCGCTCGAGGTGTCCGCCGACGGCAAGCCCGCCGAGATCGCCGGCACCATCCGCGCCACCGGATCGCGCGCCCTGACCGAGATGCGGGAGCTGCTCGGCGTGCTGCGCGCCCGCGACGGTGGGGAGGCAGCGCCACTGCGTCCCGTGCCCGACCTGGGCGCCATTGCCGAGCTCGTCGCCGAGGCGGTCGCCGCCGGGCAGCAGGTGGACCTGTCGTTGCCGCCGGACCTGCCGCCGGTGCCGGGACCGGTCGGCCGGGCGGCGCATCGACTGGTGCGGGAGGCGCTGACCAATGCCGCCAAGCATGCGGCCGGGGCCGAGGTGCGGGTGGCGCTCACCATCGCCGACGATCGTCTCGACGTCGATGTCCGCAACGGCCCCGGTGAGCGGACCGCCCTGGCTGCCCAGGGTTCCGGCTTCGGTCTGCTCGGCATGCGCGAACGGGTCGAACTCGCCGGTGGGACCGTGCATTCCGGTCCGCTGGCCGGCGGCTACCGGGTGCACGCGACGTTCCCGCTGACGGCCGACGAATGACGATGTGGTGAAGGAGGTTTCGTGATCCGGGTGGTGCTGCTCGACGACGAGGAACTGGTGCGCTCCGGCATCGCCATGATCCTGGAGGCCGGCGGCGATATCGAGGTGGTCGCCCAGGACGGCGACGGCCGCGCCATCGTGGACCTGGTGCACCGGCACCGCCCGGATGTGGTGGTCACCGATATCCGCATGCCGCACGTGGACGGCCTCGAGGTGACCCGCCGGGTCCGCGGCCTCCCCACGCCGCCGGCGGTGGTCGTCCTCACCACCTTCGGACTGGACGAATATGTCTACGCCGCACTGGAATCCGGCGCGGCGGGCTTCCTGCTCAAGGACACTCCGCCCCGCGAACTCGCCCGCGCGGTCGAGGTGGTCGCCGCCGGTGACGCCATCCTCGCCCCCGCCATCACCAAACGCATGCTCACCGCCTTCACGCAGGGTCCCGGCGCGCAGCAACCGGACGCGCTCGCCCAGCTCTCCCAGCTCACCGATCGGGAACGCGAGGTCGCGCGGGCCGTCGCCACGGGTGCGGGCAATGCCGAGATCGCCCGCACCCTCCACATGAGCGAGTCCACGGTCAAGGTGCACATCAGCCGCGTCATCGCCAAGCTGGGTCTCGAAAACCGCACGCAGATAGCTATTCTCGTGCTGCGCGCCGGATTGGCCTGAATGCCGGTCAGTCCGGATCCCGCCAGTCGATGGTGAGGGAACCGCCGCCGAAGCGGGTGAGGTCGCGGGTGAGGATGTCGCGGATGCGGTGCAGGGCCGTGGCGTCGGTCGCGTCGATGCGCATCACGAGGGCCTCGGGTTCGGCGGTGAGGGTGCAGTGGCCCCAGGGGCCGAAATGGGCTGTGGTGCGGGTATCGGTGCTCTCGACGCGCAGGTGGATCTCGCCCGCGGCCCGGGGATTGCCGGCGTGGACGCGGTGGCCGCGCGGGGAGGCCATCGCCTCGGCGTGGGTGCGGAACTGACGCAGGTAGCGGGCCGATCGGTCGGTGGGGACACGGGATTCGAGTGCGGGCATGGGAATCACTGCCGGGTGAGGGCGGCGAGCCAGGCTGCCACCGGGGTCGGGCTGGGAAGGATGTCGAGGGTGGCAGGTTCGAGGGAATCGAGTCGCCAGCCATCGGTGAAGGCGGACTCGATATCGGTGCGGCTCAGCCGATGCGGACCCCAGGTGCCGGGCTGTCGATCGCTGAAACCGAGCAGGAAGTAGCGTCCGCCCGGCGCAATGATCGTGGCCAGGCCGTCGACCAGGGCGATCCGGTCCGCGCCGTCGAACAGGTGGAACAGGCCGCAGTCCAGCACGGTGTCGAAGGTCTCGCCGAGGGTGGCCAGGTCCAGGGCGCTGTGGCGCACGAACCGCGCCTGCAGGCCGCGTTCCGCCGCCTTGTGCCGGGCCAGTTCGAGCGCCTGCGCGGATTGGTCGATCCCGGTCGCGTGGAGACCCAGGCCGGCGGCGAGCAACGCGTGTTCGCCGGTGCCGCAACCGAGGTCGAGGACCCGGCCGCGCAGGGCACCGGCCTCGGCGAGGGCGGTGAAGGCGGGCTGGGGCCGGTCGATGTCCCACGGCGGTTTCGTCGCGTACAGGGTGTCGGGTGCGTTGGGGTCGTGGTATTCGGGGTGGGGGTCGTCGGTGGGTGGGAACACGGAATTCTCCTGTCGGGAGGGCCGGCCGTGACCTGATGCCTCGAATTTATCGAGACACTGTGTCTATGGTCAAGAGTTTGTGTCTGCAGGGCTGTCAGTCTGTATGGTTGAGCCGTGCCGAAGCTGTGGAACGAGACGATCGACGCCCATCGCCGCGAGGTGCGGGACGCGATCCTCGACGCCACCGCGGCCCTCGCCTTCGAGCAGGGGCTGCGCGGGGTGACCATGTCGCAGATCGCCACTCGCGCCGGCATCGGACGGGCCACCCTGTACAAGTACTTCCCGGATGTCGAGACCATTCTGCGCACCTGGCATGCCCGCCGGATCGAGGCCCACCTCGGGGAACTGGTCAAGGTCCGCGACGGCGAGGGCAGTGCGAGCGGCCGCCTCGACGCCGTCCTCACCGCCTACGCGCACATCACCCGCCAAACCGGCAGCCACGACCGGGAATTGGTGACATTCCTGCATCCCGACGCGCACATCGTCGCCGCCCTGAACCAGCTGCGCGACCTGCTCCGGCAGCTGATCGAAGAAGGCGCCGCCACCGGCGAACTGCGCGCCGACGTCCCACCCGACGAGCTGGCCGCCTACTGCCTGCACGCCCTGTCGGCCGCGGCCGACGCGACGTCGGAGGCCGCGGTGGGGCGCCTGGTATCGGTCACCGCGGCGGGACTGCGCGCGGTCTGATCCACCGCGCGGCTCCCGCCGGCCTGGGTCGGCGCGCTTCGGGCGGGAGCCGGGATCTCAGATCCGGTCGCGCGTAATCGTCGACCGCACAAGCGGTTCCAGCTGTGTGGCGATGCGATCCAAGGGTTCCGCGCTCTGCTGTGCGCGGCACATGGCCACGCTGCCCTCGACGGCGGCGACGATCAGGGTGGCCGTGCGCTCGGCCTCGGCGCGCTCTGCCCCGTGGGCACACATCGAGTCGGTCAGCAGCTCGGTCCAGCGGCTGAACGCCGCGGCGGCCGCCTCGCGCGGTGCGCCCTCGGCTTCGGGCAGGTCTTCCACGGCGACCGCCAGCACCGGGCACCCGGCGCGGAAGTCGGTGTCCACCACGACCTTCCGCCACATCTGCAGGAAGGCTCGCATCCCTTCGACCGGCCCCTGGTCCAGTTCGCGGGCGAGCAGTGCCGCCACGTGATCCCCGGCGAAGGTGACCGCCTCGGTCGCGAGCTGGGTCTTGCCGCCGGGGAAGTAGTGGTACGTCGAACCCAGTGGCGCCCGGGCGTATTTGGCGAGCTCGCGCACACTGGTCGCGTTCAGGCCGCGCCGCCGGATCATGTCGGCCGCCCCGGCCACGAGTCTGCCGCGCGAATCCGCGGCATCGCCCGGCGTCCCCGCCATCGACTCCTCCTTGTCTATAACAACCGTCATAGAGTACCGTCCCTCGATTATAACGACTGTTATAGACGGTCGGCCGGAAGCGAAGGAGCACGTAGATGCCGATGATTCACCTGACCCTGCCCGCCGGAGTGCTCACCGGGGACGCACGGGGCGAGCTGTCGCAGGCGCTACCCCAGACCCTGCTGAAGTGGGAGGGCGCACCCGACACCGCGTTCTTCCGTGCGCAGGCGTGGTGCCGCATCGAGGAGGTCGCCGATGGCGGATTCGGAGCGCTCGCAGACGATCTGCCCCGCTTCCTGGTCGACGTGACCGTCCCCGAGGACGCGCTGTCCGAACGCCGCAAGGCCGGTCTCATCGCCGAGGTCACCGAAAAGGTGCTCGCCGCAGCGGGTCTCGGTCAGAGTGAGGCGCTGCGGGTGTGGGTGCTGATCCACGAGCAGCCCGAGGGCACCTGGGGCGCAGCCGGAGCGGTCGTGAAGTTCAAGGAACTGGCCGCCCTCGCCCAGGGGCAGCGGTCGGATGCGTGAGCTGCAGTTCGTCCGGACCGGGCCCGCCGCTTGGGAGGACGCGCCCGCGGCGTACGCGGCGCACACCACCGAGCTGGTCCTGCACCGCGAGCGCCTCACGGTTTCCGAACCGGGCGACTAGTTTGCCCGTTGGGCTGCGGTTCGGCACGGGATTACCGCACACTGGGCTCCTGGCAAACGCCGTGTGAGGGCGGCGTTTTCACTCGGGAGCTAGCATGACCGCAACCCAGCCTCGATCCGATGATGAACGGCGGCTCGCCGAACTCGGTTACAAACAGGAATTGGCGCGATCCTGGTCCGGATTCTCCAATTTCGCGATCAGTTTCACCATTGTCTCGATTCTCACCGGCGGCCTGGCGAGTTACGGGATCGGCCTGTCCAATGGCGGGCCGATCACCATGGCGTGGGGCTGGCCGCTGGTCTCGGTCATGGTGTTGTTCGTCGGGCTGGCCATGGCCGAATTGGCCTCGGCCTATCCGACATCGGGCGGACTGTACTGGTGGGCGTCGGAGCTGGGTGGGCCGGTGTGGGGCTGGTTCACCGGCTGGTTCAACCTGATCGGGCAGATCGCGGTGACCGCGGCCATCGATTACGGCGCGGCCATCTTCACCACCGCGGTGCTGAACGTGATCGGATGGGATATCGGGACCGACCGCAACGCCATCTTCGCGGTGTTCTCCGGGATTCTGGTGCTGCACGCGGTGCTGAACATCATCGGCCCGCACCTGTCGGCGGTCATCAACAATGTGTCGGCCTGGTGGCATGTGGGCGGTGTGGCCATCTTCGTGGTGGTGCTGGGTTTCGGTGCACGCCACCACCAGAGCATCGGCTTCGTGTTCACCAAGACCGTGGACAACAGTGCGATCGGGTTCGGCGGGGTGGCGTTCAGCTTCCTGCTCGGGCTGCTGCACGCGCAGTACACGTTCACCGGGTACGACGCGTCGGCGCACATGTCGGAGGAGACGCACGACGCCTCGCGCATGGCGGCCAAGGGGATCATCAACACCATTGTGGTGTCGGCGATCGCGGGGTACCTGCTCATCATGGCGGTGACGTTCGCGATCCCGAATCTCGACGATGCGCTGGATCCGGCCAAGAACAGTGGCTATCCGGTCATCTACATCCTGCAGAATTCGCTGAATTCGTTCTGGTCGGGGCTGCTACTGATCATCGCCGCCGTCGCCCAATTGTTCTGCGGCTACGCCTCGGTCACCGCGGCCTCCCGCATGCTGTTCGCCTTCGCCCGCGACGGCGCGGTGCCGGGATCCAAGCTGTGGGCGAAGCTGTCGGCCCGCCGGGTGCCGGTGAACGCGGTCTTCTTCGTCTCGGTGTTCGCGTTCATCCTGCTGATTCCGTCGATGCTGGTGCCCGCCGCCAATGCCCCGACCGCGTACGCCGCCGCCACCTCGGTGGCCACCATCGGCCTCTACATCGCCTACGGGATTCCGGTGCTGCTGCGGCTGTTGCGCGGCAACCGATTCCAGGCCGGGCCGTGGCAGCTGGGCCGCTGGTATCGGCCGATCGGGATCATCGCGCTGGTCTGGATCGTGATCATCAGCGTGCTGTTCATCCTGCCGACCGACGACCACGGGTATCCGTGGGTGGACGGATTCACCTGGAACGCGGTGAATTACGCGCCCCTCACCCTGGTGGGGGTGGTGGGCGCGATCGCCGTCTGGTGGTTCGTCTCGGCCCGGCGCTGGTTCACCGGGCCCAGACGAACCGTGGAGGAGCCGCCGGAAGTCGACCAGGCCCCCGTCGGCGCCTGAACCGCAGCGCCCGAAAACCGTTGCGCTACAGGGGCGTCACGTACGCGCCCGCAATACCGCCGTCGACCATGAACTGCGAGGCGGTGATGAAGGAGGAATCGTCGCTGGCGAGGAAAGCCACGGCGGCGGCGATCTCCTCCGGCTCGGCGAATCGGCCGACGGGAATGTGCACCAGGCGGCGCGCGGCGCGTTCGGGATCCTTGGCGAACAGCTCCTGCAACAGGGGAGTGTTGACCGGTCCGGGACACAGCGCGTTCACGCGAATGCCCTGGCGTGCGAACTGGACTCCCAGCTCCCGGCTCATGGCCAGCACGCCGCCCTTGGAGGCGGTGTAGGAGATCTGGGAGGTGGCCGCGCCCATGACGGCCACGAAGGACGCGGTATTGATGACCGAGCCCCGGCCGCGTTCGAGCATGTGCTCGATGGCGTACTTGCTGCACAGGTAGACGGAGGTCAGATTGACCTCCTGTACCCGTTTCCAGGCGTCGATGCCGGTGGTGAGGATCGAATCGTCCTCCGGCGGTGAGATGCCCGCGTTGTTGAATGCGATGTCGAGGCCGCCGTAGGTGTCGACGGCGGCCTGGAACAGGTCCCGCACCTGCTCCTCGTCGGTGACGTCGACCTTCACGTAGAGCCCGCCGGCCTCGGCCGCGGCGGCCTCGCCGCTGGTGGCGTCGATATCGGCGACCACGACCTTCGCGCCCTCCTGGGCGAAGCGCCGGACGGTGGCCAGCCCGATGCCGCTGCCGCCGCCGGTGACGACCGCGACTCGATCCTGTAAGCGCTGCAACGTATCTCCTTCGATGAGGGGCGGGTTACTCGGTGGCGAGGAAGACGTTCTTGGTCTCGGTGAAGGCGCGGGCGGCGTCGGGGCCGAGTTCGCGCCCCAGACCGGACTGCTTGAATCCGCCGAACGGCGTCCAATAGCGCACGGAGGAATGGGAATTCACCGACAGGTTCCCGGCCTCGACCCCGCGGGCCACCCGCAGCGCCCGCCCGACATCGCTGGTCCAGATGGAGCCGGACAGACCGTAGGGGGTGTCGTTGGCGATGCGCAGGGCGTCGGCCTCGTCCTCGAAGGGCACCACCGCCACCACCGGGCCGAAGACCTCCTCGGTGAGCACCCGGTCCTCGGGGCTGGACGGGAGAACGACGGTGGGGGCGAACCAGTATCCGGGGCCGTCGGGGCGGGAGCCGGTGAATGCCACCTTGGTCGACGGTTCGAGGAATCCGGCGACGCGGTCGCGGTGGGCGGCGGAGATGAGGGGTCCCATCTCGGTCGACTCGTCGGACGGATCGCCCACCCGCACGCCCTGGACCGCGGGTTCGAGCAGTCCCAGGAAGCGATCGAAGACGCTGCGCTGCACCAGGATCCGGGAGCGGGCGCAGCAGTCCTGACCGGCATTGTCGAAGACGCCGTAGGGCGCGGTGGCGGCGGCGCGCTCGAGGTCCGCGTCGGCGAAGACGATATTGGCGCTCTTGCCGCCCAATTCGAGGGTCACCCGCTTCACCTGCTCGGCGCAGCCGGCCATGATCTGCCTGCCCACCTCGGTGGAACCGGTGAACACCACCTTGCGCACGGCCGGATGGGTGACGAGGCGGGCCCCGACCACCGCGCCGCGACCCGGGATCACCTGGAAGACGTCCTCGGGCAGGCCCGCCTCCACGGCGAGCTCGCCGAGCCGGATGGCGGTGAGCGGGGTGAGCTCGGCCGGTTTGAGCACCACGGTGTTCCCGGCGGCCAGCGCGGGACCGAAGCCCCAGGCCGCGATGGGCATGGGGAAGTTCCAGGGCACGATGATGCCGACCACGCCCAGCGGCTCGCAGAAGGTGATGTTCACGCCGCCCGGGACCGGAATCTGATTGCCCAGCAGGCGTTCCGGCATGCCCGCGCTGTAGTGCAGGACGTCGCGGACATTGCCGGCCTCCCAGCGGGCATTGCCGATGGTGTGGCCGGCATTGCTGACCTCGAGCCGGGCCAGCTGCTCGATCTCGGCGTCCACCGCCTCGGCGAAGCGGCGCAGCAGCCGCGCCCGGTCGCCGGGGGCGACGGCGCGCCAGCTCGCCGTCGCCCGGTGCGCGCGTTCGATGGCGGCGTCGGTGGCGGCCGTGTCGGCCGCGGCGATGGTGGCCAGCACCTGCTCGGTGGCGGGATTGACGATGTCGGTGGTTGTCACGGGGTGCGCTCCTTTCCGTACTGTGCCGCATGGTCGACCAGGGCCCGCATGAGGCGGAGGTCGGTCGGGTTCTCCTCGGGATGCCATTGCACGCCCAGCAGGAACGGGCCCTCGCGGGTCTCGGCGGCCTCGATGATGCCGTCCGCTGAGTGCCCGGTGGCGGTGAGGCGGGGGGCGAGCGTGCCGATGGCCTGATGGTGGTGGCAGTGCGCTTTCGCCTCGGGACCGACGATGGCGGCGAGGCGGCTGCCGGGGACCGTGGTGACGGTGTTGACCGTGAAGACGCCGGGGGAGCGGGAGTGGTCGGTGTGCCCCACGGCATCCGGGACGTGCTGCAGCAGGGTGCCGCCCAGGGCGACGTTCACCAATTGCAGTCCGCGGCATACGGCCAGGACCGGCAGGCCCGCGGCGCGGGCGAGCGCGAAGAGCCCGAACTCGGACTCGTCGCGGTCGGGGCGCAGGCCGCCGGTGGCGGGATGCGGTGGCGCGCCGTAGCGGGCGGGATCGAGGTCCGCGCCGCCGGTCAGCATCAGGCCGTCGAGCCGGTCGACGAGCTCGGGGCGCGGAGTTCCGCTGGGCGGCAACAGGACCGGGATGCCGCCCGCACGTTCGGTCAGGTCGACGTAGGTGCGGGCCAGTACCGCGGCGTCGACGTCCCAGTGACCGAAGCGGGTGCGTTCGGAGTACGTGGGCAGGCCGATGACGGGCCGGCGCCCGGGGTCAGAGTCGTTCGAAGCCACGGATCCGCTCCCAGTCGGTCACCGCCGCGTCGAAGGCGTCCAGCTCGACCTGCGCGGCATTGCGGTAGTGCCGCACCACCTCCGGACCGAACGCCTTCTGGGCGATCTTGCTGTCGCCGAACAGCTGCGCGGCCTCGCGCAGGGTGTGCGGGACGCGCGGGCGGTGCGAACGGTAGGCGTTGCCGTGGAACTCCGGCTCCAGCGGGAGCTGCTGCTCGATACCGTGCAGACCGGCCGCGATGGCCGCGGCGACCGCCAGATACGGGTTCACATCGCCGCCCGGGATGCGGTTCTCCAGGCGCAGCGACGGGCCGTGGCCGACGACGCGCAGGGCGCAGGTGCGATTGTCACGGCCCCAGGCCAGGGCGGTGGGCGCGAAGCTGTCGGCCTGGAATCGTTTGTAGGAGTTGATGTTCGGGGCCAGCAGGTAGGTGAGTTCGCGCAGGCAGTCCAGCTGGCCCGCGATGAAGTGGCGCATCAGTGCCGAGGGGTCGTCGCCGTCGGCGAAGACCGGCTCGCCCGCGCTGTTGCGCAGGCTCAGGTGGATGTGGCAGGAATTGCCTTCCCGCTCATTGTATTTCGCCATGAAGGTGATGCTGCGGCCCTCCTGGGCGGCGATCTCCTTGGCTCCGGTCTTGTAGATGGTGTGGTTGTCGCAGGTGACCAGGGCCTCGTCGTAGCGGAAGGCGATCTCGTGCTGACCGGGATTGCATTCGCCCTTGGCGGACTCGACATACATTCCCGCGCCGGACATGTCGGTGCGGATGCGGCGCAGCAGCGGTTCGATGCGGGCGGTGCCGAGCATCGAGTAGTCGACGTTGTACTGGTTGGCGGGGGTGAGATCGCGGTAGCCGCTGCGGAAGGCGGACTCGTAGGTGTCGTCGAAGACGAGGAATTCGAGTTCCGTGCCGACATAGGCGGACAGGCCGCGCTCGGCCAGGCGATCCAGCTGGGCGCGCAGCACCTGCCGGGGTGAGGCGGCCACGGGCTGCCCTGGCCGGCCGTGCGGGTCCACCTGCTCGACGTCGCAGAGCACCAGCGCGGTGCCCGGCCACCACGGCACCAGCCGTAGCGTGCCCAGGTCCGGGCGCAGCACGAAATCGCCGTAGCCGGTGTCCCAGGAGGACATCTCGTAGCCCTCGACCGTGGTCATCTCCACGTCGACGGCCAGCAGGTAGTTACACGCCTCCGTCGCCCGATCCAGTACCTCCTCCACGAAATACCGTGCCGAACAACGCTTTCCCTGTAATCGCCCCTGCATGTCGGTCATGGCCACCAGCACCGTGTCCAGCGTTCCCGCCTCGACCCGTGCCACCAGCTCCGCCACGCTCAGCATCCCGGCCCGCATTCTTGACCCCTCTCGACGTCAACCCCGCTCACGCTAGGCGAACCCGGGCTCCGTGTGTGCCCGAATACGGCAAGTGATCACCCGCGTGTCCATACCGTTTCGGAGCTGGAGGCCGGTGCCGCGTGGGCGAAGGCTCGATGCGTCGCGAAGCGCGGGCCGGCGCTAGCGGCCGACTTCGGTGAGAATCCGCCAGGCGATCGGCGCGGCGAGACCCAGGACGGTCAGGACGATCAGCAGTGCGAGGACCGTGCTCGTCGAGCACGCGCCGCCGGCTCCGCCACCGCCCCCGCCGCCTGCCAGCCGTCCCGATTCCCGTGCTGCCTCGAGCGCCCGTCGCGAGGCCTCGGACCCCTGCCAGTGTGGAGAGTTCATCGCCGTGCCGCCCTTCCTCCCGAATATGCCGACACCGCAACAGTATTGACCGACGCGGCACGCCGAATCCGCCGAAGTACTCAGCGCCGTTACTCACGGCCGGGGAGTCGGGCGACTCGCCGGGAGCGGAAATGTCGCTGCGGGGGCGGCGGCCCGTCGGCTACCGTCCGGACCATGCCCGGTCCTGGTGAATCCTCCGCCGTCTATCTGATCACCGGTATTCAGGCCGCCGGGAAATCGACCGTGGCGCAGGCCCTCGCCGAGCGGCTGCCGCGCTCGGCCCATGTGCGCGGTGACGTCTTCCGGCGTTTCCTGGTGGGAGGGCGCGCCGACATGACCCCCGAGCCGAGTCCCGAAGCGCTCGAACAGCTCCGCCTGCGGCACCGCCTCGCCGCCGAGGTGGCCGACTCCTACGCGGCGGCGGGGTTCACGGCGGTGGTGCAGGATGTCGTGCTCGGCGACCTGCTGCCCTACCTGATCGGCCGGATCCGCACCGACCCGCTCTACGTCGTGGTGCTCGCTCCGACTCCGGACGCGGTGGCGCGGCGCGAGGCCGCCCGCCCGAAGAACACGTACGGAACCTTCACCGTGAACGACCTGGACAGCGTCCTGCGCGCCGAAACCCCGCCCCTCGGCCTCTGGCTCGACAGCTCCGATCTCACCGTCGGCGAGACGGTCGATGCGATCCTCGCGAACGCCCGGCCGTTGGCCCGCTGACGAATGTTGCTGGGAAGCCCCGACTCTGGAGGTTGCCCAACATCCTCAGCGCCTTCAATGCCTTGGCTCGGCGCGATCACTCACTGTCACGAGGGTCCTTGCGGCACACCATCATTTGATCGGCACCCTGCTGGAATTCGTACTCGACCTCGACGACGTCGCTGGTGATACCGAGATTCAGAAGGTCACCGCGCAGTTCATTCAACCGCGGATAGACCTGCGCCGATCCGGTGGGCACCAGAGGGAAGATCCGCACGTCGCCGCGGCTGACCCGGATCAGCTCGGTGATCGTGCGCACGTGGAAGTCGTATCCGAGTCCGTCGGCATAGGAGAAGAGCAGATGTGAGCTCAGCACCAAGTCGAAGGCGTTGTCAGGGAACGGAAGTCGAGGCAGTTCCGCAGGAACATATCGATCCGGATTTCGCTGCCGATCGGCGACGAAGAGTTCGACCGCCGACCGCCGCCGCCGATGGTGATCATCCGGATCGGTGAAGAACGTCCAGCAGTAGTCGCCCGGATGGGCCCGGACATACCGGTCGCCTAGATCGGTCTGGGCTCGGCAAACCTCCCCGACCTCAACGCCATCGAAGTCGAAATACGCCGCGTCACAGGCGGTCACATCACCCCCGAACCCCGCCACCTCGGCGGCGAAGCTCGCCGCCCCAGCAGGGCAATCAAGGATCCGACCCCCGAGATCTGCAGGCCCGAGACCGAACATCGCCCGATACTCATCCAGCCCCCGCGAGGTGATCAGAAACCCGCCCACCTCATCGCCGAAACCCGTGTCATCGCCGAAGCTCATCCCGCAATCCTTTTCCTCTCGAATCAGCCACACCGACCGGAACAGGAAGCCGCAGAACACAAATCATGGCCGCCCGATGTGGCGGCCCAAACGCACAGTTCAAAGCCGCTGAGAAAGCAGCCACCAGCCCTGCGCAGACATCATCACGCCCCGATTGAACCACATGCCTCCACCCGCCACGCGACCGAATTCCCAGCCGGCAGTGATGGCATCGTGAACCCGCGCACAAGGTGCTGCGGCGGCCGGCCTTCGCCTAACCTGACCGTGACTCGATGGCGTTGCGGATCAATACTCGAGCCGGTTCGCCGGTTACCGATTGGCCGGCAAGCCCTTTGAACGCCCGGCTGTAGGTCGCTACCTCGCGGGGCTGAGTAATCGTCAGCTCCGCCGCCGTACCTTCCACCATGACGAGGCGGTTGTCGAACATGGCGAAGTTCGTGGAGACGACCAGAGCCTCAGCGGTTACCGGGATGATTCCGAGCGTGATGCGGGGCATCCCGAGGATGGTGGCCAACCGGTCGAGCTGGCCGATCATGACGGCGTCGGTACCGACCGTGGTGTACAACGCTTGCTCAGCGATGAGGAAGTGGAACAAGTGGTGCCGCTGGTACAGGATGCGTTGGCGTTCTATGCGTTTCGATACGGCCTCGTCGACATCGTCGGGTATCTGATGGAACTCCATGCCGCGCCGTAGTTTCGCTGCTGCGTATTCCGCGGTCTGGAGAAGGCCGGGGATGATCTGTGGCTGATAGTCGCGAATGTGGATTGCTTCGGCCTCGAGCTTCAGCGCTTTCTGTTGACGATGCTTCAATCCGGTGCCGAGGATGCGTCGCCATTCGAGGTAAGCGCTATCGATCGTGTGCAGGGTAGCCAGCAGATCAGCCGCCTGATTGTCCGCGCCGGTATACAGGCAGTAGGCCCGGATGTCCGCATCGGTCGGTGTGATTCGCCCGTATTCGATTTTGCTGACCTTCGACTCATGCCAACCGCACAGCTGAGCCAACTTGCGCCCGGTGAGACTCGCCCTGAGGCGAAGCTCCCGGAGACGTAGTCCGAGAGCTTCCCTCGCATCTTGAACGCCGCTCGTCACTGTCGGGCGTGCTCGTTCTCGACGTATTCGGTGAAAGGCGTGCTCAGGTCCCACAGTCGGTCCTTCACGCTGCGGGAGTACGCGACGATTCCCGGATCGGTGGTCACCGCGAGTCCCGCCGGTTTCCCGTTCTCGTTCACCAGGTTGTAGACAACCCTCTCGTTGTCGATGAGCCACCAGTCGTCCGGCGGGACTGTTCCCGCGAGTTGCCTCGGCACATAACGGATGTCCTCACCGGCTGTCGTGTTGGTGCCGGTCACCGACAGCAGCCAGCGGTGATAGTCGGTAATCGGTTCGGTGACTACGCGAATCCTGCTGACGATGACCCCTCGGCCGGTGGTCTCTCGGATCAGGTCGTTCCATCGGTCCTTGTGTTCATCCTGGAGAGCGGGCTCACCGGCCAGGAAACGGCGGAACCGTTCGGACTCTTGCGGTACCGCATAGGCGTCCCTGACTTCCAGGTGGAACGCGTCGTGCTTGCAGTCGCGGAACAGACTCACCCAGTCGGGCGGATCATGCGGCAGTAGTAGCACCGTAGAAGCTCCTCTCCGCCACCGGAACCTCGATCGCTGTCTCGTTCGGTTCCATAGCGAGCTCGTCCACAATCTCTGGGTCACACATCGGGTTTCCGGTCAGCGTGAACGTTCCACGGCCCGTGTCGGAAAGAGCCACGCCGATGAAGGTGTCCGGCGCGAGGAATCCGAGCAGAAGGTGCGGGATCTCCACGGTCTCGAGCCGATCGGTCATCCACCCCACTACGACGTAGGTACCGCGATCGGTGAGGTAGAGCGCTGGGCATTGCCCAACATCGGAACCGCCCCTACCAAGAAACGAAAGGCGCATGATGCTGCCCCCTGTCTAGCAGTGTGCGCAGGTTTTCCCGTGCATCAACCATAGTTCTCCGGTCAGCTCGGGCGTGGGCCACCGTGAAAGATTTGCAGCAAAGTCGAGCACACTGATGGCTCCCGCCAGGCCCGTCTTCGTACCGTCGGGACAGGCGCTCGGGTTCGGACGTGCATCTCCCGGTCCCGAGTTGCCAATCGAACGGCAGACGGGAGATCGAAATGTGGAGGCGTACACGGCTCTTCGAGTTCACAGGTGGTCTGATCGAGCTCCGGGACGCTGGGGAAGGGGACGAGGACTGCGCCTATGTGGACTTCCACGGAACTATCCCGCTCGACGGACACCAGGAGTCAGGGGTGATCATGCGATACAAGCCAACATGTCTCGGCTACCTCCGGACGGATGTGTCGGGGATGGGCCAGCTTTGGGACGAGACCCAGGTGCGGAGGCTCGCCGAGCGCTACGGCTACGACCTGGCCGAGGTGGTCGTCTACGACCCGAAATCGGGCCGGCCGCCGCTGGCCCGGCTGAAGGCTCGAGCCACTCGCCTCGACGCGGAAGCGGTCATCGTTCCCGGACCGGAGCATTTCACCGACGGGCAGATACCCCGCTCACTGGTGCGGCGGCTGGACGTCATCACGATCCACCCCGAGGAAACCCATGCCCGCGGTGCGGTCCTGCCGCTGCCGGATCCACCGCCGGTCAACTCGAGGGAGCGCGATCGCTGAGGCCCGGCTCCACGTCAGCTGAACTGGTGACCTCCCTCCGATGCGGAAGCGGCGCCGGGCTCGGCAGCGGGGCCAGGATTCCCAGATCAGCCCGTGCGCATGCGTAAAAGCGGTCTCGCGCATCGGAAGTTCCCGCCAGCGCTTGCCGCACCGACTCCGCGGTGATCGACGCGTCATTGTGTAAGCGTCGGAGTTCCCACACCTTCTGCTGCCACTCACGAGCTGCAGCCACAGTCGGCCCATCGGCCAGCAGCAGAATCGACTCCAGCAACGCAGCCCGCTCGTCTTCCGCAGTCACCAAGAGTGGCCACCCTGTGGGGATATCCAGTACCTCATGGCCGGGCCAGAGCTCGGGGTGCTTCGCAGCAGCCATCTTGACGTGGATCCGGACCTCACGTTTGACGGCTGCCGCATACGCGGAGTACGCCTCCCTCCGCGAGCCATCCCACCGCAGAGCTTGCTCCCGCTGCCAAGCGAAGAGCTCTTTCCGCGAGCCGAAATAGTAGCTCAACCACGCCGACGTAGCACCGGTGACCAGGGCGACCGCAGCACTGTAAAGCGCAAGCACCACACCAGGATACGGTTCACCGTTGTCCGTGATGCTCCACGCCACCCCGATCCCGACCCTCGAGGTCCGTGACCACCGAGACGGGCTAGGTCGCTCGCTGAAGTCTTCGACCACGTCGCGGATGAACGGCCGGTCCAACCGTTCTGAACGCGCACTACGGCTGAGGAATTGGCGCGAAACTGCTGTTCGACGGCGGTCTGTGCGGGATTGCACCGGTCGTCCGCAATTCGGCAGCCGCGCTGGCAGGTTTGGTCAGCGTGAAATGCGGCTCGGGCTCAATGGGGCACGGCATCACCGCGTGGATGATCGTGTCGGCGTGGAGGTTTGGGTGGGGGGCAGCTCACATGGCCGTGCTCGGCTGGTGGGTCGGGCGGGTCAGATGGAGGTCGATCGCGAGTTGCTCGACTGTTTCGGCGGCGCAGACGCGGTTTTCGCCGATTCCACCGTGTGCACCGCGTTTGGCCCATCCGACGACGTACACGCCGCGCAGAGGATCCCTGGTTGTCGGAGAAATGACTCTGCCGTTTCGGTTGAGGATCTGACCGTT